>JBQTJE010000154.1:0-25955 GCA_052387455.1 Pseudonocardia sp.
GCAGGTCGTGGGTGGGCACCTTGTAGCGCTCGCCCGCGCGCTCGGCGTGCAGCAGGAACGACGAGTACACCCCGGCCCAGCCCTGCACGATCGCGTTGCGGTCCATCTTCGGCCAGCGCGGCAGGTACGGGCGCACGACCTCCTCCGCCGCGTCCAGCAGCGCCCCGACGTCCACCCCGGTGTCGATGCCGAGCCGGTCGAACACCGCGGCGAGCACCTCGGTGGGCGAGTTGCCCGACCCGGCACCCAGCGCGCACAGCGAGCCGTCGACGTAGCGCACACCGACCTCGTAGGCGATCACCGAGTTGGCCACGCCGAACGACATGTTCTGGTGACCGTGGTAGCCCACCCACGCGTCGTCGCCCACCTCGGCGAGCATCGCCTCGAACCGCGCCCGCGCCTCGTGCATGAGCAGCGCGCCCGCCGAGTCGGTGCAGTAGGGCGCCTGGCAGCCGGCGTCGACCATGATCCGGGCCTGGCGCGCGAGGTTCTCCGGCGACGTGCGGTGGGCCATCATCAGGAACCCGGCGGTCTCCATGCCCAGCTCGCGGGCCAGCGCGAAGTGCTGCGGGGACACGTCGGCCTCGGTGCAGTGGGTGGCCACCCGCACCATGTCGGCGCCGGCGTCGCGGGCCCGCTTGAGGTCGTCGAAGGTGCCGATTCCGGGCACCAGCAGCACCGCGATCTTCGCCTGGCGCGCCTCGTCGCGGGCGGCGGCGATGAGCGTCATCTCGTCGGTGTGCGAGAAGCCGTAGTTGAAGCTCGACCCGCCGAGCCCGTCGCCGTGGGTCACCTCGATGACCTCGACGCCGGCGCGGTCCAGCGCGCGGACGGTGTCGCGGACCTGCTGTTCAGTGAACTGGTGCGCCATGGCGTGGCTGCCGTCGCGCAGCGTGGTGTCGATCATGCGGACGTCGTGCGCCAGCGTCGGGCGGGTCATGCCGGGACCTCCAGCTTCCTGACGGCCAGCAGCTCGCCCACCCGGGCGGCGGCGGCGGTCATGATGTCGAGGTTGCCGGCGTAGGGCGGCAGGTGGTCGCCGTTGCCCTTGACCTCCAGGAACACCGCGACGCGAGCCCAAGAGGATCCAGCAGGGCCCGACCAGCCCTCCCGGGCGTCGTCGAACTGCGGCTCGGCGCGCAGGGTGTAGCCGGGAACGTACTGCTGAACCTCCGCCACCATCTCGTGGATCGACGCGCCGATCGCCTCGCGGTCGGCATCGGCTCCGATCGCGCAGAACACCGTGTCCCGCATGATCATCGGTGGCTCGACGGGGTTGAGGATGATGATCGCCTTGCCGCGCTCGGCCCCACCGACCTCGGCGACGGCCCGCGACGTCGTGCGGGTGAACTCGTCGATGTTCGCCCGGGTGCCGGGGCCCGCACTCACCGACGCGACCGACGCGACGATCTCCGCGTAGGGCACCGGGACGACCCGGGAGACCGCGTGCACGATCGGGATCGTGGCCTGGCCGCCGCACGTGATCATGCTGATGTTCGGTGCGTCCAGATGCTCGCCCAGGTTGACCGGCGGGCACACCATCGGGCCGAGGTGCGCCGGGGTGAGGTCGACGGCCTGGATGCCCGCCTCGGCGTAGCGCGGCGCGTGCGCGGCGTGCGCTGCCGCCGACGTCGCCTCGAACACGATCTCGGGCAGCGGGTCCTGGCGCAGCAGCCAGTCCACGCCCTCGGCGGAGGCGGCGACGCCCAGGCCCCGGGCGCGCGCGAGACCGTCGGACTCGACGACCCCGACCATGTACGCGACCTCGATGGTGGCGCTGCGGCGCAGCTTCGCGAGGAGGTCGGTACCGATGTTGCCCGGCCCGACGATGGCGGCCGGGATTGCGGAACTGGGACGACCCATACGCCCGAGCCTGACCGCTGTGTGCCCGGCGGGGAAGGGGGGCGTTCCGCTCGGCGGGACGCCCGGGCCGGCGGGGTCAGCGGTGGGGGCGGGTCAGCCGCCGGGCCAGGGCGATGGCACCGTGGTCGCCGAGGGCGGCGCCCTCGGCGGTCGCGGCCGCGAACCCGTCACCGAGCGCGGCGCGGGCGGCGGTCCGGACGGCGTCGAGCCGCGCCGCGTCGGCCCCGTACACGCGCGTTGCCCGGGCGCTCGCGGCCATTGCGGCGAGCAGCACGGCCACCTCGCGGTGGTGGCCCAGCCGCGACAGCGTGCCGGCCAGGGCCCGGACCGCGATCCACAGCTGCGTCCAGGCGCCGTAGCCGTGCCAGTGGTCGAGCAGCGGGCCGAACGCCGGTAGCGACGTGGTCGGGTCGCCGTCGCGGGCCGCGGAGGTGAGCAGCGTGTGCCGGGCGACCCCGGCGACGAACCCGGAGTCGACCTTCTCGGCCTCGCTGATCGCGGTACGCAGGAACCCGGCCGCGTCCGGGTCGCCACGTTCGGCGCGCAGCTCCCCCAGCGCGTAGTGCAGCCACGCCCGCCCCGTGGGCGACCGCAGCTGCGGCGCGTGCGCGACGAGCGCCGCCTCGTGCCCGGCCGCCGACGGATCGCCCGCGTAGGCGGCCGAGGCGGCGAGATCGATGAGCGCGAGCGCCTCCCACTCGGCGTCGCCCGTGGCGCGCGCGAGGTCGCGGGCCCGTCCGCCGTGGTGGAGCACCGCGGCGTGGTCCCCACGGAAGCTCGCCGTGTTGCTCAGCGCCTCGTGGCCGTAACAGGCCGCGGTGGGATCCCCCGCTGCCGCGGCGAGCGCGACGGCGTGGCGTCCCCAGGCCTCGGCGGCGTCGAGGTCACCGCGCTGCCAGCCCGACGTCGCCGGCACCGCCGCGAGCCGCGCCGCGAGCGGGTGCGCGGACGCCGGCACGGTGCCCGGCCCCGGGACGCCCGCCGCCACCAGAGCGGCCTCGACCAGGCGGACGAGGTCGATCCGGCCGCGGACGTAGGCGAGCTCGCCGAAGAGCACCGACATCCGCAGCAGCTCATCGACCGGCCCGTGCTCGCACAGCCAGGCGTGGGCCCGGCGCAGGTCGGGCAGGTGCGCGTCGACACGGTGGACGGCGGCCGCCTCGCCCGGGCCACGGCGGTCGGCGCCCACCTCGTCGGCCAGCCGCACCGCCCACGTCGCGTGCGCGGAGCGCAGCGTCGTCGCGCCCGGGTCGCGGGCCAGCCGGGTACGACCGAACGCCCGCAACGTCTCCAGCATCCCGAACCGGTCGGGCGAGCCCGGGTGGCGGACCACCAGCGAGCGCTCGACCAGGTCGGGCAGGGCCGTGGAATCGCCGCAGACCGCCGCGACGGCCACCCGCTCGACCGGACCGGCGAACACCGCGAGCCGCTCGAACAGCACGCGCCGGCGCTCGTCGAGCAGGCTGTACGACCACGCGACGACGTCGACGAGCGATCGGTGCCGCGCCGCGGCGGTGCGCCGCCCGCCGCGGAGCACCTCGAAGGCGCCGTCGGTCTCCAGCGCGTCGAGCAGCCCCCGCACACCGAGCGCGGCGGCCCGCCCGGCGGCCAGTTCGAGAGCCAGCGGGAGATGGTCCAATCGGCGGCAGAGCTCGGGTACGAGCTCCGGCTCGGGAGCCGCCGCGGCACCGGAGAGCCGGTCGGTGAGCAGGGCGGCCGCGGCCTGCGGGTCGAGCGGCGCGACCGGCACGACGTGCTCGGCGTCCACCCGCAGCGGTTCGCGGCTGGTGAGCAGCAGGTCGACGCCCGGCGCACCGCCGGCGATCGCCTCGACCAGCCCGGCCGCCTCGTCCGCGACGTGCTCGCAGTTGTCGACGACGAGGAGCTGGCGGCGCACCGCGAGCACGTCCACGACCCGCTCCGTGAGGGCACCGGAGCCGGTGCGGCCGTCGTCGGCCAGGCGCAGGGCCGCGGCGAAGGCGGGCCCGATGTCGGCCGGGCCGCCGTCGCCCAGCTCGACGACGAGCACGCCGTCGTCGTAGCGGTCGGCGACGTGCGCGGCCGTGTGCAGCGCGAGGCGGGTCTTGCCGACCCCGCCGGGCCCGCAGAGCGTGACGACCCGGCGCCGGCCCAGGAGCTCGGCGACCGCGGCCAGCTCGGACTCCCGCCCGACGAACGAGCTCAACGGCAGCCGCGGCCCGGTCGGGGCGGTCGGGGCCGGTGCGTCCCGCCGGACCGGCGCGGGCAACTCGTGGCGCAGCACCCGCTCCTCCAGCTCGCGCAGTTGCGGCGACGGGTCCAGGCCCAGCTCCTCGGCGAGCCGCTCCCGCAGCCGCGCGAGCGCGGCGAGCGCCTCGACGTGACGGCCCGCGGCCACCAGCGCCCGTACCAGCACGGCGACCGCGCCCTCGCGCAGCGGTTCGGCCACCACCATCGACTCGGCGGCCGCGACCGCCTCACCGACGCGGCCGACGGCGAGCAGGGCGGCGGCGTGCTCCTCGGCGGCGGCGGCGCGCAGCTCGACCAGCCGAGCGGCCTCCGGCTGGAGCGCAGGGTGGTCGAGTTCGGCGAAGGGATGCCCGCGCCACAGCTCCAGGGCGCGGGCGAGGCGTTCCGGGCGCCCGTCGGCGTCGGTCGCGGCGGCGGCGACCTGGTCGGCGAACACCGTGGTGTCCAGCGCGGCCCGCTCCGCGACGAGCCGGTAGCCGTCCGGGGCGGTCTCGATGCGCACCGCGGCGGGCAGCACGCGGCGCAACCGGGACACGTTGGTCTGCACCGCGCCGGCCGGGTCGGCGGGCGGCACGCCCCACACCAGCTCGGTGAGCAGGTCCGTACCGACCACCCGGCCGGCGTGCGCGGCCAGCGCGACCAGGAGCCGGCGCTGGCGGTCCGACCCGATCCGCACCGGCCCGTCCGGGCCCTCGACCAGCAGCGGCCCGAGCACCCCCACCGCTGTCACGGACACATCGTGGCAGCCCGCGGGCCGACAGCGCACTGCAAGCCGCCTGCCAGCGCCGGTTCCTAGCGTCGGCGCCGACCCACTTCCAGGAGGCCGCGATGACCAGCACGATCCGGACCACGACGGCGTTGCCGACCTGCCCGATCGTCACGCCCACCGATCCCGACTACGACGACGCGCGCCGGGCGTTCAACCTCACCGTCGATGCCCGCCCGGCCGCCGTCGCGCGGCCCCGCGACGTGGCCGAGGTGGTCGCCGCGGTGGCCTACGCGGACGCGCGCGGCCTGCGCGTCGCACCCCAGTCGACCGGTCACAACCTCGGCGCGCACGCCGATCTGGGCGGTTCGCTGCTCGTCGACGTCCGCGCACTGCAGGAGGTGCACATCGACGCCGCGCAGCGCCGGGTCCGGGTCGGCGCCGGGGTGCGCTGGGAGCAGGTCGCGCCGCGACTGTCGGACCTGGGGCTCGCCGCGCTGCACGGCTCGTCGCCGAAGGTCGGCATCGCCGGCTACTCGCTGGGCGGGGGGATGGGCTGGCTCGGTCGCCGGTACGGGCTGCAGGGCAACGCCGTCACCGCGATCGAGCTGGTCACCGCCGACGGGCGGGCGCGGCGCGTCGACGCGCGCCGCGAGCCGGACCTGTTCTGGGCGCTGCGCGGCGGCGGCGGCAACTTCGGCGTGGTCACGGCTGTGGAGTTCCGTGTGTTCGCCCTGCCGCAGCTGCACGCCGGCACAATGTTCTTCCCCATCGAGCGGGTGGCCGAGGTCGTACACACGTGGCGGCGAATGCTGCCCGCGCTGCCCGACACGCTCACCACCTGGGTGTCGCAGCTGCACTTCCCGGACATCCCCGAGGTGCCCGAGCCGGTGCGCGGCGGCTCCTTCGCGGTGTTCTACGGCGTGCTCGCCGGCGACGGCGTGCAGGGGCGGCGACTGCTCGCCCCGGTCCGCGACCTCGGCCCCGAGATCGACACCTTCGCCGACGTCGCGCCGTCCGAGCTGGGCGAACTGGCCATGGACCCGCCCGACCCGCTGCCCTACCTCGGCGTGCACCTGCTGCTCGACGAACTGACCGCCGAGGCCGCCGACACGCTGCTCGCCGCCGCCGGCCCCGACCCGATGCTGAGCATGGTGCAGCTGCGCCACATCGACGGCGCGCTGGGCCGGGTCGCCCCGGGGGCGGGTGCGCGCGCAACCCTGCCCGGCACGGTCTGCCTGGACGTCGCGGCCGACCTGACCGACCCGGCGGTCGCGCCCGCCGTGCGCGCGGCGCTCGCCCGCATCGAGGCCGCGATGGCGCCCTGGCGGAGCGGGGCGTACCCGAACTTCGTCGAGAAGCCGTCGGACGCGAGCGCGTTCTTCGACGCCCCCACCTGGGCGCGGCTGCGCGCGGTCAAGCGCGCCGTGGACCCGGGGGACCTCTTCCACGGCAACCACCACATCCCGCCCGCCTGATCTCGCCGTCCCGACCTCGCCGAGGAGCCTCCTGTGACCACGACCGTCCCGCACCTCACCACCGGCTGGGAGCCGGACCTCGGCGACGCGGACTCCCTGTGCCTGCGCTGGGTGCGGCACTGGGCCGCGCAGTGCGCCGCGTTCGCCGAGGCCGCCGGCGGCTCCGTCGTGCGCGACGAGCGGTACCTGCTCGCCGACGTCGGCCGACCAGCGGCGTTCCTCAACGCCGCCGTGCTGCTCGCGCCCGTCGAGGACCTCGCCGGGCTGCTCGACGAGAGCGAGGCGCGCACGACCGGCGGCGCCGGCGAGGTCTACCTGTGGTCGCTGTGGCCGACGCCGGACCTGCGCGCCCGCAGCTGGGAGCTGGCCGGTCACCCGCCGCTGTGCGCGCGCCCGCCGCTGTCGGTGCTGCCCCTGCCGGTGCTGCCCCTGCCGGACGCGCAGCGGGGCCCCGAGCCCGAGCGGGTGCGCTCGCCCGGCGCCCTCGCCGCCTGGGAGCGGGTGCTCGTCGACGGCTACCCGCTCGACGACGTCGCGCTCACCCGGCCCGGCGCGCTCGTCGGACCCGGGCTGCTCGACGACGCGCGCCTGCGCTTGTGGACCAGCCACGACGGCGACGCCCCGGTCGCGGTCTCCGCGCAGTTCGTCGCCCACGGCGTCGCCTCGTTCGCGCTGGCCGCCACCGTGCCCACCGCCCGCCGGCACGGGCACTGGTGGCGTCACGCGCAGCTGCGCCTGCGCGCCGAGCCCGATCTGTGGCACGTCGGGGTGTTCTCCGACTTCAGCCGCCCCGGAGCCGAACGGCTCGGTTTCGTTCCCGTCCTGCGCCACACCCTGTGGCACCGAACCCGCTGAGAGGGATGACCACTGTGACCACTGTCGACACCCACACCACCGACTCGCTCGTGGAGCGGCTGTTCAACGCCGTCCTCGCCACGATGGACGTCCAGGCCGCCTTCCTCGGCGAGCGCCTGGGCTACTACCGGGCGCTCGCCGCCGGTGGGGCGCTGACCTCCGCCGCGCTGGCCGCGCGCACCGGGACCGCCGAGCGCTACACCCGCGAATGGCTGGAGCAGCAGGCCGTCACCGGGATCCTCGTCGCCGACGACGAGCCGGACGCCGCGCGCCGCCGCTACACCCTTCCCCCCGGGCACGCGGTGCCGCTCGCCGACGAGCTGAGCCCCGACTTCATCCTGCCGCTGGCGAAGTTCGTCGCCGGCGCAGGCAAGCGCCTCGACGCCCTGGTCGAGGCCTACCGCACCGGCGGCGGGGTGAGCTGGGCCGAGCACGGCACCGACGTGCGCGAGGCGCAGGCCGCGGCGAACCGGCCCATGTTCCTCGGTGACCTGGGCAGCACGTACCTCCCGTCGATCCCGGACGTGGACGCGGCGCTGCGCGCCGGCGGCCGGGTCGCCGACATCGGCTGCGGCCACGGCTGGTCCGCGATCGGGATCGCGCTGGCCTACCCGGCGGCGACCGTGGACGGCTACGACGTGGACGGCCCGTCGATCGAGGCCGCCCGGCGCACCGCCGCCGACGCCGGCGTCGGCGACCGGGTGCGCTTCCACGCCCTCGACCCGGCGGAGGCGGTCGCGGCGGGCGAGCGCTACGACGCGGTGTTCGCGTTCGAGTGCGTCCACGACCTGCCCGACCCGGTCGGCTTCCTCGCCACGGCGCGGGCGCTCGCCGCCGACACCGCCCCGGTCGTGATCATGGACGAGCGGGTGGCCGACGTCTTCACCGCACCCGGGGACGACATCGAGCGCCTCATGTACGGCTACAGCCTGCTGTGCTGCCTGGCCGACGGGATGGCCCACCCGGACTCGGCCGCGACCGGCACCGTGATGCGTCACGGCACGCTGCGCGAGTACGCCGTCCGCGCCGGGTTCGCCGACGCGCACGCGCTCGACGTCGAGAACGACTTCTTCCGCTTCTACCGCCTCACCCACTGAGCCGACGTCACCGGCCCCCGCTGAGCTGCCCCGCCTCGTAGCGGACCACCAGCTCCGCGACGTCGTTGACGACGATCCGAACGGCGTCGGGCCGATCCCCCAGGTCTCGCAGCATCTGGATCAGGTCGGCCCGCACCCCCGGGTCGGTCTCGCGGTCGAGCCGCTCCCGCAGCTCGAGCAGGATGTCGCCCTGTTCTCGGCGGTCGAGGTCGTCGAGCTCGAGTCGACCTCGATGGCCGCGGAGGCACCCGTACGGTGCATCTGGCTCGGCGGGTGCCGGCACAGGTACCGGCCGCCGCTCCAGCTGCATGGCAATGGCGGCAGCCACCAGCCGGATGGCCTGACGGGCGTCCCGGTTGCGGTAGTCGATGACCTGGCGCTGTGCCACGTCCCAGGTTCGGATGCTGCCGATCGGTCCGACCTGGACCGGCAGGACAGGCACGCCCAACGCGTCGGCGTACGCACGCTCGAGACGGCACGCTTCGGGAGGCGCGCGAACCATCCGACAGCGCCTGCAGGAAGACGGCGGCATTGCGGATCTGGTGCAGGATCTCGCGCCACCAGTCCTCGCCGCCGACGAGCTCGCCAGACCCGCAGCTGTGCGGTCTCGATGTCGGTCACGATGTCCACGACGGCCGCGGCGTCGGTGCGTGCCTACCTGACCGTGCTCCCGGCCTCGCGGAACCGCACCAGGGC
Source organism: Pseudonocardia sp. (assembly GCA_052387455.1). Classification (GTDB taxonomy): domain Bacteria; phylum Actinomycetota; class Actinomycetes; order Mycobacteriales; family Pseudonocardiaceae; genus Pseudonocardia. The sequence goes on from JBQTJE010000154.1 coordinate 8,925, forward strand.
GTCGAGCAGCGACAGCGTCGAGCGCCCGACGGAGCACAGCACGATTGTCGGGCGAGGAGCTGCGGAAGTCGACCGAGCCGTGAAAGGGCCACCAGAGGGCGGCCACACCTCGCGGCCGAACCGGTGCAGCACGTCGATCAGGATCTGGACCGCGTCACGATCATGGTTCGCGAAGGCGACAGCGACACGCATGATCATCCCCCTCGTCGCGGATGAGGCACCTCCGCAGAAGCGGCTCGCCGGGACAAGCCCGCGCCGGCTCCGCCTGAGCGATTGACCTACCGTGCGTTCGCGATATATCGTGAGTGCACACGAGCTGCTCAGGCGGGCTCGCCACACATCGAGGAGACACAAGATGAACGCCATGCACGCCCCTCGGGGCGCTCACCCCTTCGCACGTCGCACCAACCGGCCCGAGTTCGAGGAGAGCCGCCACGGGCGTGCCCACCGGCGCGGCCACCGCCGCGGGCCGCACTTCGGCCCCGGCTTCCCGCCGCCGCCGCGCGGCTTCGGCCGCGGGCGCCGCACCTCCCGCGGCGACATCCGGCTCGCCGTGCTGGCGCTCGTCGCCGAGCAGCCGCGGCACGGCTACGAGATCCTCCAGGAGATCGCCGAGCGCACCGGCGGGGCGTGGCGCCCCAGCCCCGGCTCGGTGTACCCGACGCTGTCGCAGCTGCGTGACGAGGGCCTGGTCACCGTCGAGCGGTCTGCCGGGCGCCGGATCGTCGAGCTGACCGAGGCCGGCACCGTCTATGTCGCCGAGCACCGCGCGGAGCTGGATGCGGTCTGGGAGAGCGCCGGCGGCGACGACGCCGACGTCGCGCTCGCCGAGCAGCTCGGCCAGCTGCACGCCGCGGCCCAGCAGGTGGCGGCCGCCGGCACGCCCGAGCAGGTCGCCGCCGCGACCCTCGCGATCACCGAGGCTCGCAAGGCGATCTACCGGCTGCTCGCCGAGTAGGCCACGACCGTCGGCCCGGCGACCCAGCTGTCGTGATCGTCAGTGCGGTGCGAGAAGCGACGCTCTGCGTCGCGTTCGGCGCCGAACAGACGATCATGAAGGGCCGACGGTTGCCAGGGCGGCCACGACCTGCCTGATGACATCCTCGGGCCGATCGACAAGGTCGTGCCACGTGAACCGGAGCAGCACCCAGCCGGCACGGACGAGCGCGTTGCCCTTGGTGCGGTCGGCCTGGAAGCGGGCCACGTCCGCGTGCCACGCCCAGCCGTCCACCTCGACTGCGAGCCGGGCGGCCGGGAACGCCAGGTCGATCGTCCACCGCCCGAACGGGTACGCCACCGTCCAGCCATCGATGCCGGCCCGCCGCAGGAGCGTGGTCAGGACCCGCTCCGCGGCGGAGTCGGCCCGGTCCGCGGCGGCGATCAACAGCTCGGCGATCCGCCCGGATCCGTGCGCGCCCAGATTGCGGCAGTACGCGGCGTACACCGGGCGGAAGCCGACGTGGTGCTGCAACGCCCGGTCCAGGAACGTCGACCCGTCCGGGAGCGCCGCGGCCGTCTCCAACGCGGTCAGCGCAACGCCGGTGACCGCGACTCCCCGCACCTTCGCCAGGTCGTCCCGGTCGAGATCGCGACGTCGCACGACGACGCCCGGCCGCGGGCGGAGGCCGCGCGTCCGCGGGATGGTGACCTCGACCTGCCGTGGCGGCCGGGTGAGCATGCCGTGCCACCACGCGGCCGCGGGCCCGGACAGGACGCCGGGATCACCGGCCCACAGCGACGCGGCCCGCACCCGCGCCCGCTCGGTCAGCGGGTGGCTCGCACCGAGGTAGACCCGCGGAGCGACGCACCGCCACTCGCCGCTGCGCACCCGTCGCTGAACGGCGCGCGCCGACAGGCCGTGGTCGGCCGCCTGGGCGAACGTCACCAGGCCGTCCTGGCGCGCCTGCAGCACGGAGATCGCCGGACACGGAGCCATGCCGCACACGCTGACGTGCCGCGGGGGACTGCCGCGGTGTTTCCGAAAGATCCGGGGGCCATGATCGTCGAACGGGCACGAGAAGCGACGCTCGGCGTCGCGTTCGGCACCGATCAGGCGATCATGTCCGGACCGACCGGCTGCAAGGAGGGCCCGGGACGAAATCGGGGTCCACCTGGGCCGCCAGGTCGGCGCCGACGGCCTCGTTGGCCCAGGCGGCGGCGTTGCGCAGGTGGAACTCGACGGTGCGGCGGTGGTACCCGGCCCAGTCCCGCTCGCGCGCGTCGAGGGCGTCGAGCAGCGTGCGCAGGACGGCGAGGTTGGCCGGTTCGAGCGCGCCGATCGGTGCGACGTCGCCGCGCTCGGCCGCGCGCACCCAGGGGGACTGGGTGAACCAGCCGAGCAGGGCGTCGCCGAGCTCGTCGCGCAGGAACGCGACGTCGGCCGCTCCGCCCGGCCCGCCGGCGATCTTGTTGCCCAGCACCCGGAGCTCCACGCCGTGCCCGGTCGCGTGCTCGGCGTACTGGCGGTACACGCCCACGCCGCGCCGGGTGGGCTCGCTGACCAGCACGGTGAGGTCGAAGCGGGTGAACAGGCCGGACGCGAAGGCGTCGGCGCCCGCGGTCATGTCGACGACCACGTACTCGCCGGGCCCGTCGAGCAGGTGGTTGAGGTAGAGCTCGACCGCGCCGGTCTTGGCGTGGTAGCAGGACACGCCGATGTCGGCCTCGTCGAACTCGCCGGTGACGAGGTGCCGCACGCCGCCCGCTACGCCGGCGAAGCGCTGGAGCAGCTCGCCGGACGGGTCGAGGTCGAGCAGTCGCGAGCCCGGGCCGGGCGGCGTCGTCTTGATCATCACGTCGGCGGAGGCGATCCGCGGGTTGGTGCCGCGAAGGTGGTCCTTGAGCCACCGCAGGTCCGAACCCAGCGCGCGCGGGGACGGGCCGTCGTGGCCGAGGGCCTGGCCCAGGTGCTGGTTGATGTCGGCGTCGATCGCCAGCACCGGGCGCCCGAGCTCGGCGAGGTAGCGGCTGAACATCGCCGCCGTGGTGGTCTTGCCGCTGCCGCCCTTGCCGACGAACGCGATGCGCACCCGTGCTCCTCCCGGTCGATGAAGGGCTGAACGATAGTCGTTTCCATCATCGACGACGGCGTGAGGGTCACGGCCGGGCCCGCCGGGCCGCGAGCACCGCGCGCAACGGGCGCACCACGACCCCCTCGGCGGCGAGCGCGCGCCGCGCCCGGCGCCTGCTCGCCAGCACGCCGACCAGCGCGAGTGCCCACACCGCGTACTGCACCGTCCACGCCACCCGGAACGCCTCGGGGGTGTAGGCCCCCGCCACGTCCAGCACCACCCCGACCGCGAACGCCACCAGCAACGACGCCACGAACCCACCGACGTTGACGATGCCCACCGCCGAGCCCTGCCGGTGCGCCGGGTTGAACGTCCGGGCGTAGTCGAACCCGACCATCGAGCCCGGGCCGCCCGCGGCGAGCACGATGACGAGCACCACCAGCAGCCAGCGCGGCCCGGGCGCCGGCAGCGCGAGCACCACCGTCCACACCGCGGCCGTCGCCAGGATCACCCCGATGACCAGCGACGACCGGCGCAGCGGGTGGCGGGCGATGAACTCCCCGAACAGCGGCCCGTACCCGATGCCGACGACGACCATGACGGCGAGCAGCGCGCTCGCCGCACCGGACGAGAACCCCTGGCCCGCGACGAGGTAGGGCACCCCCCACAGCAGCGCGAAGACCGTCCCGGAGAACTGCGTGCCCGCGTGCGACCACAGCCCCAACCGGGTCCCCGGCTCCGTCCACGAGGCGCGCAGCCCCGCCAGCACCTCCCGCGGCCCGGGCGGCGACGGCGGCGCGGGCGCGTGCGGGGGCCGGTCGCGCACCACCGCGGCGACCGCGACCGCCACCACCACGCCGAGCGCGGCGGCGGAGCCGAACGCGAACGTCCAGCCCGGGCCGCGCAGCAGTGCCGCCAACGGCACCGCCGACAGCACCTGGCCGAGCTGCCCGAGCAGGCCGGTGAGCTGGGTCATCAGCGGCACCCGGCGCGCCGGGAACCAGGCCACGAGCACCGACAGCACCGACAGGAACGTCAATGCGTCGCCCGCACCCACCAGAACCCGGGCGGCGATCGCGAGCGGGAGGCTCTGCGCCACCGCGAGCACGCCCTGCCCCGCGGCCATCGTCAGCGCACCGATGACGATGAGGTTGCGGGCACCGAAGCGGTCCAGCAGCAAACCCGCCGGCACCTGCAGCGCGGCGTAGACGAGCAGCTGGAGCACGACGAAGACCGACAGCTCCGCCGGGGTGGCGGCGAACCGGTCGGCCGCGTCGAGCCCCGCGACCCCGAACGACGTCCGGTGCAGCACGGCGAAGAGGTAGGCCACGAGCCCGACGACCCACACGGCGTAGGCCCGGCGGGCGCGGGTGGGGACGGCGTGGGGGATGCTCACGTCCACCCATCTTGCGCCCCGACCGGGCGAGGACGGGATGCTATGGGTGCAGCGTCACCCCGGCGCTGCCCGATCGACGAACGGGGAGGTGGTCAGCCCGTGCTGGAGCCGGCCGAGCTGTACCAGGTGGCGGGCGACGCCCCGGAGCTCACCGAGCCCGTGCTGCTGCTCGGGCTCGACGGGTTCGTCGACGCGGGCAACGCCGCCCGGCTCGCGCTGGCCGCCCTGCGCGAGGGCCAGGACGCCCAGGCGGTGGCCCGGTTCGACGCCGACCAGCTCGTCGACTACCGGTCCCGGCGCCCGCCGTTGCAGTTCGACACCGACCGGTGGGTCGGCTACCACGCGCCCGCGCTGGAGCTCGTCGCGCTCGCCGACACCGCGGGCACCCACTACCTGCTGCTCACCGGGCCCGAGCCGGACACCCAGTGGGAACGGTTCGTGGCCGCCGTCGAGCAGCTCGTGCGCCGCCTCAACGTGCGGCTCGTGATCGGCATGACCGCGATCCCGCTGGCCGTGCCGCACACCCGCCCGATCGGCGTCACGGTGCACGGCACGCGCCCGGAGCTGACCGAGGGCCACCAGGCATGGTTCACCACCGCCGAGGTGCCCGGCAGCGCCGCGAGCCTGCTGGAGTTCCGGTTCGGCGAGCGCGGCCTCGACGCCATGGGCTTCGCCGTGCACGTCCCGCACTACCTCGCGCGGCTGGACTACCCGCAGGCCGCGCGCGTGCTGCTCGACCACGTCGGGCTCGCGGCCGGACTGTTCCTGCCCACCGAGGCGCTGTCCAAGGCCGCCGAGCGCGCGGAGGCCGACATCGCCGAGCAGGTCGCGGGCTCCGAGGAGGTGGCCCAGGTCGTCGGGGCGCTGGAGAAGCAGTACGACGCCGTCGCGGCCGGTCGGGGCGAGCGGTCCCTCGGCGGGCTCGGCGGCGAGCTCCCCAGCGCCGACGAGCTGGCCGCCGAGGTCGAGCGCTACCTCGCCGACCAGGAAGCCGACCAGGAAGCCGACCAGGAAGCCGACCAGGACGGCGACGACAAGCCGCGCGGCTGACGGAGCCGGCACGCCACGCCGAGCGTCACGCGGCGCCCAGCAGGTCCCACCGGTTCCCGGCGACGTCGAGGAACACCGCCACCCGGCCGTACGGCTCCGTGCGGGGCGACCCGACGAACTCGACGCCTGCTCGGCGCATCCGCTCGTGGGCGGCGTCGAAGTCCTCGACCTGGAGGAAGAGCCCGACGCGGCCGGCGATCTGCCCGCCCACCGCCGCGACCTGGCCCTCGCCGTCGGCCCGCGCGAGGAGGATACCGGTCTCGGCGCCCGGAGGCCGGACGACGACCCCACCGTTGTGGCGAACCGGTGTGCGTCGACGTCGCCGGGGAGTCCTCGACGAGCTCGAAGCCGAGCGCGTCGACGAAGAACCTGATCGCCGGGTCGTAGTCCTCGACGATGATCGCGACGAACTGGAGGTGGGCCACGCACCGAGCATGCCGCGCGCGGCGGGCACCGCGCCGGCCGCGATCACGGTCGAGATCGACGTGATGTACGCCCCGTCTCGGCGTACCTCCTGTCGATCTCGACCGGGCTCGTCACCGGCGAGGTGGTACCGGCCGGAGTCGCGCTGCTGGGCGACCCGCTCACCGCGCTCGACTCTGCCCGTAGGTCAGCCCGCCGGCCGGTCCATGATCACCGTTTCGGGACGCCCGGCCGTGGTGGGCACGGTGATCGGTCCCCGATTGCCGATCATGGCTGTGGTGCTGCCGGTTGCGGGCGTCGAGATTGCGTGTGGACGCCTCGCGACCGGACCGAGCGCACGCTCGCCGACGCCGCAGCTCACAGGCTTGGGGCGGACGAGCTGGCCTGTAAGCCGGATCCTGTTCCCGGGCACCTCGCGGTGCTCCGTTCGGCGACCATCCATCTAGGCCTGCCGTCGCCGGCAGGCTCCAGCGACCTACCCGCAGGCTCGGACGGGCCGCCCTCGAACGCCTGCGCAGCGCCGCCTGCCAGTTTCAGCGGGGCGGCGCATCCTGATCTTGCTCCGGGTGGGGTTTACCGAGCCACCCCGGTCACCCGGGGTGCTGGTGGTCTCTTACACCACCGTTTCACCCTTACCCCGCGGCCGGAGCCGCGCGGCGGTCTGTTCTCTGTGGCACTGTCCCGCGGGTCGCCCCGGGTTGCCGTTGACAACCACCCTGCCCTGCGGAGTCCGGACTTTCCTCGGCGGCGGCCCCGGTCACCCGGAGTCGCCGACGCGGCCGCCCGGCCAGCTCGTCCGCGCCGACGACTCTAGCCGCCCGCACCGCCAGCACCGCCGCGGCTCCTCCGCCGCTGCCCCCGCTGCCCCCGCCGGCCCCGCTGCCCCCGCCGGCCCCGCTGGCATCGCGCCGCACTCCGGGCACAGCCGGTCCAGCCAGCACACCTCGTCCCCGCCCTCGTCCCTGCCCTTCACGGGGGCCTCGCCGCGTTCGTCCATGCCGCCATCCTGCGCCTGCATCCGACGCGGCGCACCGCCGTCACGATGGATAGCGTGCCCCGGTGATCGGGTCCTCGCCGGGTGCGCTGGTGTTCCTGCTCGTCGCGGGCCTGCTCGCCGGGGCCGTCAACGCCGTGGCGGGCGGCGGGTCGCTGCTGGTGTTCCCGGCGCTGCTGGCCGTCGGGTTCCCGCCGCTGGCGGCCAACGTCACCAACTCGGTCGCCCAGTGGCCCGGCTACCTCGGCATCGTGGCCGGGGCGCGGCGCGACCTGCGGGGGCAGCGGCGCCGGGCGTTGCTGACGTCGTCGGTGGGCGTGGTGGGGTCGGCGATCGGCTGCGCCCTGCTGCTCGTGCTGCCCAGCGACGTGTTCGACACCGTCGTCCCGGTGCTCGTGCTGGCCGCCAGCGCGCTGCTCGCCGCCCAGCCGTGGATCAAGCGGTGGATCGGGGCACCCGAACCCGACGCGCCGGACCGCAACCTGGCGCTGCTGCCGGCGGTGTTCGTCGCCGCGATCTACGGCGGCTACTTCGGCGGCGCGCTCGGCGTGATCCTCATCGCGACGCTGGCGCTGTGCGCCCACGACGGCCTGGTGCGGCTCAACGCCCTCAAGGGGCTGCTGAGCCTCGTCATCGCGTCGGTCACCGTGGTGATCTTCGCGGTCGCCGCGCCGGTGGACTGGGTCGCCGTGGCCCTGCTCGCCCCCACCACACTCGCCGGCGGGTTCCTCGGCGCGAAGCTCGCCCGCCGGTTGCCGGAGAACGTCCTTCGCTGGGGCGTCGTGGCGCTCGGGTTCGCGGTCGGGATCTACCTGCTCGTCGACGGGTGATGGGACGTGTCGTTGACCAGGCGCACGGACGTGCCGCCGTCGGGATAGAGCTCGACGACCGAGAGCGACGCGAGGTCGAGGTGCAGCCGGTGGAGCAGGGCCGGGCCGGCGTCGAGCGCGTCGCGCAGCAGGATCTTGATCGGCGTCACGTGGCTGACGACGACCACCGTGGTCGCCGGGTGCGCGGCCACGATCACGGCCCGCTCGGCGGCGATCCGCCGGCCCACGTCGGCGAAGCTCTCGCCGCCGGGCGGGGCCACGTCGCGGCCCCCCACCCACGCCCCGTGCAGCTCGGGGTCGCCCGCGCGGGCCTGCGCGAACGTCAGCCCCTCCCAGCCGCCGAAGTCCGTCTCGATCAGCGCCGGGCGCACCTCCAGCGGCGCGCCGGTCGCGGCGGCGACAAGCTCCGCGGTGCGACGCGCTCGGGTGAGCGGGGAAGTCAGCACGGCCGCGATCCCCCGCACCGCGGCGAGCCGGGCCGCCGCGCCCGCGGCCTGCGCCTCGCCGAGGGCGGTGAGCGCGGGATCGCCGCGGCCGGAGTAGCGGCGCTGCGCCGACAGCTCGGTCTGGCCGTGGCGTAGCAGCAGCAGCCGGGTGGGCGCGCCGGCCTGCCCGGTCCAGGCCGCGGACGCCGCAGGACCGGCCCCGCCGGCCTCCGTCACCGCCCGGCCTGGGCGTCCATCGCCGCGTTGGCCAGGGCGTCCGCGCGGGTGTTGCGGGCCCGCGGCACCCACTGCAACCGCACCGAGCCCAGCTCGCGCACCAGCCCGGCCGCCTCCAGCGCGAGCGGCTTCATCGAGGGATGCTTGACCTGCCAGCGTCCGGACATCTGCTCCACGACGAGCTTGGAGTCCATCCGCACCTCGACGTCGGTGGCGCCGAGCTCGACCGCCGCGCGCAGCCCGGCGATGAGGCCCCGGTACTCGGCCACGTTGTTGGTGGCCACCCCGAGCGCCTCGGCACGCTCGGCCAGCACCTCCTCGGTGCCGGCGTCGAGCACCACCGCGCCGTACCCGGCCGGACCGGGGTTGCCGCGCGACCCGCCGTCGGCCTCGACGATCACCCGCTTCGCGACCGGGACGGAACCTCCCGGCTCCTTCGTCGCGGAGGTCCCGGTCACAGCCCCGACTCCGCCGTGCGCACCAGGATGACGCCGCACTCCTCGCACGTGACCACCTCGTCGGCGGGCGCGCTGCGCAGCGTCGACAGGGCGGTGCGGTCCAGCTCGAGGCGGCACGCCTGGCAGCGCCGCTCGCGCAGCGCAGCGGCCCCGACCCCGCGCTGCGCGCGCTTGCGCTCGTAGGCGGTGAGCAGGTCGGCCGGCACACCCTCGACCACGTCGGCGCGGGCCCGGGTGCGCCCGACCGCGGCGGCGTCGATGTCGGCCAGCTCGGTGTCGCGCCGCGCGGTGACCTCGGCGAGCGTCTGCTCGGCCGCGGCCAGCACGACGCCCGCGTGCTGCAGGTCCGACCCGAGTGCCTCGCGTCGCTCCATGATCTCCAGCTGCTCGTCCTCCAGCACGCCCTGGCGGCGCGCGAGGGTGTCGAGCTCGTGCTGGAGGTCGGCGGCCTGCTTGGCGCCCACGCCCGCCCCCGCCAGCAGCGACCGGTCGCGGTCGGTGCGCGCCCGGACGGCCTCGACGTCGCGTTCCAGGCGGCGGATGTCGCGGTCGAGATCGCCCGCGGCGGTCTCGCTCTGCACCAGGGCGTCCTTCGCGGCCCGGACGGCCGACTCGGCGTCGGCGAGCGCCGCGTGCTCGGGCAGGGTGCGCCTGCGGTGGGCGAGGCGCGTCAGCTCGGCGTCGACCCCGGCGAGGTCGAGCAGCCGCAGCTGGGCGGCGGGTTCGGCCTTCATGCGGTGGTCTCCCTGCGGTCGGTGGAGCTGCCGGGCGCCGCCACCGTCCAGGGATCGGTGCGCCGCCGCGAGACGTGGACGGTGACGCTACCGCCCAGCTCACGGCGCACGACGTCGGCCGCCTGCGCGCACCACGGCCACTCCGACGCCCAGTGCGCGACGTCGACCAGCGCGGGGGTGGGGCGCCCGGGCGCGGTGCCGGCGAGCAGGTGCTCGGACGCGGGGTGGTGGCGCAGGTCGGCGGTGACGTAGGCGTCGACGCCCGCGGCGCTCGCCGCCCCGAGCGCCGAGTCGCCCGCTCCCCCGCACACCGCCACCGAGCGCACGCGACGCCGCGGGTCACCCGCCGCGCGCACCCCCCACGCCGTGGACGGGAGCGCCGCGGCCACCCGCGCGGTGAACGCGGCGAGCGGTTCGGGCTCGGGCAGCGACCCGATCCGGCCCAGCCCGCAGGTGGACGGGATGTCGCCCAGCTCGAAGACGTCGAAGGCGGGTTCCTCGTAGGGGTGCACGGCCCGCAGCGCGGCGACGACGGCGGACCGCAGTGCCCGCGGCAGCACCATCTCCAGCTTCGTCTCGGCCACCCGTTCGAGCCGCCCGACCGCGCCGATCGTGGGATGCGCGCCGTCGAGCGGGCGGAACTGTCCGGTGCCGGCGGTGGCGAACGAGCAGTGGCTGTAGTCGCCGATCCGCCCGGCGCCGGCCTCCGCGAGGGCCTCGTGCACGGTGCTGATGTCCGGTCCGGTCGGCACGAACGTGACGATCTTGTCCAGGGGCGGCGTGGCGGCCTGCACCAGCGGGCCGTGCACCGCCAAGCCGAGCGCGTCGGCGAGGGCGTCGGACACGCCCGGGTCGGCGGAGTCGGCGTTGGTGTGCGCGGTGAACAGCGCCGTCCCGGACCGGACGAGCCGGTGCAGCAGCGCACCCTTCGGGGTGTCGGCGCCGACTCCGTGCACCCCGCGCAGCAGCAGCGGGTGGTGGGTGACCAGCACCTGCGCGCCCGTCTCGACCGCCTCCGCGGCCGTCTCGGGCACGGCGTCGACGGCGACCAGCACCTGGTCGACCGGATCGTCCGGGTCCCCGCAGACCAGGCCGACGGCGTCCCAGTCCTGGGCCAGCGCGGGCGGGTAGGCCATCTCCAGCGCCGCGACGACGTCCGCGACCCGCGCGGTCACGCCGCCACCGCCGCGAGGGCACCGGCCAGCGCCTCGGCCAGGACCGCCGCCCGGTCCGGGGCGCGGACGGCGACGCGCAGGTGGTCGGGCCCCAGGCCGGGGAAGGTGTCGGCCCGGCGTACCGCCACCCCGGCAGCGCGCAGCGCCGTCCGCACCCGCTCGCCGTGCCCGTCGGGCAGCCGCAGCAGCAGGAACGGCGCGCGCCCCGGCAGCACCCGCACGCCCGGCAGCGCGGCCAGCGACGCGGCCTGCGCCGCCCGCCACCGCCCGAGCCGGTGCGCGGCGACCGTGGCCTCGGCCAGCGCCCGCGGCTCGCAGCAGGCGACCACGGCCTCCAGGGCGAGGGTCGACACCGGCCAGGGCGGGCGCGGGCGCGCGAGCCGCGTGAGCAGGCCGGGATCACCGAGCGCGTAGCCCGCGCGCAGGCCCGCCAGCGCCCAGGTCTTGGTGAGGCTGCGCAGCACCAGCAGCCCCGGGACGTCCGCAGCGGGGGCCAGCGACTCGGGCTCCCCCGGCAGCGCGTCGGCGAACGCCTCGTCCACCACCAGTACGCGACCGGGCCGGGCGAGCGCGCGGACCGCCGTCGCCGGGTGCAGCACCCCGGTGGGGTTGGTGGGGTTCCCGACGACGACCAGGTCGGCCGCGTCGGGGACGGCCGACGGGTCGAGGCGATGCCCGGCCACCTCGTCGGTGAGCACCCGAGCGACCGGCACCCCCGCCGCGCGCAGCGCCGCCTCCGGCTCGGTGAACGCGGGGTGCACGACCGCGGCCAGCCGCGGCGTCAGGCCCGGGAGCAGCGCGAAGCCCTCCGCGCTGCCCGCCAGCACCAGAACCTCGTCGGGCGCCCGCCCGTGCCGGGTCGCGACGGCCGCGCGGGCCCGGGCGTCATGGGCCGCCGACGGGTAGCGCGCGAGGTCGTCGAGCGTGGCGGCGAGCCGGTCGCGCAGCCACCCGGGCGGGGCGTCGCCCGCGACGTTGACGGCGAAGTCGACCAGGCCCGGTTCTGCGTCCGCGTCCCCGTGGTGGCGCAGCGGGTCCCCGTCGCGCAGGCCGTGATCCATGCCGTGAACCCTACGGACCGTCTCAGACTGATGCGGCGCGCGGCGGGACGCGCGGCGACACTGGAAAGCATGGCTCCCCCTCCCGAACCCCCGCCTGCACTCGCCGTCTGTTTCGTCTGCACCGGGAACATCTGCCGCTCCCCCATCGCCGAGAAGGTGTTCGTGGCCGAGCTGGAGCGGGCCGGGCTGGCCGGTCGCGTGCACGTGACGAGCGCGGGCACCGGCGGCTGGCACGTCGGCAACGCCGCCGACCACCGGGCCGCCGCGCTGCTGCGCGCGCACGGCTACCCGCCGGCCCACGTCGCCCGCCAGCTCGACGCCGAGCTGCTCTCCGCCGACCTGCTGGTCGCGCTGGACCACGAGCACCGGCGGATCCTGCAGGGCAAGGTGCCCGAGCCGGAGCGGGTGCGGATGCTGCGCTCGTTCGACCCCGGCGCCCCGCCCGGCGCCGAGGTGCCCGACCCGTACTACGGCGCCGACGACGGTTTCGGCGAGGTGCTGACGATGGTTCGGGCGGCGATGCCGGGGCTGCTGGCCTGGGTGCGCGCGCAGCTCGGGTGACCCGCTCCCGGACGGGTCACCCGCCGCACGACCCTCGGAAACCCGCTCAACCCTCCGACAGGCCGTGCACCGCCCAGCCGAGGTCCGGGAACCCGGCCGCGTCGGCCACCCGCGCCGAGCCGTGGTTGTCCGCAGCGTGCAGGTAGGTCGGGACGCCGCCGTCGTCGAGCACCCGGCGGGCCGCCTGCGCCACCAGTCGCCGGGCCAGGCCCCGCCCGCGCGCCGCCTCCGCCGTGACCACCGCCAGTTCGTGACCGTGCCGGTCGTGGCGCTTGATCCCGACGCCCGCCAGGTGTGCACCGGTGGTCGGGTCGCGGGCGAGGAGCACCTCGCCGCCGAACGGGTGCAACCACGCCGGCACGACCGGATCCGACGCTGCGACCCACTCCCCCGCGTCGGGCAGCGGCGCGGGCGCGGTGCTCCACCGGAAGACCCCGGAGAACCAGCGCCCGGCCAGTCCGGCCGCGGCCGGGACGCCGTGCGGCGCACCCCCGTCGCGCAGCATCGCGGCGACCGCGTCGGCGGCGTCCGGGGGCACCGACAGCACGCCCGAGCCGGGCGAGGACACGCCGACCAGCGGATGCGCCCGCCCGTCCCAGCCGGGCTCCAGACGCGCGGGCCAGCCGACGACCGTGAGCCCCGGTCCGTCGCCGGGCCAGCGGCCGAGCCAGGTGCGCAGGTGCGCGGCGAGCCGGTCCACGCCGCGCAGTAGATCACGCGGCCGCGCGCCCGACCATGCGGCCGGCGCCGCTCGTCACCAGCCCCGCAGCGGCAGGCCGGCCCGGCCGTCCGCGTCCACCCGCACCCCGAGCACCTGGTGCAGCTGGATGTCGTTGCGCTCGAACGCGACCTGGCACGCGGCCATGTAGAGCCGCCACACCCGGGCCCGACCGCCCCCGACCTCGACCACGGCCTCGTCCCAGTGCTCGTCGAGGTTGGCGCCCCAGTCGCGCAGCGTCAGCGCGTAGTGCTCGCGCAGGTTCTCCTCGTGGCGCACCTCGAAGCCGTGGTCGTTCATCACCGACACCAGGTGCCCGACGGTGTGCAGCTGCCCGTCCGGGAAGACGTAGCGGGCGATGAACGGGTCGAGCCGGGGCGAGGCGGGCGTGTACGGCTGGGTGATGCAGTGGTTGAGCAGCCGCCCGCCGGGACGCAGCCGGGCGGCCAGCGACCCGAAGTACGACGGCAGCGCCGCCGCGCCGAGGTGCTCGGTGAGCCCGATCGAGCTGATCGCGTCGAACGGGCCCTGCGGTGCCTCCCGGTAGTCGAGGTGCCGGACCTCCGCGAGCCCCCCCAGGCCCCGGCGGGTGATCTCCGCCTGCGCCCACCGCGCCTGGTTGCGCGAGAGGGTGACGCCGAGCGCCCGCACCCCGTGCTCGGCCGCGGCGTGCATCACCATCCCGCCCCAGCCGCAGCCGACGTCGAGCAACCGCATCCCCGCGCCCAGCCCGAGCTTGGCCGCGACCAGCTCGTGCTTGGTCGCCTGCGCCCGCTCCAGCGACGCGTCCGGTGTGGGGTAGCAGGCGCACGTGTAGGCCATGGACGGGCCGAGCACCCACTCGTAGAAGCGGTTCGAGACGTCGTAGTGGTGCGCGATCGCCCGCGCGTCGCGACGTCGCGAGTGCAGCCGCCCCGGCGGGCGGTACTCCAGCGACGGCCGCGGCCGGTGATGGCGCAGCCACAGCGGCAGCATCCGCCGGGCGATCCGCGCCTGCTCGGTGACCGGCAACCGCCGCATCGTGAGCCCCGCGACCGCGTGCAGCAGGGCATGCAGGTCGCCGTCGACCTCCAGCTCCCCCTCCACGTAACCACGGGCCAGGCCGAGCGGCCCCGGCGCCGTGGCCAGCCGGGCCAGCGCCCGCGGGGAGACGATCCGCAACGCCACCCCGGCGGTGTCCGGCCCGGACTTGCTCCCGTCGTACCCGATCACCCGCACCGGGACCTCCGGCCCCAGCACGCCACCGAGGATCTCCGCCACCTGCATGACTGCCCCCTTACCCCGATTCGGCTCACCCGGCGCCGAAGCCCGCCACCTTCCGATACAGATCGGGCAGCCGGTCGCGCGGGTCGTAGCGGTCCTTCAGCGCGCGGTAGGCGGGCCCGTTGTAGTGCTCCCAGAACTCGGCCTCCGAGTAGTGGACGGTCGAGTACAGGGACTTGTGCCCGCCGAGTGCGGACACCAGCTCCTCGATCCGACGGTTGTGCGCGTCGGGCCGACCGGGTACCTGCGGCACCGCCGACCAGAACCCGACGTTGACGTACAGCTCGCCCGGGCGCATGGGATAGAGCGGCCACGTCCGGGCGCCGCGCAGGCGCAGCGGGCACAGCCACACCGGGGCGATGCCGATCTCGGCGTGGAACGCGTCGAGGAACTCCGGCAGCCGCGCGGCCGGGATCTCGACGTCCTGCACGACCGGTTCCTCGGGCGGCAGTCCACGCGCGCGGCGGATCCGGTCGCTCACGCCGAGGCGGCGGTCGAGCGCGACCAGGCGGCGGTAGACGTCCGAGCGGCGGTGGCGGCGCGGCCACAGCGCCCGCACCACCGGGTGCTGCACGCCGAAGGCACGCGAGCACCAGAACCAGTCGGTGTCCCAGCGCCACAGGTAGTCGTGCACGGTGAGGTGGTCGACCGCGAGCCGCCGCGGGGAGCGGTAGTAGACCTCGCGGCCGGTGTAGTCGCTCACCGGGGTCGTCGGCTCGTCGACGAACCGCCCCAGCGTGAGGTAGTGCTCGCCGGCGGAGAACACCGTGCCGTCGACGAAGTCCCAGTCGCCCTCGCAGGCCTGCGCGATCGCGGCCGTGCACGACCCGGCGTCGGCGAAGGGGCGGTGCTCCAGCCGGACGTGGGGCCGCACCGGCTGGAGGTCGATCACCAGCCGCACGGCGTAGCCGAGGGTCCCGTAGGAGTTGGGGAAGCCGGCGTACAGGTCGGCGTGCTCGCCGTCCGCGGTTGCGGTGACGACCTCTCCGGCGCCGGTGAGCACGTCCATCTCCCGCACCGACTCGTGCGGCAGCCCGTGCCGGAACGAGCTGGCCTCGATGCCCAGCCCCGTCACGGCCCCACCGAGGGTGATCGTGCGCAGCTGCGGGACGACGAGCGGCATCAGCCCGTGCGCGAGCGTGGCGTCGACCAGGTCCTCGTAGGTGGTCATGCCCTGCACCGTCGCGGTGCGGGCGACCGGGTCGACGTCGAGCACCCCGGTGAGCCCGCTCGTGTCCAGCTCGTGGGCCGGTTCGCGGCCGAACCGGAACAGGTTGGACGAGGGCTTGCGCAATCGGACCGGCACCCCGGGCGGCGCGGCCCGGTAACCCGCGACCAGCGCCGCCACCGCCGCGGCGTGGGCGGCGTCGGTCGTGACGGGTGGCGTGGTCACCGGCCCGACGCTAGTTCGCCGGCCGCCGGCTGCCCAGTCCCTTTCGGCTATCCGGCGGCGACGGCGTGGTCGTCGAGGAGGGCGTCGAGGTGCGCCCAGGTGGCACCCCGCGCCCGGCGGCCGGTGAGCACGCCCAGGTGCCCGCCCGGAGCCGTCTCGAACCGCACCTCCGGCGCGCCGGTGAGCACGTCGACGACCTTGCGGACCGAACCGAGCGGCGCGATCACGTCGTCGCGACCCGCCACGATCAGGACGGGGACGTTCACCCCGGCCAGCGGGATGGACCGCCCGGCCAGGTCGAGCCTGCCGTCGGCGAGGTCGTTGTTGCGCAGCAACAGGTGGAAGATCTGCCCGAACACCCGGCCGGGGTAGCCGTGCATGTTGTTCATGAGGTGGTCGACGGCCTCGATCTGGGCGAGACAGTCGCGGTCGTCGATGTTGGACAGCAGCGTGAGCGGCTTGGTGACGAGCTTGTCGACCGCGGTGAGGTGGAACGCCGCGCTCACCAGGGGGGCCGGGAACGTGCCGATCGACTGGTAGAGCGCCGAGAGCCCGCGCCCGCCCGTGACGGCCGCCAGCGGGCGCAGCGGCGCCATCAGCGGGACCGCGGAGATGTCGACGGGGCTGCCGATCGCGGTGACCGTGCGCACCGGCAGCGGCGCCCGGCCGTCGACGGCGGCGGCGACGGCGAGCAGCGCGAAGATCCCCGCCAGCGACCAGCCGACGACGTGCACGTCCTCGGCGCCCGCGTCGGCCACGGTGGCGCGCACGGCGCCCGGCACCACCTCGTCGACCCAGTGCTCCATGCCGAGACGGCGGTCGGCGAAGGAGATCGCGCCGTAGTCGACGAGGTACACGGTGCGTCCGCCGGCGAGCAGGTGCTCGACGAGCGAGCAGCCGCGGCGCAGGTCGTAGGCGAAGTCCGGGGCGCCCAGCGGCGGGACGAGCAGGACCGGCGGCCCGGCGGCCGGTGGCACTCCGGGCAGCGGCCGGTACCGGTACAGGGTGGCGGTCGCAACGGCGACGACGCTCGGACCCGCACGCCGCCCCGCTGTCTCGACCGGGTCGACCGGGTCCGCCGGGACCACCGGGTCGCGGGGCATCCGGCGCAGGTCGGCCACCCCGCCCCGGGCCTTGCCGAGAACGTTGGACAGCGCCGCCACGATGTCGACCACCCGCGGACCCTAGCGGCCCGGCCCCGGCGTTGATCAGCGGATCGGGACCGGGAACCGTGCCTCCCGCCGTCGCCGGTCCCGCACCGGCGCTCATGGTCCGGGGTGGGCGCTGACGGCGGTGCCCGTT
>JBQTJE010000155.1:0-13306 GCA_052387455.1 Pseudonocardia sp.
GGGCGGGCGGCGACGGGCGGGCTACGGCGCGTCGGGCGGATCGGGGGTGCCGCCGGCCGGGGGCGCACCGTCGGCGGTTGCCTCGGCGTCCCTGGCCCGCTGGGCGACGACGTCGGCGACGGTCATCGGCCGCCGGGGCGCGGGCACGAGCGTGGGCGGGGTTCCGCGGATCGGCGAGTCACGGGTCACCGGGGCGGGTGGCCGGTCGGACAGCGGTGCGTCAGCCACTGATGTGTCGGTCAAGTCGGTCACCGGTACCTCGGTCGGCGGTACGTCGGTCACCGGCACGTCGGTCGCCTCGGCACCGGTCGCCCGGGGCCCCTGGACAGGGCGGTCCGGGCTGCCGCGGCGAGCGGCGCGACCGGGTGGCGCCGCGCGGTTCGCCCTCCGGCGGGCGCGGATCGCATCCACGGCACGTGCACCGGACCGCTCCGGCACGCGCACCACGGCGGCGAGCACCGCCGGCACGCCCACCCACAGCAGCGCGGCGAGCACGACGAGCGCGGCCGGCACCCGCACCGGATCGTAGGCGCCCGCGGCGAGCCGCCCGCCCGCGAGCAGCGCGAGCAACCCGGTCACGGCGGCCGTGCCCGCCGCCGCGGCGAGCGCCGCGGTCAACCGCTCACCCGGCGATGCGGACCTGACGGCGCGCGCGCACGTCCGCCCCACCGCCACCCCGACGAGCACCGGCAGCGCGAGGACGGCCGGGGCCAGGGTCAGCGCGGTCGACGGCACCGCGGCCAGCAACGGGAAGCTCGACGGTTCCTCGCCCGCCGCGGCCGCGAAAGGCGACGCCGTGGCCAGCCCGACGCTCACGCCCGGCCCGAGCGCCCAGCTCAGGGCGCCGATGACGGCGTTGGGCAGGTACGCGAACGCGAGCATCGTGACGCCCACGCCGGCCGCGGCGCTGGGGGCGAGCCGGGCGTACGCGTCCTCGACGGCGGGTGCTGCAACGACCAGCGCCAGCAACAGCACCGCGGCGCCGACGGTCAGCAGGCCCACCGTCCCGGCGAGCGTGCCGCGCAGCCCGGCCCCGACCCACGGCGGCGCACGCCACCCGGGCACCAGGTCCCGCGGCCCGCACGCGCGCACCACGCCGAGGCCGACGGCCGGCCCCGCGACAGCGCCCGCCGCGAGCATCGCCGACCACGGAACGGCCGACACCTCCGGCGGCAGCAGCGCGCTGGCGAGCACCGCGACGGCCACGTGCGCCGCTCCGACGGTCGCGAGCACAGCACCGCCGTCGGTCGGCACCCGGCGGCCGAGCCTGCGCACCGCCCATGCCGAACCGACCGCGATCACCGCCGCCACCGCGGCCGTCGGCAGCAGCGGCAGCACGCTCAGCGGCTGGCCCTGGATCGACATCGGCACCTGGTGAGCGGCGAGCCACAGCGGGACGGCGGCGGCGAACGCCCCGTCGACCGAGAGCCCGCGGCCGCCGCTCTGCACGACCGCCGCCGCGGCGGGAACGAGCATCGCGTAGCTGAACAACACCGTTCCCATCGCGGTCGCGGCGAGCACCCGCAGGCGGTCGAGCCCCGCCGGCGGGTCGCCGGGATCCGCGCCATGATCGGAGTCGGGATCGGGGGCGACGATCGCGCGGGCCATCCCGGCAGCGTTGCAGCGACGACGGCTCGCGGCCGGTAGAAACGCCGCCGCCCCCACCAGCTCCGCCACCCACCGCCGCCGTCGCTGCCGAGCGTGCGCTCACGCAGGTCCCGTCGTGCGTGGGCGCAACCTCGCCGAGCCGCGCCGACCGTCCGCCCCCCGAGCGTGCATCCACGCAGACACCGTCGCGCGTGGGCGCAACCTCGCCGAGCGATCCACCGCCCCCGTCGCGCCCACAAGGTCCCCGCGCGCCGAGCGTGCGCTCAGGCCGGGCGGCGGCTGACGGACTGCACGGCCGCGGATCGCACGGCGGCCCGGAGTCGCGGGTCGCGGGTCGCGCGGGATCGTCAGCTGCGGGGTCGGTCGTCCGGGCCCAGGACGCGCGTCCGCTCGGCGAGGTCGTCGTTGTCGGCGGGTGGGGCGCTCTCGCTGCCGGGCAGGGTATCGCCCATCGGGGCGATCCGCGTGGCGTCGGACGGGGCTGCCGGCCCGGGCGGCTGGACGTGGTCGAACCCGCCGGACGGCGTCCGACCTTCGGGGTGGGCGGCGTCCGGGCCCGGCCCGCCCGCCGGGGCCGGGGCCGGCGCGCCGTCCGACGGCAGTGCCACGCCCGGGGACGTCCCGCGCGCTGCGGCATCGTGCGCGCCCGAGGACGGGCCGCGCACGGTGTCGTCGTGCGCGCCCGTCACCCCCGGGAACGGCTCGCGCGAGGTGGCGTCGACGACCGCGGCGCTGCCCGCCGGCATCCCGCGCGCCGTGGCCTCGGCGCCGGCCGGGGTGCCCGCCGGCGCTCCGCGGTCCCCGGCGTCCGCCGGCGGGCTACCCGACGTTGCGCGCGGGGCGGTGTCCGGCGCGAGCGGGACCCCGGCGGACGGCGGGCGGTCCACGCCACGCGGCACACCGGCGGCCGGGGTGGGCGGCGGCGCGTCCGGCCGGGCGTACCACTCGGGCATGACCCCGTCGGCCCGCGTGGGCGCGGAGGGTGGCACCGGCTGCCCGGCGAACTGCCCCGGCCCCGGCGCGCCGAACGTGATCGTCTGGTCACCCACGCCGAAGCCGGGGAACGAGCCGTAGCCGCCCGGGCGGCCGTACCCGCCGGGCTGCTGCCCGGGGTACTGGCCCGGTGGCGGGTAGCCGGGCGCGCCCGGGTACTGGCCGCCGTAGCCGGGCGGTGGGGCGCCGTAGCCTGCGGGGCCGCGGTCGCGTCGCTTGCGTTCGGGCATCGTGACGAGCCCGCAGTCGAGCAGCACCGCGGCGACACAGGCACCGGCCAGCAGGAACGCCAGCACCAGCGTGATCACCGCACTGATCGGCAGGCTCGGCGCGCCGACCGCGACCTGCAACAGCAGCAGCGCCCCGGTGGTGGTCACGACCGCTGCCGGCAGCAGCATCCGGCCGGCCCGCGGCAGCGCCGATGCGCCCGCCAGCAGGCCTCCGCCGAGGACGAGCGGCCCGGCGACCAGCGTCCCGAGTGGCAGGTCGCCGAAGAAGGCGAGCAGGTAGATCACCACCGCGAGACCTGCGGCGGCGAGTGCGAGCAACCGTGCCGGCCCAGAACCGAGCGTGGTGCCGTCGGCAGGGTCGGTCGGGGTGGCGGGAGCTGGTCCCGGGGGCGTTGGCGCCCCACCTGGCTGGCTCATGTTCCCCCTTCGGAACGGGCCGGGCGGGCCGGGCGGTCGCCGCCACGACGGGCGTCCCGAACGTAGTCCATCCACCTCGGGCCGACCGGACACGGCCCGCCCGCCGGCGCCCCTTCCCGCGGCTGCGGGCCGCTGATCACCCGTTCGGGACCGGGAACCGCGTCACGCACGGTCCCCGGTCCCCGTTCGTCGATCATCGACGCCGCCCGCGCGCCCAGACCACCGCGCATCGGGACACCCGCCCGCCCCAGGCCGCCGCGCCAGACCACCGCGCCGGGCCCCACCCGCCGGGCCCCACCCGCCGGCTCCCAGGGCCGCCGGAGCCCCGGCCTACAGCGCCGCGACGATCTCCCGCATGAGCGCCGCGGTCTCGCTGGGCGTCTTGCCCACCCGCACACCGGCCGCTTCCAGGGCCTCCTTCTTCGCCTGGGCGGTGCCGGCCGAGCCGGACACGATCGCGCCGGCGTGGCCCATCGTCTTGCCCTCGGGCGCGGTGAACCCGGCGACGTACCCGACCACCGGCTTGGTGACATGAGCCTTGACGAAGTCGGCCGCGCGCTCCTCGGCGTCGCCGCCGATCTCCCCGATCATGACGATCGCCGCGGTCTCCGGGTCGGCCTCGAAGGCCTCCAGCGCGTCGATGTGCGTGGTGCCGACCACCGGGTCGCCGCCGATGCCGATCGCGGTGGAGAAGCCGATCTCGCGCAGCTCGTACATCATCTGGTAGGTCAGCGTGCCCGACTTCGAGACGAGCCCGATCTTCCCGGGGCCGGCGATGTCGGCGGGGATGATGCCGGCGTTCGACTTGCCGGGGGAGATGATGCCGGGGCAGTTCGGGCCGATGATGCGGGTGCTGTTCCCGGTCGCGACGCAGTGCGCCCAGAAGTAGGCCGAGTCGTGCACCGGGATGCCCTCGGTGATGACCACGGCGAGCCCGATCCCGGCGTCGATCGCCTCGATGACCGCGTCGCGGGCGAACTTCGGCGGCACGAAGACGACGGAGGTGTCCGCGCCGGTCTCCTTCATCGCCTCCTCGACCGTGCCGAACACGGTGAGGTCGCGGCCCCCGATGGCGACCGACGTGCCGGCCTTGCGGGCGTTCACGCCGCCGACGATGTTGGTGCCGGCGGCCAGCATCTTGGTGGAGTGCTTGGTGCCCTCGCCGCCGGTGATGCCCTGGACGATGACCTTGCTGTGCTCGTTCAGAAAGATCGACATGTCACACCCCTGCCGCGGCGAGCTCGGCGGCCTTGTCGGCCGCGTTGTCCATGGTGTCCACCTGTGTGACCAGCGGGTGGTTCGCCTCGTCGAGGATGCGCCTGCCCTCCTCGACGGAGTTGCCGTCGAGCCGGACGACCAGCGGCTTGGTGGCGGCGTCGCCCAGGATCTTCAAGGCCTCGACGATCCCGGTGGCCACCGCGTCGCACGCGGTGATGCCGCCGAAGACGTTGACGAACACGGCATTGACGGCCGGGTCGCCGAGGATGACGTCGAGCCCGGCGGCCATGACGTCGGCCGAGGCGCCGCCGCCGATGTCGAGGAAGTTGGCGGGCTTCACCCCGCCGTGGCGCTCCCCGGCGTACGCGACCACGTCGAGGGTGGACATCACCAGGCCGGCGCCGTTGCCGATGATGCCGACCTCGCCGTCGAGCTTGACGTAGTTGAGGTCGCGCGCCTTGGCCTTGGCCTCCAGCGGGTCCTCGGCGGCCTGGTCCACCAGGTCGGCGTGCGCGGGGTGCCGGAAGTCGGCGTTGCCGTCGAGGGTGACCTTGCCGTCGAGGGCGACGACGCGCCCGTCCGGGGTGCGGACCAGCGGGTTGACCTCGACGAGCGTGGCGTCCTCGGAGACGAACGCCTCCCACAGCTTGACGATCACGTCCGCGGCCTGGTCGGCCACCTCCGCGGGGATCTTCCCGGCGGCCACGATCTCGGCCGCCTTCGCGCGGTCACACCCGGCGATGGCGTCGACCGGGATCCGGGCCAGCGCCTCGGGACGCTCGACGGCGAGCTGCTCGATGTCCATGCCGCCCTCGGCCGAGCACATGGCCAGGAAGGTGCGGTTGGAACGGTCGAGCAGGATCGAGAAGTAGTACTCCTCGGCGATGTCGCTGGCCTCGGTGACCAGGACGCGGTGCACGATGTGGCCCTTGATGTCCAGCCCGAGGATCGCCTCGGCCTTCTCCTGCGCCTCCTGCGGGGACGAGGCGAGCTTGACCCCACCCGCCTTGCCGCGCCCGCCGGTCTTCACCTGCGCCTTGACGACGACCGTGCCGCCAAGTTCAGCAGCCGCGGCAGCCGCTTCACCGGGGGTCTCGACGGTGCGGCCCGGCAGCACCGGGACTCCGTGCGCGGCGAAGAGATCCTTCGCCTGGTACTCGTACAGGTCCACTCGGCTCTCCCTGTGCTCGGGCTACTGCCAGCGACCCTAGCGACGGGGGCGCACCCGCTCTGACCTGGGGCGGGTGACCGCGCTCACGGTTGGCGAAGGCGGTCGGCCAGCGTGCCCACCAGCTCCTGCCAGCGCTGCGCCTCGGTGTCGAACGGCGCGCTGGGCGCGAGCCGGGTCGGGTCGGGCCGCACCACGAACGACACCAGCCAGCCCAGCGGCTGGTTGTCGGCCAGCGCGTCGGCGGGCTTGTCGTCGTCGGCCCAGTCGCCGACGTCGAGCAGCAGCTCGGTGGCCAGCTCCAGCTGCGCCGCGTCGACCGCGAGCGGGCCCTGCGCGAGGTCGGTGTCGAGGTCGGCGAGCACGTAGACGTTGACCTCGTCGACCTCCACCTCCAGGTCGCCCGCCGCCGCCCGCTCGACGACCTCGGGCCACGTGGACGCGGCGGTCAGGTCGTGCCCGTCCACGCCGTCGCCGCGCAGGTGGCGGGCCAGCGCCCGCTCGGTGGGGAAGACGTCGATCCGCCCGTCGGAGCCGAGGAAGACCGGGGCGTCGTCGAGATAGCAGCGCAGCGTGACGTACTCGCCGTCGGGCAGCACGATCCGGATCGGGTCGATACCGACCTCCTCCCAGAAGGTCGGCGGGCCGTCGTCGTCGGCGCCCGCACCGGTGGCGACCGGCTCGTCCGTGCCGGCCTCCTCGACCAGCGCCAGTTCCTTCTCCGCCGCCGCGAGCGCCGCCGCGTCGACCTCCGGCACGGTGACCAGCGCGTCGACGGCGTCGATCACGTCGTCCCAGCGCTTGATCACGACCTCGACCAGGCGCGACCACAGCCGGTTGCCCTCGCGGCCGGTGAACGGCAGCGTGCCCTGGTGCAGCATCGAGAACGCGGGCGCGGAGTCGAGCACCTCGGTGACGACGTCGAGGTCGCAGACGTCCGCGATGGAGCGCAGCATCTCGACGATCTCGGCCAGTTCGGCGATCGTCCAGGTGTCGGCGTCCTGGGCGACCAGCTCGGGCACGCCGACGACGTCGTAGGCCTGGGTGTCCTCGGGGAGAAGCTCGGCGACGCCGAGATCGGGCACGACCGACCAGGCGGGGTGGTCGAGCAGGTCGTGGCCGGTGGCGGTGCGCACGAACGCGGCGAGCCGGGCGACGTCGGGGAACGCGAACAGCGCGTCGTCGTCGCCGAGGAACGCCTCCCATTCCTCGCCGTCCTCGCGCCAGCGCGGCGCCCAGAGCGTGACGAGGTCGCCCTCGGTGAGGGAGAGCTGGATCGGGACGATGTCGCTGGCCACGGCGTGCACCCTAGGCCGTCGCGGAGGCGGGCCGTGCGCCCGGTCGGGACGCCCGCGGGTGGGGTATCGGTCGGGGGCCCGCACCCTTGCGCCGGCGGGTCTGCACCATCGTCGAACGCGGGTCGCGGTGCTCATCATGGGCGGACCCACGATAGGAGGAACTGTCATGAGGATGTCTGCACTGCTCGGTAGAGCACTGGGCGCCACCGTCCTGGCGACGGCCGCACTCGGCTTCGCCGTCGCGCCCGCACAAGCCGCCACGTCGCTGGCCACGCTCAAGGCCGGGTGCGCCGAGGCCGGGGGTTCGTGGTCGGTCGACCGGCTCTCGTCCGGCAAGGTCTTCGGCTACTCGTGCTGGTACAGCAGCGTCGACGGTGACGCCTACGTCGACGTCTACGACCGCGGCGGGAACTACAGGTACACCGGCTGACCGCCGCGACCTGCCCGGCCGGGCGGCACCTCCGGCCGGGCCCGGGTCAACGCCCGACCGGGTGCCACACGGTGCGTAGCTCGCTCCACGCCCGCAGCCGGCCCAGACCCGGCGTGTCCGGCCGCGCCAGCACCCGGGTGAGGGTCGGCGCGGCCGCCCGTTCCAGGCCCGCCACCAGCTCGACGGGGGCGCCGGTGAGATCCAGCCCGGCGACCTCCGCGTGCGCGGCCAGCCACGGCGCCAGCTCCGCGACCCGACCGGTGAGCAGGTTCGCCGCGCCGGCCGGGACGTCGGCGGTGGCGAGCACCTCGCCCAGCTCGACCGCGGGCAGCGGCCGCGCCTGCGACGCCACCACCACCGCGGTGCACCCGGCGGCGAGCACCGGCGCGAGCACGTCCACCAGCCCCAGCAGCGACGACTCCTGCGGCGCCAGCACCCCGACCACGCCGGTCGGCACCGGGGTGGAGAAGTTGACGAACGGCCCGGCCACCGGGTTCACCGAGCCCAGCACCGTCGCGATCTTGTCGGTCCACCCGGCGTACCAGACCCACCGGTCGATCGCGGCGTCCACGACCGCGCCGGCGTCGCCCGGGCCCTCGGCGGCGGCGACCTGCGCGGCGAACTGGGCGCGGCGCCCCTCCATCAGCTCCGCGACCCGGTAGAGCACCTGCCCGCGGTTGTACGCCGTGGCCTGCGACCAACCCGGGAGCGCCGCCCTGGCCGCCGTGACGGCGTCGCGCAGGTCCTTGCGGGAGGCGAGCGCGGCGTGCGCGAGCAGGCGCCCGTCGGCGGCGTGCACCGGCTGGCTGCGGCCCGACTCCGACCGCGGAAAAGCCCCACCCACGAACAGCTTGTAGGTCTTCACCACCCCCACCCGCTCCACCCCCCAAAGCTACCCCCCGGGTGATCCGCGGTTGCGGTGCAATGCGGTCATCAGTGGCCGTATTGCACCGCTGACGCGGATCATCGCGTCCATGCTCATCCGGATTCATGGTCACCAGCTGCCCGGGCGGCGTTGCGGGGCCTACGAGAACGTGCACGTCGGGGTGCAGCGGCGCGCCGAGGTGGTCGAGCTGCGGCCGGGGGACGCGCCCGGCGTCGAGTGGACGTTCGAGGTCGTCGCGACCACCGGGGGGCCGGGGCCCCTCGACGTCCGCGGCCCGTTCGTGCACGGCCGCCCCGGCGCCCGGTTCCTCTACCTGTCCTGGGGCACGCTCGACGGCGACACGTTCAGCATGTTCCGCCGCGCGAAGCTGATGTTCGACGGCGTCGACCCGGCGCTGCTCGCCGCCGCCCGCGACGGCACCCTCACCGCCACCCTTCCCCTCACCCTGCCGGACGGCACCCCGGTGTGCGCGGCCGTGCGTCCGCCGCGGATCCGCTGGTCGGCCTGACGGACTCGGTGTCGGACCGTTCGGCCCGTTCGGCGCGACGCGCTACCGCGACTGAGCCCCGTGCACCTGGGATGGCAGGGTGACCGGCATGGCGATGTTGCACCGCGGTGACGTCCACGTCCACTACGAGGAGCACGGCGCCGGCTTCCCGGTGCTGCTCATCGCGCCGGGCGGGATGCGCTCGGCGATCGGCGCGTGGGACAACGCGCCGTGGAACCCCATCGAGCAGCTCGCGAGCCGCTACCGCGTGATCGCGATGGACCAGCGCAACGCCGGCTCGTCCACCGCACCCGTGAGCGGCTCGGACGGCTGGACGACCTACACCGCCGACCAGCTCGCCCTGCTCGACCACCTCGGCGTCGAGCGGTGCCACGTGCTCGGCATGTGCATCGGCGGCCCCTACATCCTGTCGCTGCTGCGCGCCGCGCAGGAACGCTTCGCCGCCGCGGTGTTCCTGCAGCCGATCGGGCTCGACGGCAACCGCGACGCGTTCGGCGAGATGTTCGACGGCTGGGCCATCGAGATCCGCGGCGCGCACCCCGAGGCCGGCGACGCCGACTGGGCGGCGTTCCGGGCGAACATGTACGGCGGCGACGACGTGCTGTTCAGCGCGTCCACCGCGCAGATCGCCACGCTCGACAACCCCATGCTCGTGCTGCTGGGCGACGACCTGTTCCACCCGCAGGTCGCCTCCCGCACGCTCGCCGCGACCGCCCCGCACGCCACCCTCGTCGAGCGCTGGAAGGACCCGGCCGACCGGCCCGCCGCCCGTGCGGCCGTCGAGGAGTTCCTCGCCGCGCACACCCCGGGCTGACGGTCCGAGCTCAGGCGTCGAGGTACGCCGCCAGCCCCGCCCGGCCGCCCTCGCGACCGAAGCCGGACTCCCCGAACCCGCCGAACGGGCTCGTCGGGTCGAACCGGTTGAACGTGTTCGCCCACACCACCCCTGCGCGCAGTCGCTGCGCGGTCCACAGCGCCTTCGCGCCCTTGTCGGTCCACACCCCGGCCGAGAGCCCGTACGGCGTGTCGTTCGCCTTCGCCACGGCCTCGTCCGGTGTGCGGAACGTGAGCACCGACAGCACCGGGCCGAAGATCTCCTCGCGCGCCACCCGCATCGTCGGCTCGACCCCGGAGAACACCGTGGGCGGGAAGAACAGGCCGCGCCCGGGCAGCGGGCAGGGGCTCGTCCACCGCTGCGCGCCCTCGGCGTCGCCCGCGGCGGCCAGGTCGACGATCCGGTCCAGCTGGGCGCGCGAGTTGATCGCGCCGACGTCGGTGTTCTTGTCCAGCGGGTCGCCCACCCGCAGCGTGCGCACCCGCTCGCGCAGCAGCTCGGTGAGCTCGTCGACGATCGACTCCTGCACCAGCAACCGCGAGCCCGCGCAGCACACGTGGCCCTGGTTGAAGAAGATCCCGTCGACGATCCCCTCGACGGCCTGGTCGAGCGCCGCGTCGGCGTAGACGATGTTGGCCGCCTTCCCGCCCAGCTCCAGGGTGCGCCGGCGGCCGGTGCCGGCGAGCGTGCGCTGGATCTGCCGGCCGACCTCGGTGGACCCCGTGAACGCGATCTTGTCGACGGGGGCGGCGACCAGCGCCGCGCCGACGTCGCCCGCGCCCGGCAGCACGTTGAGCACCCCGGGTGGCAGCCCCGCGTCCGCGGCGATCCCGGCGAGCACCAGCGCGGTGAGCGGGGTGGTCTCGGCGGGCTTGAGCACGATCGTGTTGCCGCAGGCCAGCGCGGGCGCGATCTTCCACGCGGCCATGAGCAGCGGGAAGTTCCACGGGATCACCGCGCCGACGACGCCCAGCGGGCGCGGGTCCGGCCCGAGCCCGGCGTGCTCCAGCTTGTCGGCCCAGCCCGCGTGGTGGAACAGGTGCTGCGACGCGAGCGGCACGTCGACGTCGCGGGACTCGCGGATCGGCTTGCCGTTGTCGAGGGTCTCCAGCACGGCCAGCTCGCGGGCCCGCTCGGCCACCACGCGCGCAATGCGGAACAGGTACTTCGCCCGCTGCGCGCCCGGCATCGGGCCCCACGTGTGCTCGTGGGCGTGCCGGGCGGCGGCGACGGCCCGCTCGACGTCGGCCGGGCCCGCGGTACCGACCTCGGCCAGCACCTCCTCCGTCGCCGGGTTCACCGTCTTCAGCGGCTCGCCGGTGCCGTCGACGAACTCGCCGTCGACGAACGGGCGGTAGGTGGGCTGCAGGTTCGCCGGCACCGTCGACTCCGGGGCAGGGGCGTACTCCCAGGCCGGCACAGCGGGCGCCTCGTTCGACGGGCGGTTCACGCCGAGCCGCCGATCCGCGCGGCGCTCTCGTAGTGGCCGCCGAGCTGGGTGCGGCGTTGCCGCAGCAGGTCGCCGAGCAGCGTGGAGGCGCCGAACCGGAACAGCGCCGGGGTGAGCCACTCCGCACCCGCGACCTCATGCACCGCGACCAGGTGGCGGATGGCGTCCTTGGCCGTGCGGATGCCGCCCGCGGCCTTCACCCCGCGGCGCTCGCCGGTGAACCGGTGCCAGTCGCGCACCGCCTGGAGCAGCACCTGCACCACCGGCAACGTCGCCGCCGGCGAGACCTTGCCCGTCGACGTCTTGATCACGTCCGCGCCGGCCAGCAGCGCGAGCCAGGACGCGCGGCGCACGTCGTCGTAGCTGCCCAGCTCGCCGGTCTCCAGGATCACCTTCAGGTGGGCCCGGTCGCCACAGGCCTGCTTCACCGCGACGATCTCGTCGTGCACCTGCCCGTAGCGCCCGGTGAGGAACGCGCCGCGGTCGATCACCATGTCGATCTCGCTGGCGCCCGCGTCCACCGCGAGGGCGGTGTCGGCGAGCTTGACCTTGAGCGACGAGCGCCCCGACGGGAACGCCGTCGCGACCGCCGCGACCTGCACGGACGTGCCCCGCAACCGCTCCGCGGCGACGCCGGCCAGGTCCGGGTAGATGCAGACCGCCGCCACCGGCCCCACCTCCGGATGCGCCGGGTCGGGGCGCAGCGCCTGGGTGCACAGCGACCGCACCCTGCCGGGGGTGTCGGCGCCTTCGAGGGTGGTGAGGTCGACCATCGAAATCGCCGTGTCGATCGCGTGCAGCTTCGCCGCCGCCTTGACGCTGCGGGTGGCCAGCACCGCCGACCGCCGCTCCAACCCCACCGCGTCCACCCCCGGCAGGCCGTCCAGGAAGCGACGCAGCGACCGGCCGTCGCGGCGCGTGTCGTGCAGGCCCGCGTCGTCGCGGCCCGCGTCGTCGCGGCTCGGGTGCTCGCGGCCCGCGTCGTCGCGGCCCGGGTCGTCGCGGCTCGGGTGCTCGCCGCGGCGGCCGCTCGTCGACCGGGGCGCGGGGACGGTGGCGGTCACGGACCCGAGTCTAAGCGCGGCCCGCGGCGGGTCCCGGGGTTGCAGGAAAGCCACTTTCACGCCATGAGGTGGCGTGAAAGTGGCTTTGCTGCCACCAACTGCTGCCACCAACTGCTGCGACGGCCCGGGCATGGCACCGCCCGCCGCGCGGGAGGTGCGGCGGGCGGTCGTTCTCGGGACGGTGGGGTGTCGCGGGAAGGTCAGGTGGAGCTGTGCAGCCGGACGACGCCGACGGTGACGTCGTCGAGCCCGCCCCGGTCGAAGTCGCGCCTGAGCTGGTCGGCCTTGATCGTGGCGGTCAGCCCGTCGAAGGGCCCGTGCGCGTCCACCTCGCCGGTCTGCGGGTCGACGGCCAGCACCACGTAACCGTCGCACTGCGTGAGCTTTTCCGCCGCAGCGACCAGCGTCGCCTCGTCGGAAGTCGTGTTCTCCGGCACCGGATCACCTCCTTGTTGACTAGTACAGCGTCGGCGGGGCGCCTGGCGTGACACACAACCGGGCTTTACACCCGTTCGGGTCAGGTGAACGTGCCCAATGATGACGGATCGTGGTCTCTTCGGAACGGTGAGCACATGCGTGGCAGCCTGCGACTCGTCAACGCGGCGATCTTGATACTGACGGTGATCGTGACGGCGTCGGGCGTGCTCGCCTTCGCGGTGGGCGCCGCCGGGCCGTCGCGGGCGCTCGCGGCCGTGCACGGAGCGTCCGGACTGGGCCTGCTGCTGCTCGCCCCATCGAAGATCATGATCGCTCGACGGGGTCTGCGCCGGCCCGGCCGGCGGCGGAAGGTGATCGGCCTCACGGCAGCCGCGCTGGTCCTGACGGCGATCGGCAGCGGGTTGCTGCACGCCGTAGGCGGCTTCCGCACCTACGCCGGGTTGCTGCCGATGCAGATCCACGTCGGCGCGGCGCTCGGTGCGGCGGCGCTGCTGGCCGTGCACGTCGCGCATCACCGGCGGCGGGTGCGGGTCCGCCGCGCGCACCTCGGGCGGCGCGCGGTGCTGCGTGGCGCCGCCCTGGGCGCGGGGGCGGCGGTGCTGTGGCTGGTCGCGCCGGGTCGGGAGCGGCGCGTCACCGGCTCGCACGAGATCGGGTCCGGCGACCCGCGGCTGATGCCCGTCACGCAGTGGCTGCTGGACCCGGTACCGCGGCTCGACGCCGCCGCATGGCGGCTACGGGTGGTCGGCGGGGCGGGCGGGGA
>JBQTJE010000156.1:0-20696 GCA_052387455.1 Pseudonocardia sp.
CCCTATCTTAACGGGTACATTGGTGTTGTTCCCAAAACTCCACAGGGGGGGCGGGTACTTCCGCCGCTCCTTCGGGGCGGGGGCCCGCGACACCGCCGACGAGCAGCGGCTGGCCGCGAAGTTCGTCGGGCGCTGGCCCAGCGGGGCACCCCTGGACCTCGCCCCGGACCGGGACGACCCCGAGCTGGGCGCGGACGCCGCCCGCAACAACGACTTCCGCTACGCCGATGACCCGCGCGGGCTCAAGTGCCCGCTGGGCGCGCACGCCCGGCGGATGAACGCGCGCGACGCCGTGATCATCGGTGAGACGCGGCTGCACCGGATGGTGCGGCGCAGCGCGAGCTACGGCCCGATGCTGGCGCCGGACGCCCTCGACGACGACGGCGTGGACCGCGGGATCATGTTCGCCTGCCTCGGCACGCATCTGGGCCGCCAGTTCGAGTTCGTCAAGACCGAATGGGTCAACGACGCGACGTTCTTCGGCACGCCCGGCGAGGCCGACCCGCTCGTCGGCCCGCAGGACGACGGGGTCTTCACCGTCCCGGCCAGCCCGATCCGGCGCAAGCTCACGGGACTGCCGAGCTTCGTCGTGAACCGCGGTGGCGAGTACTGCTTCCAGCCGGGTCTGCGGGCGCTGCACTGGCTCGCCGAGCTGGACACCTGATGAGCACCTACGACCTGGCCGTGATCGGCGCCGGCCCGGCCGGGAAGGCGGCCGCCGAGGTGGCCGCCGCATTCGGCAGGCGCACGGTGGTCATCGAGCGCGACCGGCCCGGCGGGGTCGTCACCACCACCGGCGGCGCGCCGACCAAGACGCTGCGCGAGGCGGCGCTGCACCTCACCGGCTTCGGGGTGGCGGAGGTCTACGGTCCGGCCACGCAGCGGCCCCTGGACGAGACGATGGCGGTGATCGGGCGGCGGGTCGGGCAGGTCCGCGACACGCTCCAGCAGGTCGCCGCCGCACAGCTCGCCGCGCGCGGCGTCGACGTCGTCCACGGGAGCGCTCGGCTGCGTCCCGGCGGCGGTGGCGACATCGACATCGACGTCACCGCGGCCGACGGGACCGGGCGCACGATCACCGCGCGTGGCGTCGTGCTCGCCCCGGGCTCCCGGCCCGCGCGGTTCCCGGGCATCCCCTACGACGACCCGGACGTCTACGACTCCGACCGCATCTACGGGATGCGCGCGGCGCCCTCCGACGTGGTGATCGTCGGTGGCGGGCCGATCGGGATCGAGTTCGCGACGGTGTTCACCGCGCTGCGCGTGCCGGTCACGATCGTGGACCGGGCGCAGCGGCTGCTGCCCTCGGTCGACGGGGAGCTCGCCGGGCTCCTGACCGACGAGCTGCGCCACCGCGGCGTCCGGATCGTCGGCGCCGCGGGCGTGGACCAGGTGACCCGGGTCGACGGGCGGCTCACCGTCGCCCTCACCGGCGGCGAGGTGCTCACCACCGGAGCGGTGCTGGTCGCCGCCGGGCGCACCCCGAACACCGACGGTCTCGGCCTCGCCGACGCCGGCGTGGAGCTCGACGGCCGCGGCCGCGTCGTCGTCGACCGGGTCCACCGCACCACCGCGCCCGGGATCTGGGCCGCGGGCGACGTCACCGGCGGCGGGCTCGCGTCCACCGCCATGCAGCAGGGCCGGGCCGCCGCCTGCCACGCCTGCGGCCTGGTGTTCGGGATCGCGGTCGACCGGCTCGCGAGCTCGGCGGTCTACGGGCTGCCGGAGATCGCCGGGGTCGGCCTCACCGAGGAGCAGGCTCGCGCCGCCGACCTCCCGTACGTCGTCGGGCGCTGCGATCTCGCCACGACCGCGCGCGGCGCCATCGCCGGCCGCGGCGGGCTGCTCAAGCTCGTCCTGCGCGCCGACGACCGGGTGCTGCTCGGCGTGCACTGCCTGGGCGACCTGGCGGCTGAGGTCGTCGGCGTCGGGCACGTGGCGCTGCGCGCCGGCTGGCCCGTCGAGCAGCTGCTCGCGCTCGGCCTCAACACCCCCACCTACACCTACGCCTACCACGATGCCGCTGTCGACGGGCTGGCTGCGCTCTCCCGGGCGAGCGCACCCCGTACGGAACGAGAACGCCATGACGCCCGAGACGAGCTACCTGATCCGGATCCGGGGGCACGTCGACCCGGACTGGTCGGTCTGGCCGGAGCGCATGAGGGTCACCGCGTGTGACGACGGCACGACGTCGATCGTCGGCCCGGTGGTCGACGCCTCCGCGCTCTACGGGCTGCTCGCGCAGCTGCGTGACCTCGGCGCGACGCTGCTCGTCGTCGAGTGCCTCGATCCCGAACCCCCACGGCCAGGAGGGCCGACACCATGAACACCAGCCGGAAAGCCGGTCCGCCCGTGAGCCGGGCGATCGTCGTCCAGATAGTGGTCGTCACCGTGATCGCGGTCGTGCTGCTCGTCCTCACCCTCACCCGGATCGCGGACGGGTCGCTCGGACTCGGCTGGGCCGCGGGCGGGCTGCTCGCTGGCGCGGCGGTCGGCGTCGTCGCGAGCCGGATCAAGCGGATGGAGTGGGACGGCGCCGGCGTCGTCGTCTCACGCATCGACTGGGTCGGCGCGGTGATCCTCGCCTGCTTCGTCGTCGCGCAGCTCGCTCGCGGCTGGCTTCTCGGGCACTGGGCCGAGGGCGCCGCGCTGACCACGCTCGGGCTCTGCGTCACCGTCGGCACGCTGCTCGGCCAGGTGGTCGGCACCCGCGGCGGCGTCCGGGCGACCCTGCGCTCGCGCGACCCGGGCTGATCGCCGGGCGAGCACCCCGCGCTTCCTCCAGGACGCCACCCGGGTCCTGGTCCGAGAACCGGGGCTAGCGGAACACGACGGTCTTGTTGCCGTGCACGAGCACCCGGTCGTCCAGGTGCCAGCGCAGGCCCCGGGCCAGCACGAGCCGCTCGATGTCACGCCCGCGACGCACCATGTCGGTGGTGGTGTCGTTGTGGTCGACCCGGATGACGTCCTGCTCGATGATCGGGCCGGCATCCAGGTCGGCCGTGACGTAGTGGCAGGTGGCGCCGATCAGCTTGACGCCGCGGCTGTGTGCCTGGTGGTAGGGCCGCGCGCCGATGAACGACGGCAGGAAGCTGTGGTGGATGTTGATCGCCCGCCCGGTCCACGCCTCGCACAGGTGCGCGGGCAGCACCTGCATGAACCGGGCGAGGACGACGGCGTCGGGTTCGTGGGCGTCCACCAGCTCGCGGACCTGCTCGAACGCGGTCACCTTGCCCGCCTCCCGCCGCGGGTCGCCCGGCTTCGGGAACGGGACGTGGTGGAACGGCACGCCGTGCGCTTCGACGATGCTGCCGAGCTCCGCGTGGTTGCCGACCACCGCCGCGAGCTGCACGGGCAGCTCGCCGGTGGCGGCGCGGCCGAGCAGGTCGTGCAGGCAGTGCGCCTCCCGGCTGACGAGCAGTACGGCCCGCTTGGGCTCGGCGGTGTCGGTGACCCGCCAGAACGGGGCGCCGTGCAGCTCGGCGGCGACGGCGGCGAACCGGGAGCGCAGCTCGTCGGCGTCGAAGGGCAGGGAGTCTGCGCGCACGACCTGGCGGGTGAAGAACCAGCCGGTGTCCGGGTCGGAGTGGTACCCGGCCTCGACGATCCAACCGCCCGCGTCGGCGAGGAAACCGGCGATGCGGGCCACGATGCCGGTGGTGTCGGGGCAGCTGAGCGTGATGACGTAGCGGCGGTCGGGTTCCACGCCGCGATCGTGCCAGGCGGTCGGGCCGGTCCGGGCGGTGACCGGGGAACGCGGTGGCGGCGACGGATCTGGTGAAACGCAGAACACGGGCTGGTGAGGAGGGGAACTCGCGCGACGACCCCCGCGAGTTTCCCTCCTCACCCGGCCGAGTGTCCCTTCTCGCCGGCCTGCCGGGCGATCCATCTCATCGTGAACCGTGTCTCGGCGTCGAGGAGCTGCCGCACCTGCTCGGCCACGATCGTCTCGATCTTCCCGCCGACGAACGGAACGTCCACCGTGACCTCGGCGCGCACCGCGAACTCCGACCCGCCCGTCACCAGGTCCACCAGGCGCATCCCGCCCGCCGCGGTCGCCGGCGTCCCCTTGATCAGCACGGACACCTCGCCGACGTAGCGGCCGGGCCGCTCCCGGCGCAGCGTCTCGCGGCGCTCGATCACCAGCGTGCCGGGCAGGAACGGCGCGACGAACGGCGGCAGGTCCGAGGACGCGATGCCGTGGCGCAGCGCGTAGCGGGCGCCGTCCGCGTCCGCCTCGTGCTCCAGCAGGCGGGCACCGGGCCCGCCCATCTGGCGCAGCCGCGCCTCCAGGTGCTCGGGGTCGACCATGACCGTGTACACGTCCTGCGCCGCGTGCGCGGACGAGATCTGGTACGCCAGCGTGCGAGACATCCGCGCAGGCTACCGTTGACCCCAGTGATTCCCCCGTTCTCGCCCGTCCTGCCCGGGGCGCTCGCCCCGTGCACGACGCTGCGCCTGGGCGGGCCCGCGGCGCGGCTGGACCGCGCGAGCACGGCCGACGAGCTGGTCGACCTGCTGCGCATCGTTGACTCCGCGGCGGAGCCGGCCCTGCTGCTCGGCGGCGGGTCGAACGTCGTGATCGCGGACGACGGCGTGCCCGGCCCGGTGGTGGTCCTCGCGAGCTCCGGACGCGTCGCGAGCCGGGATCCGGACGGGTCGGTGCTGCTCGCGGTCGAGGCGGGCGAGGACTGGGACGGCGTCGTGGCCGCCACGGTCGCGGACGGGCTCGGTGGCCTGGAGTGCCTCTCCGGCATCCCGGGGCGGGCGGGCGCCACCCCCGTGCAGAACGTCGGCGCCTACGGGGTGGAGATCGCGGACGTCCTCGTCGACGTCGACCTCTACGACCGGCCTGCCGACGCCGTCCGCCCCCGGGTGCCCGCCGCCGCACTCGGCCTCGGCTACCGCACGAGCGTGCTGCGCGGCCGCGCGGACGCCGTCGTGCTGCGGCTGCGGCTGCGGCTGTCTGCGGACGGGCTGTCCGCGCCGGTGCGCTACGAGGAGCTGGCCGGGGTGCTCGGGGTGGCGGTCGGGACGCGCGTGCCGGTCGCGGCGGCCCGCGAGGCGGTGCTCGCCCTGCGTCGGCGCAAGGGCATGGTGCTCGATCCCGCCGACCACGACACGTGGAGCGTCGGGTCGTTCTTCACCAATCCCGTGGTGCCCGCCGCGGACGCGCCCGACGGAGTGCGGTCCTGGCCCGCCGGGCCGGGTCTGGTGAAGCTCTCGGCGGCCGCGCTGATGGAACGGGCCGGGTTCCGCCGCGGGCACCCCGGCCCGGGCGGGCGGGTGGCGCTGTCGGGCAAGCACGTCCTCGCGCTCACCCACCGCGGCGGCGGCACCACCCGCGATCTCCTCGCGCTGGCCCGCGAGGTGCGCGACGGCGTCCGGGAGCGGCTCGGCGTCGAGCTGGTCCCCGAACCGGTGCTCGTCGGCTGTTCCCTGTGATGTCGCGCAGGCCCCGTTCGGAGCAACGTCCTTCCGCCCCGGACGTCCGTTGAGGAGAGGGACGTCTCGACGGGGGTAGCAGCAGTGCGCAGGTTGTGGTGGGGCGCGGTGGTCGTCGCGCTCGGGTTGGCGGTGGTGACGCCCCAGGCGGGGACGGCGTCGGAGCTGTTCGGCACCCCGGCGACGGTGAGCTACGAGCCCGCCGACGGCGCGGCCGAGGTGGCGCCACAGGACCCGGTGTCGGCGAGCGTGACGAACGGCAGCTTCGAGAAGGTCGAGCTGGTCGGCTCGGACGGCTCCACCGTCAACGGCGATTTCACCGAGGGTCGCACCCGCTGGACCACCACGGCCCCGCTGGACTACGACACCACCTACCGCTGGCGCGGCACCGCGCGCGGCGGCGACGACCGGGCCGTGCCGCTCGACGGCGCCTTCAGCACGCTCGCGCCGCTGCGCGAGATCGGTGCGGAGCTCAACATCGGCGACGACGAGACCGTCGGCGTCGCCGCCCCGATCATGCTCCAGTTCGACGCGAACGTCCCGGACCGGGCGGCGGTGCAGCGCGCGCTGTCGGTCACCACGTCGGTGCCGGTCGAGGGCGCGTGGGGGTGGCTGCCCGACGAGCACGGCGGCTCCCGGGTGCACTGGCGCCCGCGCGAGTACTGGCCGGCCGGCACCGTCGTCACCGTCGACGCCCCGCTGGTCGGCGTCGAGCTCGGGGAGGGCGCGTACGGCGCGGACGACCTCCGGTCCACGTTCACGATCGGGCCCGCCCAGGTCGTCAAGGCCGACGTGACGAGCTTCCGGATGAAGGTGCTGCGCGACGGCGCCGTCGTCGCCGACTACCCGGCCAGCTACGGCGTGGACAGCGACCCGGAGCGCAACACCCGCTCGGGCATCCACGTGGTCAGCGAGAAGTTCGAGCGGCGCCGGATGATCAGCGAGCGGTTCGACTACGACGTCGTCATGCAGTGGGCGGTGCGGATCAGCAACAACGGCGAGTTCATCCACGCCAACCCCGACACCACCGACGCCCAGGGCTCGCGCAACGTCAGCCACGGCTGCGTGAACCTGTCCCCGGCCGACGCCAAGGCGTACTGGGACACCGCGAACTACGGCGACCCGGTCGAGGTCACCGGCTCGGGCGTGCAGCTCTCGGCCCGCGACGGCGACATCTGGGACTGGACGCTCACCTGGGAGCAGTGGCGCGGCCTGTCCGCGCTCGACCCGGCGTGAAGCCAGCCCAGCGGCCGGCGAGCGTGCACCCACGCAGGGTGCGGCCTGACCAGGCGCACGCTCCGGGGCACGCCCGAGGTCGGCCGGGAAACCCGCCCTCAGCCCGACCGGTGGGCGCGCATCGCGCTCGCCTGCGCGCGCGGCTTGAGCACGATCTGGTCGAGGTTGACGTGCGGCGGCCGGGTCGCCGCGAACGCGATCACCTCCGCCACGTCCTGAGCCGTGAGCGGGGTGAGCCCGCGGTAGACGTCCCCGGCCTTCGTCTCGTCGCCGTCGAAGCGCACCAGGGAGAA
Organism: Pseudonocardia sp.; assembly: GCA_052387455.1. GTDB lineage: Bacteria > Actinomycetota > Actinomycetes > Mycobacteriales > Pseudonocardiaceae > Pseudonocardia. The sequence continues at coordinate 6,975 of JBQTJE010000156.1, forward strand.
CTCGGTCTCCACCATCCCCGGCGCGATCTCGGTGAGCCGCACGGGCTCGCCGAGCAACTCGCCGCGCAGCGTGCGGTGCAGCATCGCCTGCGCGTGCTTGGCCCCGGTGTAGCCCGCGCCGTTGTCGTAGGGCTCCAGCGCGGCGATCGAGGTGACGGTGACGATGTGCCCGTCCCCGGACGCCAGCAGGGCCGGGAGCAGCGCCTTCGTCACCCGCAGCGTGCCGATCACGTTCGTCTCGTACATCCAGCGCCAGGCGTCCTCGTCCGCGCTCGCCACCGGTTCGAGACCCTTCGCGCCGCCGGCGTTGTTGACCAGCAACCGGCACCGCGGCACCGCGGCGGCGAACGCGGTCACGGACTCCTGGTCGGTGACGTCCAGGTGCAGCGCGAGCCCGTCGATCTCCGCGGCGATCTCGGTGCACCGCTGCGTGCGTCGTGCCCCGAGTACCACGCGGAAACCCGCCTCGGCGAGCGCACGGGCGGTGGCGGCGCCGATGCCGGAGCTGGCACCGGTGACGACGGCGGTGGGGCGGTCATCGCTCATGACCTCCACCCTAGGAGTGCGCGTGCCGCCACCCGACCGGCGGTGCGGCGGTGCTACTCCACGCCGGTCTGCGCGCCGCGCCGGCCGCGCCGGGCCGCGGCCCGCTGCCAGGTGAAGATCCCCCAGCCGACCCCGCCGAGCAGCGCGCCGGTGACGCAGGTGGAGAACCAGGTGTCGAGGGGGCGGTCGGCGACGAGGTGCGCGATCAGCGCGACCAGCGCACCGGTGGCCCACAGCGTGGTGCCGACGCCCACGACGGTGCTCATCCGGCTGAGCCGGCCGGGCAGCGCGGGCGGGTCGGTCACGGGGACAGCCTACGGCCGCCGCGCGACCAATATACTTGCTGTATGCTAAGTAGATCGTGACCGCAGTCCTCCCCGCACCGAAACGCCCGGACGCCGCGGCGCGGCCGCGCGTCTTCTCCTCGCTCGGCGTACCCAACTACCGGTTGTTCGCCGGTGGGCAGGTCGTCTCGCTGGCCGGCACGTGGATGCAGCGCGTCGCCCAGGACTGGCTGGTGCTCGACCTCTCCGGCGGCAGCGCGGTGGCCCTGGGCGTCGCCGCTGCCCTCCAGTTCTCCCCGACCATCGCCCTGTCGCTGTGGGGTGGCGTGCTCGCCGACCGGATCGACAAGCGGCGCATGCTGCTGGCCGTGCAGGCCGGGATGGGGCTCTGCGCGCTCGTCCTCGGCGTGGCCGTGCTGGGTGGCGCGGTGGCGCTGTGGCACGTGTACCTGCTCTGCGCCATGCTCGGCTGCTTCTCCGCGATCGAGGTGCCGGTGCGGCAGGCCTTCGTCGCCGAGCTGGTCGGCCCCGAGCAGCTGGGCAACGCCGTCGCGCTCAACTCGCTCAACTTCAACCTCGCCCGGGTCGTCGGGCCCGCCGTGGCCGGGCTGCTGATCGCGGCCGTCGGCACCGGCTGGGTCTTCCTGATCAACGCCGGCAGCTTCGTCGCCGTGCTCGCCGGGCTCGCCCTCATGGATCCGCGACGACTGCACCGGTCCGCGCCCGTGCCGCGCAGCCCGGGCCAGCTCCGGGCCGGGCTGCGCTACGTCCGGGACCGGCCGGACCTGGTGGCCGTCCTCGCACTGGTGTTCCTCGTCTCGACGTTCGGGATCAACTTCTACCTCACCCTCGCTGTGCTCGCCCGCAACGTCTTCGGTCGCGGCCCGGAGACCTACGGACTGCTCACGACGCTGCTCGCGGTGGGCTCGGTCGCCGGGTCGGTGGTCGCGGCGCGGCGGGTCGAGCGGCCACGGCTGCGCAGCGTCACGCTGTACGCGCTGGTCTTCGGCTTGCTTCTCACGATCGTGGGGCTGATGCCGACCGTGACGCTCGCCGGGATCGTGCTCGTGCCGGTCGGCCTGGCCGCGCTGCTGTTCACCACCGCGGCGAACGCGCGGGTGCAGCTCTCGGTCGACCCGGAGATGCGCGGGCGGGTGATGGGGCTCTACATCCTGCTGTTCCTCGGCAGCACGCCCGTCGGCGGACCATTGCTGGGCCTGCTGGCCGAGCACTTCGGCGGTCGCGCGCCCCTGGTTGCGGGCGGCGTCGTCACGGTGCTGTCCGTCGGCGTGGTCGGCGTCACGCTCTGGTGGCGCAGGAGGAGGCCTTGCGCACTTAATAGAGGTTAGGCTAACCTCATGCACGTCGCTTCGTGGTGGGAGCGGCGCGTCAGTTCGGGAACGTAGCAGAGCCCCGGCCGCTTGGCCGGGGCTCTGCTGCTGTGTGTCGGGGCTGCTGTGTGTCGGAGCTGCTGTGTCGGGGCTGCCGTGGCAGGCCCCGTGTCTGGATCAGGCGTCCTCGTCGTCCCCCTCGTCCTCGTCGCCGCCCTCGTCGCCCTCCGCGTCCTTGCGGGCCTCGCCGTCACCACCGGCAGGCGGGTCCGCCGGTGCGGGTCCGCCGGAGCCGTCGAAGATGCGGAAGTCGTCGAACCACACCTCGGCGTCGCCGGTGGCGCCCGGGTCGCGGTAGATGCCCATCTTGATGTAGTTCTCGTCGTCGGTCATGGTCGGCCGGTCGGTCTTCGCCACGGTCTGCACCCCGTTCTCCCACGCCTCGACGAACCCGCTGTCCTGGGAGAACCCGGCGTGCAGCACGTAGTTGACCCATTCGCCGCGGCGGATCGGGCCGATCTCCTGGCGCGGCGCGTCGACGCCGTCGCCGCCGATCTCGAGCATGCCGTTGGTGATGTCGAGGGCGAGCGGGGGCGAACCGGAGTCGCTGGACTGATGCCACTGCATGACGATGTAGTAGCCGCCGTCGGGCTCGGGGAAGTCCTCGGGGAACTTCATCGACCACGAGTACCAGCGCTCGTCGCCCTCCTTGACCGTCGTGTCCGGGCCGCTGTCGCGGACCTCCGAGCGTTCGCCGCCCATCTCGGCCTCCTCGCCGTCGTTGACCCGGAACTGGGCGACCATGCCGCGTTGCGGGTCCTGCCCGACGCCCATCCCGTCCTCGACGGTCAGCCCGGCGCAGTCACCGTTGACCCCCGCGCCCTGGCAGGTGCCCCACTTGCCGAGGTCACCGCCCTCGAAGTCGTCGGAGAACAGCTCGGTGGCGCCGCTGGGCAGCACGGACGACACCTCGGGGACGAGCCCGCCTGGGCCGTCCGGCACCGTGGGGGTGCCTGGCACGGCGGGAGCGCCTGGCACGGCGGGAGCGCCTGGCACGGCGGGGGCGCCTGGCACGGGCAGTGGCGCCGGGACGACGGTGCCACCGCCCAGGACGCCGAGCAGGTCGTCGCCGAGCCGCTGCATCGCCGGGTCCGTGCTCGACTTGAGCGTCATCGCGAGCTCTCGGATCACCTGCTCCAGGGCGGCGGCCTGCGAGCCGGGCGCGGGTGCCGGCGTCCCGGGAACGGTGCCGGGTGCGCCGGGAACGGGCGCTGGCAGTGGTGTCCCCGGAGCCGGTGTGCCCGGAGCCGGTGTGCCTGGAGCCGGTGTGCCTGGTGCCGGCGTGCCCGGAGCGGGCGCCGGTGCCGGGAACGGCGCCGGTACGGGCAGGGGCGCCGGGGCCGGTGCCGGGAGGGGAGCCGGGGCGGGAGCGGGCGCGGGGGCGGGCGCGGGGACCGGAGCGGGCGCAGGGTTCGGGCCGCCGTCGCGCCCGTCGCCGGACTCCTCGTCGCCGGAACCCCCGTCGTCGGAGTTGTCCTCGGCGTCGTCGTCACCGGAACCGTCCGAGTCGTCGGAGCTGTCCGAGCTGTCCGAGCTGTCCGAGCTGTCCGTGTCGTCCGGGCCGTCGTTGCCCGCGGGGCCGACCGCGACACCCGAAGCGGCGATCGTGGCCAGGATCTGCTCGGCGAGCCCGGTGGCGGCCGCCGCGGCGACCAGCCCCGCCTGCGCCGCCGCGTTCGCGCATTCCGATTCCGTGCCGGTGGAGGGGCCGGGCGGGGTCGCCGGAGCGGGCGTGGCCTGGGATGGCTGCGGCGCGGAGGGGACGGCACGGGGTGCGGGCGGCTCGGCCGGCGTGGCGGGTGCCGGTGCGGGCCGCGCGGGCGGGGTCTCGGTGCGTGGCGGTGCGGGCGGCGGTGCCGGTGCCGGTGCGGGCGGTTCCTGGCGGGGCGGCTCGGGCGGGCTCGCGGGAGCTTCGGCAGCGCCGCCTGCGCCCGCGTCGGGAGCCGGGGCGGAGCCCAGCGGCGCCGGGGTGACCCAGCCGTCCACCCCTGGCGGGCCGGGTGGCGCCCACCCGCCGGGACCGGGCCCGCCCGGCGTCGCGGGGACGATCACCGGGGTGGGCGGCGGCGCGCCACTCGCCGTCCCGGCCGGGGGCAGTGCCGCACGGACCTCGTCGCTGATCTGCGCGCCGAGATCGGCCGGGGGCCGTTGCTGCCGGGCCGTGGCGGTGAGCTCGGCGGCCATCGCGCGGATCCGCTCGATCGCGGCGGCCGTGGCGGCGTCCGGTGTGGTCGAGGTCGTCGTCGACGACCAGCTCGTGCACTGCGACGTCGCCGACGTCGCCGACGTCGCCGCCGGGGCGGCGAGGGCGACGGCAGGACCGGTCACGCCGACGAGTGCCGCGGCGATCGCGGCGAGGACGGGGTCGATGAGCATGGTGTCTCCTTCGGGTCGGGTTCAGCTGAGGTCGGGGTTCTCGGCGGTGTCGGAGGCGACGAGCCAGCGGCCGTCGGGCTGGTGGGCGAGCACGACGTGCCCGGTGAGCAGGGCGGTGTCGAGCGGGCCGGCGGGCGCCCCGGTGGCGGTTTCGACGGCCGCCAGGTAGGCCCGCCGCCGGTCGCCCGGGTCGGCGGCGACGAGTTCCAGGGCCGTGACGGCGGCGCGGCGCACCTCCCCGGGCGCGGGTGGGTCGAGCACGACGACGCCGACGACGGCCGGTGGGCTGCCGGGCTGGGCGTAGCTCGCAGCCCGCAGGTGGGTGCGGCCGGCGTCGTCGCCGGTCACGGTGTGCGCGGCGACGAGGTAGGCGCGGGCGACGGCCTCGGGGTCGCCCATGTCGACGGCCGGGTCGGCGGGCGGCGCGTCGGCACCGCGCACCACCGGGGATACGTCGAGGACGTCCCGGTCCGCTGCGGTGAGGGTCGAGCCGAGCCGGGGGGTGTCGTCGGGGCCGCCCGGGGTGTCGAGCAGTGCCAGCCCGACCGTGAGGGCCAGCACCACGGTCCCGGCGGCGACGAAGGGCAGGAGTCGGTTCACGGTGTCACTCCCGGAAGCTGACGTGGACGTGGTCGTAGTGGCCGCCGGTGGCGTTGCGGGTGTCGTAGACCCCGCCGCCGGTGTAGCGCCTGCCCCAGCCGCCCTGGTCGGCGACGTCCGGGGCCCAGAAGCGGCCCTGCCAGATCAGGTAGCGGACCTTCAGCGCGTCCGCGTGCTCGGCGTACCAGCGCGCGAGCCGCCAGCCCGCGTCCAGCTCGCCGCCCTTGGCGAACCGGCCGGGGGCGGTGGGGAACAGGTCGCATGCCCGGCCGCGGGGGTGGTCGCTGCGCGGGTTCCAGGCGTGCGCGTCCCAGCAGCCGGCCGACCGGATCACCGGGCCGTCAGACCACGGCCCGAACGCGCTCGTCGCCGCCTCCAGCCCGTGCCGGGTGGCGCCGGTGAGGCAGCCGTCGCCGGTCGGGTCCTCCAGGTCGCAGCCCGTGGAACCGCCCGTCCATGCGCGGGGGACGAGCCCCGGGTCCGGTGCGGCCGGCGCAGGTGGGGCGGCGAACCGCTCCACGTGCGTGTGCACCGCGTCGAGGTAGCGCCCGATCAGCTGCGTGCAGCGCAGGCCGCACGCCGCCTCGCCCGGGGCGGGGACGCCCAGCGCGCTGCCGGTGACCCGCCCGCAGCCGGCGATGTGGCAGACGAGCATCGCGTCCAGCGGCGGCGTGGGCTTGCCGGTGGTACCGAGGTGCCGGGTGACGGCCCGCAGGTTCGCGCACATCCACGGCACCGCGACGCGCAGGTGCTCGGCCGTGGTCAGCACGTCGTCGCCGTCGGTGGGCGGGTCGGACCGCCACGGGCGCCCGCCCGCGGCCGTCCAGTTCTGCTCGTCGAAGCGCAGCAGCCCGGCCGCGCCACCCGGCTCGGGGTCGGCCGCCGCCTCGTCCCAGCCGGATTCGGCCTGGACCTGGGCCAGTACCCACACCGGGGGCAGCTCCGGGCACTGCTGGGCCGTCAGCTCCTCGACCAGCGGCAGCGCCTGCTGGGCGGCCTTCGGCAGCCGCGAGTCGTCCACGCCCGAGGACGGGCCGGGCACCTCGCCCGCCGGGGCCGCGCCGAGCAGGAGCAGGCCGGCCACGGCGGCCAGCACCGCGGTGACCGGGCGCGACCGGCGGGGGGAGTTCGTCGAGGTCGGCACGGGTCACCCGGCTGCGCGCAACGTCGGGCCGGTCGCCACGACGCCGCCGACCGGGGCGTCGTCCACGGCGTCGAGGTCCTGAACGAGGTCGAGGTCGTCCATGTCGTCGTCGAGGACCGCGAGCGGGGCGGGCCGTTCGCGCTCCACCGGGCCCAGTCCCGGCCACAGCCTGCGTACCGGGCCAACCGGACGGGTCGCGGGGGCGGCCGGGGGTGGCGCGGGCGCCGGGCTGACGGCGCCCAGCCGCCCCCCGGACACGAGCGCCGCGGCCACCTCGCCCAGCGCGTCGGCGTAACCGCGCAGCGGCCCGTCGAGCGTCCCGCGATCGGTGCCCATCAGCGTCGCGAGCTGCCACGGGGGCATCTGCTGCCCGTGCAGCGACGGCACGTGCGGCACGCCGACGACGTGCGCGAACCGGCCCGCGACTTCCCCGAGTGCCGCGCGGGCAGCCACGGTGTGGACATGGGCGACGGCGAGCACGGGCCCCGCGCCACCGGGCCGGGACGGCGGGAGCAGTACGGCGAGTCGCCGCAGCCGGACCGGGTCGGCGGGGCAGACGAGGACGTCGGCGCCGGGCCCCGCGGCGACGCCGCCGTCGATCCCGTGCAACGCGGCCGCGACGGTGGACGTGCCGATCCCGGACGCGAACCCGGCCACCACGGGCGGGCGCAGCGGCGTCACGCCGCACCTCCGACGAGCGGGTCGTCGTCGACCAGCGCGTGGTCGGCGGGTGCCGCAGCCCGGGTCGGGGACGGCGCGGGGGTGTCCAGGCTCAGCGTCTCCTCCCAGGCGTCGACCACGAGCCGGCCGCCCTCCCTGGTCACCGGCACGCTGAGCCGCACCCAGCAGGACGCGAGGCTGCGCCAGCCGCGCCCGGTGGGGGCCGGCGCCACCGCGGGCACCCCGGCCAGGCCGGAGGCGATCTCGGGCGGTGTGGGAGGTTCCGGCGTGCGCTCGCCGACGGCCCGGTAGGGCGTCACGCGAACCCGGACGTCGACGAGCACGCGACCGTCGCCGTCGGGGCGCACGAGCCCCGGCAGCGCGAACTCGCCGCGCTGGCGACCGGTTCCCGACCAGCCCAGCAGCGCCGGATCCCCAGCGGGCGGGCGCAGGTAGTCGCGCAGCACGCGGCCGCGGCGGGCCGGGTCGTCCTCGTCCCAGGACAGGTAGTCGACGGCGAACGCCCCGGCGAGCGCCCCGGCCTCGGCGGCGTCGGGCTGGGGGACGGCGGCGGGGACGTGCTGGGCGGCGGGACCGGAGACGTGCTGGGCGGCGGGACCGGCGACGTGCTGCGCGGAGGGACCGGGGACGTGCTGCGCGGCGGGACCGGACGGGGCGGGGACGGGTGCGCCGGGTCGGGGCCGCGGGGCCGGTGGCCACGTCGCGGCGGCGGCCACGGCCTCGCGGGGGCCCGGCACCGGCGTCGTGGGATCGGCCCGGACCACGGCGGCGCCTCCCCACGTGGGCCACGCGGCCGCCGGGTCGAGCAGACCGGGCCCGCCGGGTGGGTGGGGGGCGGCGGCGTGCTGGACGGTGGGCGTGTCGAGGTCGGCCACGCCCGGGTAGCGCCCGGGAGGCGGCAGGTGCGCCCCCGGCCAGCCGTCGCCGGTCGGGTATGCGGTGCGGGTCGGGTACGCGCCGCCGGTCGCGTGTGCCGTGCCGCGCGGGTGGGCGCCGCCGGGCGGGTACGCGCCGGTGGGGGCGGCGCGACCGAAGAGCCGGAACCGGGCCACCGCCCTCACCGTCCGGTCCGGGCCGGGTGCAGCGGTGCCGCGTGCGGCCGGTCGGGCATCCGGGCGGACATGAGGTCGGACATGGCGCTCCTCCTGCGGGCATGCGGAACCACACCCACCGCGACGGACGGGTGTGCGTCGTGCTGCTGGTCGCGCCCCCGCCGCGATGATCGGGACGGCGGGTCGGTGACGGAGGGGACGCTAGGCAGCCGCGACCGCGGGCAGTGGCGAATACGGGTCAGGCGTTCACAGTCGTGAACGCCTCGTGCGCGTCAGGCCGGCAGCGCCCACGTGTGGACGGGCTCGTTCGCGGCTGACGACTCCAGGTACCGGCCGAGCATGCCGCGCAGCGCCGCGGGCCGGTCGGCACCGCGCTCCTCCAGGGCCGCGACGACGTCGAGCTGCCACGAGGCGCCGGTGCGCCGCGTCACGCAGCGCCGCTCGATCACCGAGAGGTAACGGTCCACGACCTCGCTACGGACTCCCCAGCGGGCGAGCCCGTCGCCGGCCTGGGGCAGCAGCTTGCGCAGCACCAGCTCGTCGGGGCGGATCCACCCGCTGCCCGGCCAGTACAGCGGCCCCTCCAGGCCGTGCCGGGCCGCGGTCTCGAAGTTCTCCTGCGCCGCCTCGAACGACATCACGCTCCACAGCGGGCGCTCCTCCTCGACCAGGCAGCGGAGCAGGCCGTAGAACAGCAGCGCGTTGGCGACCATGTCGACCGCCGTCGGCCCGGCGGGCAGCACCCGGTTCTCCACGCGCACGTGCGGGACCCCGCCCGCGATGTCGTAGACGGGGCGGTTCCAGCGCCAGATCGTGCCGTTGTGCAGCGTCATCTCGGCCAGCTCGGGCACCCGCCCGGCGCGCAGCTCGGCGAGCGGGTCGACGTCCTCGGTGATCGGGAGCAGCGCCGGGAAATAGCGCTTGTTCTCGGCGAAAAGGTCCAGGATCGAGGTGATCCAGCGCTCCCCGAACCACACCCGCGGGCGCACCCCCTGGTTGCGCAGCTCCGGGCTGCGCACGTCGCAGGACTGCTCGAACAGCGGGATGCGGGTCTCGGCCCACAGCCGCGACCCGAGCAGGAACGGCGAGTTCGCGCCGACCGCGAGCTGCACCCCGGCGAGGCACTGCGCGGCGTTCCAGAAGGCCCCGAACGAGTCGGGATGCACCTGGAGGTGCAGCTGCATCGACGTGCAGGCGGCCTCGGGGGCGATGGAGTCGAAGTCGACGACGAGGTGCTCGGGCTCGACGGCGTGCCGGCCCGACGGGTCGTCACCGGCGATGTCGATCCGGATCGGCTCGCCCCGGGTCGAGAGCACCTGCTCGTTGAGGACCACGTAGCGCGCGTCGGGGGACAGCGCCTCCGCGTCGAGGTGGTCGCGGGTGAGGGTGGGCAGGATCCCGATGACGGCCAGCTCGGCGTCGCAGTCGCGGGCTGCGGCGCGGGCCAGGCCGAGCATGTCGACGAGCTGGCGTTCCAGGTGGCGCCACTGGTCGCCGGGCAGCGGCCGCGGCGGCAGGTTGAGCTCCAGGTTCCAGCGGCCGAGCTCGGACTGGAACTCCTCGATCCCCAGCGACTCCAGGACGGCGTCGCCGGCCAGGGCCGGTGCGAGATCGGCGCCGACGAGGTTCAGTTCCACCTCGAGGCCGGTCATCGGCTCGTCGCGTGCGAACGGGTGCTCCCGCAGCATCACGGCGAGCGTGTCGATACAGCGCTGCACCTTCGCCCGATACCGCTGTCGGTCCCGTCGACTGAACGTGGTCCGGTCGACGTCCTGGCCCATGCGTTGCCGCGCCTCCCTGTCCCACCGACCGGTCGAATCCGGCGGTCGGGTCGTCCACGGTGACACACCGTCGATCCGGATTGCTACGGCTGACCGGCTGACTGCTCCCACGGGTGATGTCACTACCTGCGAAAATGGCACGCCGTGGCCACCATCACGCCCATCGTGGACCCCGGCGACCCGCGGCTGGACGACTACCGCGACCTCTCGACGGCCGATCGCCGCCCCGACCGTCCGGGGGGACGCGGGCTGGTCGTGGCCGAGGGCGTGGTGGTCGTCCGGCGGTTGCTCGGCTCGCCGTACCCCGTGCGGTCGCTGCTGGGGGTGCCCCGCAGGCTCGACGAGCTCGCCCCCGACCTGGCCCCGCTCGACGTCCCGGCCTACACCGCGACCGCGGACGTCATGGCCACCGCCGTCGGGTTCCACCTCAACCGGGGCGTGCTGGCGGTGGCCGACCGGCCAGCACCCGCCGACGCCGCGACGCTGGTCCGGGACGCGCGCGTGCTGGCGGTGCTGGAGGGCGTGGGCGACCACGAGAACCTCGGGGCGCTGTTCCGCAACGCCGCCGCGCTGGGCGTCGGCGGGGTGCTGCTCGGGCCGCGCTGCTCCGACCCGCTGTACCGGCGCAGCGTGCGCGTGTCGATGGGGCACGTGCTGCGGGTGCCGTTCGCGGCGCTGCCGGGGCCGTGGCCCGCGGGGCTGCACACGCTGCGCGCCGGGGGGTTCCGGCTCGCGGCGCTGACACCGACCCCCGGTGCGATGCCGATCGGGCGGGCAGGCCTGGCAGGTCGGCGGGTCGCGCTGCTGCTCGGCGCGGAGGGCCCCGGGTTGTCGGCCGAGGCACTCGACGCGGCGGACCTGCTGGTGCGGATCCCGATGGCGGCCGGGGTGGACTCCCTCAACGTCGCCACCGCCGCGGCCGTCGCCTTCCACACCGTGGCGGGCCTAGGCTGATCCAGTGGCGCAGCGGGGGCCGTCGACAGTGCCCACCCCGTGGGCCACCGGGTTGCCGATCGCGGCGTTCGCGGCCGTGCTCGTCGGGCTCGGCGACGTGGCGTTCGTCCGGGCCATCAGCGTTGCCGCGGGGTGGTTGTGGGTGCCGGCGAACCTGGCCGTCTGCGCGGGTCTGGTGCCCGGGCTATGGCTGCTGCGGCGGGTGCCGTTCTGGCGGTGGCTCGCGGTCGGCGCGGCCGCGGGAATCGTCGCGGCCTGGGTGGTGCTCGTGCTGCGGGGCGCCACCTGACCGCGAGTCCGCATTCTCGACACGGCGAGTCCGCATGTTCGACGCGGCGAGTCCGCATGTTCGACGCGGCGAACGGACATGAGGCTCGGGTCAGCGCTGGCCCTTGACTCCGAGCAGCACCTCGTCCCACGACGGCATGACCGGCTTGCCCTTCCGCGAGCGTCGCGGTGCCTGGGGGGTGGCCGCCTGCTCATCCTCGGAAGGCGGCGGCGAAGCGGCCGGCGAGGTGGCGGCCGGCCGCTGCTCAGCAGGGGAAGGCGGCCGCGCGGGCCCCGTCTCGGGCGGCGCGGCCGTCGCTCCCGGCTCGGCACGGCCGGGCTCGGCGCGTGGAGGCTCGGCACGGCCAGGTTCGGCACGGTGCTGCTCGGCGTGCTCCGCCCGGCCGCCCGCCGCCTCGGCACGGCGGTGCTCGATCCGCCGAGCGGGCGCCGTCTCACCGCGCGGCTCGGCACGGCGAGGGGTCTCCGCGACGACGTCGGCGGTCGTCTCGTCCGCGCGGGCGAGGTCGATGACCTCGCCGATGGTGCGCAGCGGGCGCACGGGCAGGCCCTCCACGAGGTCGCTCGCGTGCTCGTCGAGGGCGGTCACGGTGCCCCCGCTCGCCCCCGGCTGGAAGGTCCAGTGCGCGCGGTTGTCCGAGCGGCCCGCCGTCCAGGCGAGCGCCACGACCCAGCGGCCGTCCTCGCCCTTCCAGGAGTCCCACAGGGCGTCGTCGTAGGCCTGGCCGCGCAGTTCGAAGGTGTCGGCCACGACCTCCCCGAGGGTGCGCCGGTCGGGCCCGTCGGCCCGCAGCGGGTGCGCGAGCCGGGCCAGGTCGGCGGTGCGGGACCGTTCCAGCAGCACCGGGTAGGCGAACCGCTCGATCTTCTGCTCCGACACCCCGGCCACCGCCGCGAGCTCGGCGACGGACGCCCCGGCGCGGATCCGGGCCTGGATCTCCCGTGGTCGCAACTCGTTCCCCACCTCGATCGCGATCTGACCGAGCCGGGTGAGGTCGCCGCGCGCAGCGGCCCGCAACGTCTCGTCACCCGGCACGGTGTAGCGCTCCCGGCGATCGGGATCCTCCAGGACGACGGAGACGTTCCCGTCCTCCCCCGTGATCCCGACGACGCGCAGCGCCCGCATGGCCTCCCCGCTCCTCGTCGATGGCGGCCCCGTCCGGGTGACGGTAGTTGCCCGATCGTGACCGGTGACGGAGGCGCGCCGCCGCCACCTCGATCCGCGCAGCCTACGGACTAGCCCAGGTTAGCCCAGGTGGTCGACGACCCAGTCGATGCAGGTGGTGAGCGCGGAGACGTCGGCCGGATCGACGGCCGGGAACATCCCGATCCGCAGCTGATTGCGGCCGAGCTTGCGGTACGGCTCGGTGTCGACGACGCCGTTGGCGCGCAGGACCTTGGCGACGGCGGCGGCGTCCACCGAGTCGTCGAAGTCGATGGTGCCGACGACCTGCGAGCGGTGCGCCGGGTCGGTGACGAACGGGGTCGCGAACGCGGCCTTCTCGGCCCAGTTGTAGAGCCGATGCGACGAGTCGGCGGTGCGGGCGACGCAGGCATCGAGCCCGCCGAGGCCGAGCATCCACTCGACCTGCTCGGCGAGCATGATCAGCGTGCCGACCGCCGGGGTGTTGTAGGTCTGGTCCTTCGCCGAGTTGTCCACCGCGGTGGCCAGGGACAGGAACGGCGGGATCCACCGGTCGGCGGCGGCGAGCTCGGCCACGCGGTCCAGCGCGGCCGGGCTCAGCAACGCGATCCACAGCCCGCCGTCGGCGGCGAAGCCCTTCTGGGGGGCGAAGTAGTAGGCGTCGGCCTGGGAGAGGTCGACGGGCAGGCCGCCCGCTCCCGACGTCGCGTCGATCACGACGAGCTGGCCGTCGGTGGCGCCTGCGGGCCGCACGACCGGCACCGCCACGCCCGTGGAGGTCTCGTTGTGGGCCCACGCCAGCACGTCGCAGCTCGGATCGGACACCGGCGCGGGGGCGCTGCCCGGTGCGGCCCCGATCACGACGGGGTCGGCGAGGAACGGGGCACCGCGGGTGGACTCGGCGAACTTGGCCGAGAACTCCCCGTAGGTCAGGTGCAGCGAACGTCGCCTGACCAGACCGAACGCGGCCGCGTCCCAGAACGCGGTGGACCCGCCGTTGCCCAGGACGACCTCGTAGCCCGGGGGCAGCGAGAACAGCTCCGCCAGGCCGGAGCGCACGCGCCGGACCAGCGACTTCACCGGCTTCTGGCGGTGGGAGGTGCCGAGCACGGCTCCCGCGGCGGCGAGCGCGGCCAGCTGGGCGGGACGGACCTTGGAAGGGCCGCAGCCGAAGCGACCGTCGGAGGGCAGGAGCTCGGTGGGCAGCTGCAGGTCGGTGGAGGTCGAGGCGGTCACGACCCATTGTCTCAGCCGCCGGATGCGCGCCGTCCATCGGTGCGGACGACACCGCTGCCCGTAGGCTCCGCCCCCATGCCCGACGTCCCCATCGCCGAAGCTCCCGCGCGGGTCCGGTCCGGTCCGCTCCTCGGGGTCCGCGCCCGGTTGGTGCTGGCGAGCGCGTTGATGCTCTTCGTCGAGCTGGCGTTGATCAGGTGGACCGGTTCCAACGTGGTGCACCTGAGCTACTTCTCCAACTTCGT
>JBQTJE010000157.1:0-4202 GCA_052387455.1 Pseudonocardia sp.
CGACCTCGTGCGCGGGACCGATCCCGAGGACCCCCTCGGCGCGTCGCTGCAGATCTCCCGGGAGGTCGCCTCCGGCCGCGGCGAGCTGGATGGGGCCGGCGAGCGGCTCGGCCTCTGCGGGCGGATCCTCGCGCGCACGGGGGACCTGCGGCGCATCGCGATCACCAGCGCCGGCCTGGGCCATCTCGCGCGGGCCCGCGGCGACTACGACGCGGCGGCGGTGCATCACGAGCGGGCCGGCCGGTTGCACGATCGGCTGGGCAACGACAACGGCGTGGCGTGGGCCGACTATGACCTCGGGCTGCTCGCCCGGCGTCGCGGGCGGCTCCCTGCGGCCGCCCGCCACCTGCGCGCTGCGCTGTCCAGGTTCCGGGAGTCCGGCTACACCTGGGCGGTCGGCTGCGCGACGTGGGCGATCGCGACCGTGGAGCTGCGCAGGGACCGTCCGGGGGAGGCGGCCGCGCTGGTCGCCGAGGCGATGGCCGGCTTCGCCGCCGTCGACGACCGGCGCGGGATCGCCCAGTGCCTGGAGGCGGCCGCGGCCGTCGCCCGCGCTCGGCGGCGGTCCGGTGACGCCGCCCGGCTACTCGGCGCGGCCGCTGCCCTACGCGACCGCCTCGCCGCGCCGTTGCCCGAGGAGGACCGCGACCAGCTCGACGGCGTGGTGCGGGGTGTGCGGGGGGACCTCGGGCCTGATGCCGCCGACCGCGCCCGGTGCGTCGGGAGGGCCCTGTCGCAGGCCGACGCCGTGGCGCTGGCGCGCCGCACGGTCGCCGGCCCGCCGCCCGGTTGCCGCCAGGCCGCACCGCTCACCCCCCGCGAGCGGGAGGTGGCAGGACTCGTCGCGGGCGGGCGCACCAACCGGCAGATCGGGCGCGCCCTCGGCATCACCGAGAAGACCGCCGAGGTGCACGTCCACAACATCATCCGCAAGCTCGACGCCAGCAGCAGGGCCGAGATCGCGGCCTGGGCGGCCACCCAGATTGTGCCGAGCTGACCCCGCCCACCTCCGGGCACACCGGCTCATAGCAGCTCCGCCAGCAACGCCGCTGCCCGTGCGGCACCGTCCGGCTCCACCGGGCGGTAACCCACCGTGCGGTCGGTCTCGTCGGCGATCGCCTCGGCGAGGGCACCCGCGTCGCGCGCCGTGGCGTAGTCCATCCGTCGCCCCGCGCCGTACTGCGCCAGCCGGTGCGGGACATGCACCTGCTGCTCGAAGTGGCGCTCCAGCGGCACGTACACGAACGGCCGTCCGGCCGCGACCAGCTCCATGGTCGTGGTCAGCCCGCCCTGCACGACCGCCATGTCGCAGGCGGCGAGGTGACGGTGCAGGTCGGGAACGTACCCGAGCACCTCCACGCCGGTCGGCGTCGCGATCGACGCCGGGTCGATGCGTGGGCCGGCGACGGCGACCATCCGCAGCCCCGGTACCTGCTTCTCGGTCAGCGGGAACGCCTCGACGGCGCGGCGCAACAGGTGCGTCCCGACCCCCGAGCCGCCCACCGTCACCAGGCAGACCCGCTCGTCCGGGCGGTACCCCAGCTCCGCGCGGAGCTCCTCCCGGTCGGCGGGCGGCGTCCAACCGGTGACGTAGCCGGAGAACTCGTAGCGCTCCAGGGCCCACTCGCGCACCGTCGGCAGGCCGGGCCCGAGCGGGGCCTCCACGAGGTCGGGCGCGTTGCCGACGAACAGCGAGCGGTCCCGTAGCCGCGGGTAGCGGCGCATCCGCTGCACCCGCTCTGCGTTCCAGTCCGCGGTCAGCGCAGCCTCGCGCGCGCCGCCGTCGGGCATCGGGAGCCACCCGACGAAGTCGGTGAGCCACGCGTACGCGGTGCGTTTGAGCTCCGGGTTGTCGAACAGGAAGTGGTCGATGTCCCAACCCTCGTCGACGATCCAGAGGTCGTAGGGCTCGTCCTCGACGAGGTCGGCGAAGACCATGAAGTTGGCTACGAGGATCTCGTCCATCTGCCGGACGGCCTCGAACGCCGCCAGGTCATGCTCGCCGGCCTCCGACTCGATGTGCGCGCTCTCGCTCGCCAGCCATCGCGACGCCGGGTGCACCCGCTCGCCCCGCTCGGCAAGCACCCGGGTGACGGGTTCCTGGGTGAGCCAGTCGATCTCCAGGTCGGGGTGGCGCGCTCGTAGTTCATCGGCGATCGCGAGGTCGCGGCGGACGTGGCCCAGGCCGATCGGCGAGCAGACGTACAGCGCCCGCTTGCGCCGGTCGCGGGCGCGTCGCCACGTCCGCTCGCCACCGGTCGCCGGGGAGAGGGAGTCGGTGAACCCCCGCAGCAGCCGGTTCGTCAGGACCGGCTCGCGCATCGGCGGCGCGTGGCCGCCGCCGCGGATCGTGACCAGCTCACCCCCCGTCCAGCGGGCCAGCGCCACCCCGGTCCCGTAGGCCACGATGCCGTCGGAGTCGCCGTGCACGATCAGGACCGGGCAGCGTACGGCCCGGCACATCGCCTCGGTCTGCTCGACCGTGGGCGCGTCGACGGCGTCCTTGGTCAGCAGGAGCGTCTCGGCGGTCGTCTCCAGGCCCCAGCCGACGGCGTCCTCCCGCTGCTTGACCGAGTGCGGCTCGGTGAAGATCTGGGACACGAACCAGTCCACCCAGCCGGGATAGTCGGCCAGCCAGTAGTGCCGGTTCAGCTTCTCCCAGCGCTCGTAGCTCGGCTTGGGCTCGTCGAAGTCGGGTGGCACCGGCCACGGCAGCGCCGCCCCGATCGCGACGACGCCGGCCGCGCGGTCCGGGTACCAGGCAGCGAGCTGGAGGGCGTGCCGGCCGCCCAGCGAGAGACCGACCACGACGGCGCGGTCGGTGCCGGTGGCGTCCATGACCGCGATCGCGTCGGCGACGTACTCGCGGTCGGCGTAGGCGTCGGCCGAGTCGGGACGGTCGGCCATCCCGTTGCCGCGCCCCTCGACCGTGATCACGCGGAAGTGTCGCGACAGGTACGGGACCTGCGCCTTCCACTGCCGCATGTGCACGATCGCCCAGGACGTGAGCAGCACGATCGTCGGTTCGCCGTCCCCGGAGACCTCGTAGCCGACGCGCACCCCGTCGCGCTCGACATGTCCGACCAGGTCCGGCTCGCGTGCACGCATGGCAATCTCCCCCTGACCCTGCATCGTCCACCGCTCGGGTGGCGACGGGAAGGGTTGGTGACCACCGGCTCAGCGCGGCGCGTCGAGCTCGGACCGGGCCGCCCGCTCGGTCGCCGGCAGCCCGTGCCGGCGGCCCAGCCGCGCGGCCCGGTGCAGGGCACTCCGGACGCCCGCGACGTCCCCCTGCATGGCGGCGGCTCGGCCGTCGACGAGCGCTCCGGCGGCCTGCGCCGGCACCCAGCCGTGCCGGTCGGCGGCGTCGAGCAGCGGGCCGAGCACCGTGCGCGCCCGGCCGGGATCGTCGTGTCGCAACCAGGCGCCGGCCACGGCGAGGTACGCGTCGGTGCCCAGCAGCCAGGCTGACCCGGGCGGTGCGTCGAAGTGGGCGAGCAGCGCGTCGGCCTCGGCGAGCACTGCGGCGGAGCCGGTGGCCTCGGCGAGCGGCGCGAGGCAACGCAGCAGGTTCGCCTCGGCGCCGTCGCGCTCGGCCATCGCCCGGCCGTCGACGAGCAGCTCGATCGCCTCGCCGGTCCGCCCGAGCTCGACCAGCGTGGTTCAGTTCGGTGGCGACGGCCGGGTAGTCCCCCGAGGCCCAGATCGCCCGGTGCTTCGCCTTGAGCGCCCGGTCGGCGTCGTGGTCGACGGCGGTCACGACGCGCCGCCCTGGATGTGCTCGACGACCTTGGTCAGCTCCCGGGTCGGCGAGAAGTCGACGTACTCGCAATCCTCCAGCGCCTCCGGGGCGTGACCCGGCGCCCAGTAGAACGCCTCGCCCGCGCAACCCCCTTCGCCAGGCTGAACCACCCCGCCGCGAAGTCGCCGACCTCGGTGGCCCGCACCTCCACCCCGTCGGCCTCGAGGGCGACCGGCAGGTCCGTCCGGTGGATCGCGAGCATCGCGTACCTCCAGTGTCGTCGGCGCTCAACAGCCTGAGCGCCGGCGCCGAGGTTCCGCGCCGCCGTTGCACCGGGATTGCGCGCCGCTGCAACGTGATCGTCGGAATCGGGACAAGTGCGGCACCGGCGCAGCGCAAGTCCCGGTTCCGACGATCATGTTACAGTGCAGCAAACCCTCGGCCGAGACCCGGGCGATCA
>JBQTJE010000158.1:0-26372 GCA_052387455.1 Pseudonocardia sp.
ATCGCCGCGAAGACCTGGGCTCGCCCGCCCTCGACCAGCTCGCGTACGCCGACTTTCTCGACCGGGGGGAGCTCGACCGTCACCTGCGGCGGACCCGGCTGCACTACCGGCGCCGCCGCGACACCCTGGTGGCGACCCTCCGCCGCCACGCGCCCGGGCTTCGCGTGCACGGCGTCGCCGCCGGGCTGCACCTGCTGGTGACGCTCCCCGGCCTCGACGAGCCCGGATCCGACGCCGCGCTCGCCGACCGGGCCCGCCGCGCCGGCGTCGCGGTGCACCCCTTGTCGCGGCACCGGATCAGCCCCGGCCCGCCCGGCCTCGTGCTGGGTTACGCCGCCGCCACCCCGGACCGGCTGCGCGAGGCGGCGCGGCGGCTCGGCGCGCTCGTCACCTGATGCGGTGGCGCCTGATGCGGTGGGCGCCGCCGCGCTACAGGGCTACGACGTTGACACCGATGTCGAGATGCGCCGCGATGCGCCGGACGTCCTCGACGTCGCTGGTCAACACGGCGAACGGCCCGGGCCCGCGCTCCAGGATCGCCGCGATGTGTGCGTCGGCGACCGACAGCCCGAGGGCGGCTCGGATGCGGGCAGCCCCGTCGGCCACGGCCGCATCCAGCGCTGCATCGTCGACCCGGAGCCGGTTGATCGTCGCGGCGCCCCGGGCGCGCCGGTCCCAGCCGGCCTCGACCCGCACCGACGTCGGCACGACCACCCGCGGCAGGTCGGTTCCGGCGGCCGGCCTCGATGTGACGACCTCCAGCGCGGCCAGCACCCGGCGGTGCTTGCGGTGCCGGACGTCGAGCAGGGCCTGCACCGCCTCGTTGTCGAGCACGACGGCGCCTACCGGCCTCACGCGGCCGCGGCCAGGCCGGCCGCGTAGGCGAGCACCTCGTCGGGCCGCGGGTCGGCCACGATCTCGACGATCTCGGCGGCGGCCCGCCGGACGAGCTCCGGACGGCCGGCGATCGGGTGCCCGTTCAGCTCGGCGGACATCTGCGCGATCTCGCCCAGGTCGGGCCGGGCTTCGGGATGCTCCTCGTAGTGCGCGTCGAGGACGGCACGGCGGGCCACGATCTCCAGTGCGGCCCGGAGCCCGCGCGTGGCCAGCGCCGTGGTGGACGAGACCAGGCCGAGCTCGATCGCCACGCCCGCGGCATCCCGCAGGGCGACGGGCAGGCGGACCGACGTACCGACCAGCTCGTCGTCGACGGAGTCGAGCAGGTCGAGCAACCGGTTCAGGCGGGCGTCCACGATACCCACCGTACCACCATGCGTGGTACACCGCGCCCCGCGGTCGGGCCTCGCCGCCGGCCCGGCGCGCTCGATAGCCTGGTCCCGTGCTGCTGCGGCTGGCCCTCGGGGTGCTCATGCTCGGGCAGGCGATCGGCCAGCTCGTCTCGTGGGACGCGATGCCAGGCATCCTCGCCGCGTACGGGCTTCCGCTCGGGGCCGCAACGGCGCTGGCGGTGGCGCTGGTCGCCGGCGAGCTGGTATGCGGGGTGTGGTTCGTCGCCCGGCCCCGCTCCACCGCGCTCGCCCCCGTGCTCGTCTACTTCGGCGTCACGCTCGTGTTCGCCGGGCTCGGGGGCCAAGCGCTGCTCCGCGGCCTGGAGGTCGTCAACTGCGGCTGCTTCGGGGTGTACCTCAGCCAGCGGCTGAGCCTGTTCGTGCTGGCCCAGGACGCGCTGCTGCTCGGCTACGGGTACCTGCTGCTGCGCGCCCGCCGCCGCGCCCGGGTCGCGCCGGCACCGGTGCGGGCCTGAGCGGGGGCGGTCAGCCGCCGATCAGCGCGGCGACCACACCCGGCAGCGCCCGCTCCAGGTCGGCCCGCGCCGGACCGGCGTAGCCCAGGACGATCCCCGCCCGTCCGGGCGGTTCGGCGAAGTGCCGGGCCAACCCGTCGAGCAGCACCCCCCGGGCGGCGGCCGCGGCGACCACCTCGTGCTCGGCGGCCCCGTCGGGGAGCTCCGCGACGACGTGCGCCCCGGCCCGGTCGCCGAGTACCGCGGTCCCGGCGGCGCCCAGCGCCTCGACGACGAGCGCGCGCCGCCCCGCCAGTTCGCGGCGCAGGCCGCGCAGGTGGCGGGCGAGGTCACCGTGCGCGGCGAGCGCGGCGAACACCCGCTGCCCGGCCCGGGCGGGCCGCGACCCGGCGCGCTCCCGGTGGTCGAGCACCGCGGCGCGCACCGCGGGCGGCGCGACCAGCCAGCCGACGCCGAGCGTGGGCGTGAGCAGCTTGCTCGCCGTGCCCAGGTGCGCGACGACGTCCGGGCCGAGCGCGGCGAGCAACGGCAGCGGGGCGACGTCGTAGCGCAGCTCGCCGTCGTAGTCGTCCTCGATCACCAGGAACCCTTCGGCGCGGGCCCGCCGGACCAGCGCCACCCGGCGGTCGGCGGGCAATCGCGCGCCCATCGGGAACTGGTGCGCAGGGGTGCAGTAGACGGCCGCGAGCCCGGCGGGGAGGTCGTCGACCACCAGGCCGTCGGCGTCGAGCCGGGCCGGCACGACGGTGACGCCCGCGGCGACCAGCGCCGCGCCCGCCCGCCGGTAGCCCGGCTCCTCCAGCGCCACCCGCGCCCCGGGCGGCAACGTCGCGGCGATCTCGGCGACGGCGGACGTGCTGCCGGACGTGGCGAGCACGGCGGCCGGGTCGGCGGACAGGCCCCGGTGACGCAGCAGGTGCTCGACGACGGCGGCCCGCAACGGCGGGTACCCGACGGGCTCGGGTTCCGCGTCCGGCGCCGCGTCGGCGGCCGCACGCCAGGCCCGTCGCCACGCCGCGCGGTCGATCACCTCGACGCACGGCACCCCCGGCCGCAGATCCACCCCGCGCGAATCGGGGTCTAAGGCAGCGCGAGTCGGGCCGTGCGACAGCGCGAGTCGGGGTCCGGGACGGGGCAAGTCGGGACCGACCGGGGCGCTCCGGTCGCGGGCGGGACCCGCCGGCGCCGCCGTGACGTAGGTCCCCGAGCCCCGCCGGCCGCTCACCCATCCCTCGGCGAGGAGCTGGTCGTAGGCCGCGGCCGTGACGGTGCGGCTCAGGCCCAGCTCGGCGGCCAGTGCCCGGGTGGACGGCAACCGGTCCCCGGCCCGAAGCGACCCGGCCGCCGCGGCGGCGCGCAGCCCGTCGGCGAGCTGCACCGCGAGGGACCGGGCCGCGGAGCGGTCGAGGTGAAGCGCCAGGCCGAGCAGACCCCCGTCCACGATGTGGCCTCCCCAGAAGCGGCATGAATGGCTATTTCATGATGCCACTTGCCCCCGCCAGGCTGGAGCCATGACCGCACCACCGCTGTCGTCCACCGCCCGCAGCACCGTCACCCGCCTGCCCGAGCGCGCCCGGACCGACCGCGCCGAGCTGCACGCCGTCCTCGACGCCGCCCTGGTGTGCCATCTCGGCGTGCTCGTCGGCAGGCCGGGATCGGACGCGGCGCCGATCGTGCTCCCGTCCGGCTACGGGCGCGTCGGCGAGGTCCTCTACCTGCACGCCTCCACCGGCGCGGGGTGGCTGCGGGCCGCGGCGGCCGGCGCGCCGGTCTGCGCGACCGTCACCCATCTCGACGGGATCGTCTACGGCCGGTCGCTGTTCGCGCACTCGATGAACTACCGCTGCGCGGTGGTGCACGGCCGCGCCCGGCTCGTCACCGACCCGGACGAGCACGAGACCGCGCTGCGGGCGATCGTCGAGCAGCTCTCCCCCGGCTCGTGGGACCACGCCCGGCGCCCGACACGGCGCGAGTCGGCCGCGACGGCGGTGCTCGCCCTCGACCTCGCCGAGGCGAGCGTGAAGGTCCGCAGCGGCCCGCCCGGCGACGCCGCCGAGGACGTCGCCGCGGGCGGCCGCTGGGCCGGGGTACTGCCGGTGCGCACCGGGTTCGGCGAGCCACAGCCGTGCCCGCGGCTGGAACCCGACCTGGCCCCGCCGCCGCACGTCCGCGACCGGGCGGGGCCCGCGTAACCTCGGCGCCCGTGACCGACCCGCCGTACCCCGACGCCCCCCGGCTCGATCTCGTCGACACCCTGCACGGCCACCGGGTCGCCGACCCCTACCGCCGGCTGGAGGACGCGGCCGACCCGTGCACGAAGGACTGGTCGATCGCGCAGGACGAGCTGGCCCGCGAGCACCTCGACGCGCTGCCCGGCCGTGACGCCCTGGCCGCGCGCCTGCACGGTCTGCTCGACGCCGGGTGGGTGTGGCCGCCGGTGTGGCGGGCCGGGCGCCGGTTCGTGCTGCGCCGCGAGCCCGGCGGGGAGCACGGAGTGCTGCACGTCACCGACCCCGGCCCCACCGAACCCGGCCCAGCTCCGGCGCGCGTGCTGCTCGACCCGATGGCGCTCGACCCGTCGGGCCGCACCACCCTCGACGCCTGGGCACCCGACCCGGACGGCCGGCTGCTGGCGTACAAGATCTCCACCGGCGGTGACGAGCAGTCGGTGCTGCACGTGCTCGAGGTCGCGACCGGCGAGCCCGTCGACGGCCCGATCGACCGCTGCCACGCCGGCTCGTTCGCCTGGGTGCCCGGCGGGGCGGAGCTGGTGTACGTCCGCAAGGTCACCGACGCGCGCGACGACCACCGCCGCCGCATCCACGTCCGGCTCCTCGGCACCGGCACGGAGCGGCTCGTCGAGGCCCCGGGGCTCTACGACGACCACACCTACTACGCCGTGCGGGTCTCGCGCGACGGCCGGTGGCTGGTCGTGAGCGCCCGCGTCGGCACCGCGCGGCGCGACAGCGTGTGGATCGGCGGGCTCGACGGCGCGCCGCTCACCCCGGTGCTCACCCAGGCCGACGACGTGCAGTGCCACGCCTGGGTGGAGCGCGACGGGCGGCTCTACCTGCTCACCACCGACGGCGCCCCGCGCTGGCGGCTGGCCGTCACCGACCCGGGCACGCCGGGGCGCGGGCACTGGCGCGAACTGGTCGCCGAGGATCCCGGTGCCGTGCTGGACACCGTGCGCTGGCTGGAGCGGCCCGGGGACGCGCCGTTGCTCGTCGTCGGGCACAGCCGCCACGCGGTCGACGAACTGGCCCTGCACTCCCCCGCCGACGGCGCCCGGGTCGCCGCCGTCCCGCTGCCGGGCACCGGGCACGTGAGCGCGGTGACCACCGCCGACCCCGACACCCCCGCCGAGCACGGCCGCGTCTGGATCGGCTGGACCGACCTCGTCACGCCCGACGCGGTGCACCGCTTCGACGCAGCGACCGGCACGACGGTCCTGGAGACCGCCGCGCCGGGCGCTGTCGACGTGCCTCCCGCCCGCACCGGGCAGCGGGCCTTCACCTCCGCGGACGGCACGACCGTGCGCATGTTCGTCGTCGAGCCGCGGGCGGGCACCGGCCCGCGGCCGGTGCTGCTCACCGGCTACGGCGGGTTCGGGATCTCCCGGCCGCCGGCCTTCTCGGCGGCGGCGCTGAGCTGGGTCGCCGCGGGCGGGACCTACGCGCTGGTGTCGCTGCGCGGCGGGGGCGAGGAAGGCGACGACTGGCACCGCGCGGGCAACCGCGAGCACAAGCGATGCGTGTTCGACGACTTCCACGCCGCCGCGCAGTCCCTCGTCGACGCCGGCGACACCACCCCCGAACAGCTCGCGATCATGGGTGGCTCCAACGGCGGGCTGCTCGTCGGCGCGGCGCTCACCCAGCGACCCGAGCTGTACCGCGCCGTCGTGTGCTCGGCGCCGTTGCTGGACATGGTGCGCTACGAGGAGTTCCTGCTCGGCCGCACCTGGAACGACGAGTACGGCACCGCCGCCGACCCCGTCGAGCTGGGCTGGCTGCTGTCGTACTCCCCCTACCACCACGTCCGCGACGGGGAGACCTACCCGGCGGTGCTGTTCACCGTCTACGACGCCGACACCCGCGTCGACCCGCTGCACGCCCGCAAGATGTGCGCCGCGCTCCAGCACGCCACCGCGGGCGACCCGGCGACCCGGCCGGTGCTGCTGCGCCGCGAGACCGGGGTGGGCCACGGCGCCCGCGCGGTGAGCCGCACCGTCGCCCTGACCGTGGACCAGCTCGCCTTCCTGGCCGCGCACACCGGCCTGCGGGTGCACCCGTGAACCCCGAGCCCGACCAGCTCGTACAGCCCGCGTGCGTGGCCGAGCCGGGCTCGTGGTGCGCGCGGTTCTACGAGTGGACCGACAACGACTTCCTCGCCCGCTCCGCGGACACCATCGTCGACCGGACGCTGTCGATCACCCTGATCGTGGTGTTCGCGCTGGTGGCGCGCCAGTTGCTGCACCGGGCGATCCGCCGGTTCATCGACGAGACGATCGCCGGCGGCCGGGTGCGCAGCGCGCTGGCCCGCCGCGCCCCCCGCCGGATCAGGGACGCCGCCCGGCCGCTGGTGTCGGCGCGCCGCTCGCAGCGGGCCCGCACGATCGGCTCGATCCTGCGCTCGCTCAGCTCGACGGTGGTGCTCGTCGTCGCGCTGGTGATGATCCTCGCCGAGTTCGGGGTGAACCTGGGGCCGATCCTGGCCAGCGCGGGCATCGTCGGGGTGGCGCTGGGGTTCGGCGCGCAGAACGTGGTGCGCGACTTCCTCTCCGGGATCTTCATCCTGCTGGAGGACCAGCTCGGCGTCGGCGACGTCGTCGACCTGGGCCAGGCCAGCGGCACGGTGGAGGCCGTGGGGTTGCGGATCACCACGGTCCGCGACGTGCACGGCACGGTCTGGTACGTCCGCAACGGCGAGATCCTGCGGGTGGGCAACAAGAGCCAGGACTTCGCGGTGGCGGTGGTCGACGTGCCGATGGGACACGGCGCCGACCTCGCCGAGGCCACCGAGCTCGCCGACCGGGTGGCCCGCGAGCGGGTCGCCCGCGACGACCTCGCCGCCGACGTGCTGGCGCCCCCGGAGGTGCTGGGGGTGGAGAAGGTCGCCACCGAGGGCGTCACGCTGCGGCTCACCGTGCGGGTGGTGGCCGGGCGCCAGTTCGCGGTGCAGCGCGCGCTCAACGCCGCGGTGGCCGACGCGTTCGACGACGCGGGCCTGCCCACCCCCGGCACCCCACCCGCCCCGGCACCCGAGGCGGGCCCTCCGGTGCCGACCGCGCCCCCGGTGCCGTTCAGCGCCCCCAAGCGCCCGACCGAGTGAGCAACGCAAGGGGGATGATGGCGCCGTGACCCTTCCCCAGGACTTCTACGCCGAGGTCGGCGGTGCACCGGTCTTCGACAAGATCGTGTCACGGTTCTACGACCAGGTGCGCGACGACGAGGTGCTGCGTCCGCTCTACCCCGAGGAGGATCTGGGCCCGGCCGAGGTCCGGCTGCGGATGTTCCTGGAGCAGTACTGGGGCGGCCCGCGCACCTACTCCGACCAGCGCGGGCACCCGCGGCTGCGGATGCGGCACGCGCCGTTCCGGATCGGCCCGATCGAGCGCGACGCGTGGCTGGCATGCATGCGGGTGGCCGTCGACGAGGCCGGGCTGTCCCCGGCGCACCGCAGCCAGCTGTGGGACTACCTGGAGTACGCGGCCGCGAGCATGGTCAACTCGGACTTCTGAGCCGGGCGCCCTTCGGTCGCCCCGCACCGGCGGTTCGGTGAGGATGCTCTCGGCGGGGCGGCGTTTACCCCATCGTGCGCTCTGGTAACCCGACCGGGTGATGACCCAGCTGCACCAGTTCTTCGAGGCGTCGTGCGACCGGGTCCCGGACGCCGTCGCGGTCGAGGTCGGGGAGCGCCTGCTCACCTACGGCGAGCTCGACGGGCGGGCCAACCGCCTCGCACACGTGCTGCGCGGGCGCGGCGTCGGCCCCGGCTCGCGCGTCGCGATCCTGCTCGAGCGCTCCGAGGCGACCTACGTGGCGTTGCTGGGCGTGCTCAAGTCCGGGGCGGCGTTCGTGCCCGTCGACCCCGCCGCGCCCGCCGACCGGGTGGGCTACATCGCTGCGGACGCGGGCGTCGACCTGGTCGTCACCTCGGCCGCCCTGGCCGGGAAGGTGCACGACGCGCCCGTGCTCGACCTGGACGCCGTCGACCGGGATCTCGACACCGCACCCGCACACCGCCCCGACCCGGGGCCCGCCGACGCCCCGGCCTACGTGATCTACACCTCCGGGTCCAGCGGGCGCCCCAAGGGCGTGGAGGTCGCGCACGCGAGCATCGTCAACTTCGTCGAGGTCGTGGCCCGCGAGCCCGGGATCTACGGGGTCCGCGGCGACGACCGCGTCTACCAGGGCATGACGATCTCGTTCGACTTCTCGATCGAGGAGATCTGGCCCGCGTGGGCGGTCGGGGCCACCGTCGTCGCCGGCCCGAACGACGAGCGCCGCCTCGGCGCCGACCTGGCCGACTTCCTCGAAGGCGCCGCCGTCACGGTCCTGGCCTGCGTCCCGACGCTGCTCGCGACGCTCCCGCGGGACCTGCCCGGGATCCGCACCCTGCTCGTCGGCGGCGAGGCGTGCCCCGGGCGGCTGGTGGTGCGCTGGGCGAAGCCGGGGCGCCTGATGCTCAACACCTACGGCCCCACCGAGGCCACGGTCACGGCCACCTACGGCGAGCTGCACCCCGGCGAGGAGGTGACGATCGGCCGGCCCCTGCCCACCTACACCGTCGCGCTGCTCGACGACGACCTGCGCGACGTGGCCGCGGGCGAGGCCGGCGAGATCTGCATCGGCGGCCCCGGGGTCGCCAACGGTTACGTGGGACTGCCGGAGAAGACCGCGGAGCGGTTCGTGGAGCACCGCGGCGAGCGCATCTACCGCACCGGCGACCTCGGCCAGTGGACCGACGACGGCCGCATCACCTACCTCGGCCGCGCCGACGCCGAGGTCAAGATCCGCGGCCATCGGGTGGACCTCGGCGAGATCGACAACGTGCTGCTGGAGGACGGCGGGATCGCCAGCGCCGTCGCGGCGCTGGTGGAGGTGGGCGAGGGCCGCTCCGAGCTGGCCGCGTACGTCGTCCCCCACGATCGCGCCGACGAGCCCGCCGACCGACTCCACGAGCAGCTCCGCCGCCGGTTGCCCGACTACATGGTGCCGTCCTACCTCGACGTCGTGGCGTCGTTGCCGACGATGCCCAGCGGCAAGGTCGACCGCGGGGCGCTCCCCGCGCCGACCGGACGGCGCCTGGTCGCGACGTCCGGCCCGGTCGTGGCGGCCGAGGGCGAGCTGGAGGAGCAGGTCGCCGCGGTGTGGGCCGACGCGTTCGGGCTGGAGCCGGGTGAGCTGTCGGTCGAGGCGAACTTCTTCGACGACCTGGGCGGGCACTCGCTGCTGGCCGCGACGGTGGTGTCGATGCTGCGCGAGCGCGGGGTGGGCACCAGCCCCGCCGTGCGCGACCTCTACGGCAACCCGACGGTGCGGGGGCTGGCCGCGCACCTCGACGGCGGCGGCGAGCCCGAGGGGGCGGTGCCCCCGCTGCCGCGGCCCGAACCGCTGCGCCACGGCCGGTGGCGCATCGCCGGCGCGGGGCTGGTGCAGGCCGCGGTCTACCTGCTGTTCGTGCTCGCCGCCACCACACCGATCACGCTCGTCTACGACATCAACGACGGCCGGGCCTCGGCGGTGATCAGCCAATTCGCGGGCGCGGCGCTGGCCGGCTACCTGCTGGTGCGCTGGCTGCTCCCCCCGTTGCTGGTGCCGATGCTGGCCCGCGGCGTGACGCCCGGGTGGCACCCGCTGTGGGGCGCGGTGCACCTGCGGCTGTGGACGGTGGACCTGCTGGCGCGCACCGCCCCGTTGCCGCTGCTGAGCGGGTCGCCGCTGATGGCGCCCTACCTGCGGCGGCTGGGCGCGCGGATCGGGGAGCGTTGCCACCTCGGCACGTCCACGATCACGCTGCCGCACCTGCTGCGCCTCGACGACGACGTCACCGTCGGCTACAACGTCACGGTCCGGCCCTGGTCGGTCGCCGACGGGCGGGTGCTCGTCGCGCCGATCACCCTGCACACCGGGGCCTACGTGGGCTCCAGCGGCGTGCTGGAACCGGGCGCGACGGTCGGCTCGGTGGCCGCGGTCGCCGAGCACTCCGTGGTCGCGCACGGCCAGTTCGTACCGCCCGGGCAGTGGTGGGGCGGCTCGCCGACGATCCCGCTGATCGACGCCGACCCGGTCGTGGACACCCTCGCCGGGATGGAGCCGCCGCCGGACTGGACGGGCCGCCAGCTCGTGGCCGCCAAGCTCGGCGCCGCCGCGCTGGAGCTGGTCTCCTTCGCCACCGTCGCGCCCAGCGCCGTGCTCGTCTGGTACGCGCTGCTCACCTACGGCGCGATGGCCGGGCTGGTCGCGGCCGCGCTCGCCGGCCCGGTGTTCGTCGTCACGGTGTGCACGCTGGTGGCGGCGGTCCGGCGGCTGGTCCTGCCGCGCACGCCCCCGGGCGTGCACGAGGCGCGGTCCGGGTTCGGGCTGCGCAAGTGGATGGCCGACAAGCTGCTGGAGTCCAGCCTCACGCTGACCAACTCGATGTACGCGACGCTGTTCACCCCGGTGTGGCTGCGCACGCTCGGCGCGAAGGTGGGCCGCGGCGCGGAACTGTCCACGATGGCCTACTTCGACCCCGACCTGCTCGCGCTCGGACGGCGCAGCTTCGTCGCCGACATCGTCTCCATCGGCAGCGCCACCTTCTACAACGGCCGGGTGGCGCTGCTGCCCACCCGCATCGGCGAGCGGGCGTTCGTCGGCAACGCCGGGTTCGTCCCCGCCGGGACCACCACGGCCGAGGACTCGCTGATCGGCGTGCACACCGTCCCGCCAGCCGCCGGCGTGCCCGCCGGCACGAGCTGGCTGGGCTCGCCGGCGATCTACCTGCCGCAGCGCGAGGAGAGCGGTGCGTTCTCCGACCGGCTCACCTTCGCCCCCTCGCCGTGGCGGGTGACCGAGCGGCTCGCGATCGAGTCGCTGCGGGTCGCCGGGCCCGCGTCGCTGGTGTCGCTGGCCGTGTTCGGCTACCTCTACGCGCTCTCCGACCTGGTGCAGGTCACGTCGCTCGCGGCCGCCGTCGCGCTGGCCCCGCTGCTGGCCCTGGCCGCGAGCGTCGCGGTGGTGCTCGTCGTCGTGCTCCTGAAATGGCTGGTGGTCGGCCGCTACCGGCCCCGGGTCGAGCCACTGTGGAGCCGCTTCGTGCGCCGCACCGAGCTCGTCACCGGGTTCTACGAGGCCGCGGCCGTCCCGGCGCTGGTCGGCGCGCTCGCCGGGACGCCGATGCTGCCGCCGGCGCTGCGGCTGTTCGGGGCCCGGATCGGCGCGCGCAGCTGGATCGGCACGACCCTGCTCACCGAGTTCGACCTCGCCCGCGTCGGCTCCGACGCCACCGTCGGGCCGGGGGTGTCGTTGCAGACCCACCTGTTCGAGGACCGCGTGATGAAGATGTCGACGGTCACCGTCGGCGACGGCGCGAGCGTCGGCGAGCGTTCCATCGTCCTCTACGACGCGGTGGTCGGCCCCGGCGCCGCGCTCGACCCGCTGTCGCTGCTGATGAAGGGCGAGGAACTGCCCGCGGGGACGCGCTGGCGGGGCATCCCGGCCCAGGGCGCCGCCGAGCAGGACTGGCGCGGCGGGCGCCACCGCATCGACCCCGAGAAGACCCAGGAGATCGCCGCATGACCCACCCCACGGACGTAGCGACACAGCTCCTGCAGGCGGGCACGCGCACCCGCTCGGCCCGCTCCGCGCTGAACCCCGGCCGGGCCGCGGCACCCGCGCCCCGGCCCGCCCCGCCCGGACGTCTGGCCGGCGTCGACGCCGCCCGCGGGCTGGCGCTGCTGGGCATGATGGCCACCCACGCGCTGCTCACCCAGGCCCCGGACGGTGGCGCCTCGCTCGCCCACACCCTCGCCGGGGGCCGCTCGGCGGCCCTGTTCGCGCTGCTCGCCGCGGCGGGCGTCGCGTTCACCACCGGGCGGCGCCGGGTCGTCGACGGCCGGATCGGGGTGGCGGCGGCACTGCTGGTGCGGGGCCTCGCGATCGGCGCGATCGGGCTCGCGCTCGGTGTCACCGACGCGGCGAACGCCGCGGTGATCCTGCCCTACTACGCCGTGCTGTTCGTGCTGGCCATCCCGCTGGTGATGCTGCCCACCGGCGCGGTCGCGACGGTGGGCCTGCTGGCCGCGGTCTCGATGCCGGCGCTGAGCTTCGCCGTGCGCCCCGCGCTGCCGCAGCCGCGCCTGACCAACCCGTCGATCGAGTATCTGCTCACCGACCCGCTCGGGCTGCTCGCCGAGCTGACCCTCACCGGCTACTACCCGGCGCTGCCCTGGGTGGCATACCTGTGCGCGGGCCTGGTCGTCGGGCGGCTCACGCTCACCTCCCGGCACGTCGCGGTCACGCTCGCCACGGTCGGGGTCGGGCTCGCGGCCGCGGCGACCGTCACCTCCCGGGCGCTGCTCGACCTCGGTGGCCGCGCGGCGATCGAGGCCGCCACCGCCCCCGAGGTCACCGCGGCGGTGCTCGAGTTCGGCGCCGAGGGCAACGTGCCCACCACGACCTGGTGGTGGCTCGCCGTCGACACCCAGCACACGTCCACTCCGCTGGACCTGCTGCACACCACCGGCACCGCCCTGGCCGTGCTCGGGCTGATGCTGCTGCTGGCGACCGTCACGCACCCGCCGCGGGCGCGCCGCGTCGCCGCCGCCGTGCGGGGCCCGCTCGCCGCGACCGGGGCGATGATCCTCACCCTCTACGTCGCGCACGTGCTGTTCCTCAACTCCCCGCTCGACGTCTTCGGCCCGCTCGCGGGCTACCTCGTGCAGGTCGGCGCCGCGGTGCTGATCGCCGTGGGCTGGCAGGCGGCGTTCGGTCGCGGCCCGCTGGAACGGTTCGTGACGTGGCTGTCCCGCTCGGCCGGGCGGGCGTTCACGCGCCCGGCGGCAGCGCGCCGTACTCCCTGAGCAGCTCCAGCACCTCCGGGACGCCGGCGAACGCGGCCTCGACGTCGCCCGGCCCGGCGACCCGGTGCGCGTTGGCGTCGAGGTAGCCGCGCAGCGCCTCGTCGAACCGGTCCTCGCCCGCGCGCCGCCTGCCCTCCAGCAGCACCGCCGCGCCCTGGTCGTAGACCCCGCGCACGTACCGGCCGAACCCACCGGTCCGCGCCCAGTACTCCATGGGCTCGCCGAGCTCACCCTCGACACGCCCGCGCACGTCGTCCAGCGAGTAGAAGTCCTCCTGCCCGGCGGCCCGGGCCTGCGCGTAGGTCGCGAACGCCTCGTCGATCCACGGGTGGCGGGCCTGGTTGTTGCCGACGAGGGCGTAGACCCACTGGTGCGCCAGCTCGTGCGCGGCCAGCGCCGGGATCGTGCGCTCGCCGACGTCGCCGAACAGCAGCGCCGTCGGGAACTCGACGCCGTCGGCCAGCGGCGGCAGCACCGCAGCCCAGAGATGCGGGTACGGGTGCGGCCCGAGGATCTCCTCCAGGCGTCCGAGCTGCTCGGCAAGCTCGTCGGCCCAACCTGCGGCGTCCACGCGGCTACCCGACCTGGGCACGCCGACGTGCAGCCGGGTGCCGCCCGCGTCCCGCTCGACCACGTCGAACGCGCCGACCGCCACGCTCACGTCGCGCACCGCCGCCGCGGTGAACCGGTGGGTGACGGTGCCCGGCGCGGCGCCGGGCCGGGTGTCCCCGGGGGTGCCCGTGCCGAGCACCGCGTAGCGCTCGGGGGCGGTGACGTCGAGCGCGGCGAGGCGGAAGTCCTCGGACGTGACGGTCTCCCCCGCCATCTCCACGGCGTCGTCGCGCACCCAGCCCTCCCCGCGCACCCAGGCGAGCATCGGGAACGCGGTGGCCAGCCACGCCACCTCCGCGCCGGGGGCGTGGCCGACCCGCTCGTCGGAGTCCTCCCCCAGCGCGACGGTGAACTCCAGCTCCGCGCGGATCGGGTTGCCCGCGGGCACGCACGCGGGCAGCGGCAGTTCCGCGAGCGTGCCCGGCGCGCCGTCCGGCGCGCCCGCCGGCTCCAGCCGCGGCGTCACCGGCGCACCGTCCACGGTCGCGCCGGTGAGGACCGTCGACGTGCCGTCGTCGACCGTCGTCGGCTTGTTCGCCCACAGCCGGAACACCAGCTCGCAGACCTCGGCGTCGGGGGTGAACACGACCACCTCCCGGCCGGTGACCGAGCCGAGGTCGTCGGCCACCTCGAAGCCCAGCTCGACGACCGGGCGCTGCGGCCACGGCGCCGCGCGCCCGTCCTGGGCCGGGACGGTGCACGCCCCGACCAACCCGATCGTCAGGACAGCAGTGCGAACGAACCTCGGGACCGTCACGAGCGTCGACTACCCGCCGCGCGTGAGATCGGTGTGCGGGGCTCGCCCGCGCGCCGCGCGGCGCAGCGTCGTCGTGGCGAGATCGACGACCAGGTCGTGTGCGGGCGGGCCCGGCACCGGCAGCCCGGCGTCGGCGAACCAGTCCGCGCCCGCCTCCGGGTGCGGCCCGACCACCCCCACCGCGCCCGCCCCGAACGGCGCCACCAGCGCCGCCACCGTGCCGTTCGGGTAGCGGGCGAGCACGTCGGCGCTCGTGTCCCTGTCGAGGTCGCCGTCGAGCAGGAACACCGGCGCGTCCTGCGCGTAGAGCCACCGCCGCCGCCCGCGCCAGGCCACCTCCACCAGGGCGTCGCCGTCGTGGTCGACGGTGGCGCCGTCCGTCGCGAGGTACTGGTCGGTGTCCCCGGGCAGCAGCCCGAACCCCGGGGTCGCGCCCGCGAGGTAGCCGCCGAGGCAGAACCCGAGGTAGCACCCGCCGCCCGCCACGTAGTCCCGCAGCACCCCGGCGCGGCGGCGCATCCGCCGGTACGCCGGGCCCAGCTCACCGCCGCCGGGCTGGGCGTAGAGCGCGGCCCGGTCCAGCACGCCCGGGGTGAGCCGCAGCTCCTCCTTCGGCCCGACGAACCGCACCTCCATGCCGGTGCCGAGCAGCGCCGCGGCGACCGCTTCCGCGCAGCCCACCGGGCGGGCCGCCTTGCCGCGGTACACGAGCGCGAGTCGATCGGTCATGCCCGTCGCCTACCCGCCACCGGCGCGCGCACACCACGTCAGACCGTGGCGTCGAGCACCACCCGGCCGCCGGCGTCGGTCACCTGCACCGTCGCCGCGACCGCGCGCAGCACCGACGAGTTGAGGTTGCAGCGCATCTCCTGCATGCCGGTGCCGAGGAACTCCCCCGCGCCGACGGTGCGGCCCGCGTCGTCGGTGACGGTGACGCGGTAGCGCATCCCGGGGTCGAACCCGGTCGCGACGAGCTTGACCTCCATCCCCCACGTGTGCGGGACCAGCCCCGCCTGCGCCCGGACGTCCGGGTCGAGGGCCCGCACCGCGACGGCCTCCTGCGGCACCGCACCGGCGAGCGCCGCGGTCCCGAAGCCCGCGACCGCCGCCACGAGCACCGCCGCGGCGGCCGCCGCGAGCGGCACCGTCCGTACCGACCACCGTGCCGACCGCCGTACCGACCGCCGTACCGACCGCCGTGCCGACCGACGCGCCGACCGCGCCTGCGACCCGCCCGCCCGCACCTGCGCGAGCAGCTCGGGCGACAGCGGCGGACCGTCCGCACCGGGGTCCAGCGGATCGACCGGGCCGATCCGGTCACGCGCGACGCTGAGCAGGTCCGCGACCGGGGCCAGCTCGTCGTGCTCGGCGCGGCACGCGGCGCACGTCGCCAGGTGGTCGTGCACCGCCTGCCACGGCGCGCCGTCGAGCTGGCCGAGCGCGTAGGCGCCGACCTGCTCGCGCAGCAGCCGGTGCTCGTCGGTCACCACTGCACCCTCGTCACTGATCGACCCTTCTCGTCACAGCGCGACCCCCATCTCGTCCAGCGCCACCCGCAGCGCCTTCAGCCCGTAGAACACCCGGGTGCGCAGGGTGCCCACCGGCACGCCCAGCTCCGCGGACACCTCCGCGTACGGGCGGCCCCGCAGGTAGGTCTCGACCAGCGCCACGCGGTGCTCCTCGCTGAGCCTGCGCAGCGCCTCCTCCACGGTCCAGGCCGTCATCGTCGCCTCGTCGAAGCCCTCGTCGCCGCCGGCGAGGGCGGTGAGGGTCTCGGTCGCGACCGGCTGCACCGGGCGCACGGCACGCCGCCGCGCCACGTCGACGACCACGTTGCGCGCGATGGCGAACAGCCACACCCGAAGCCCGGCCCGGCCCTCGTCGAACGTGTCCGCCGCGCGCCACGCCCGCAGGAACACCTCCTGCACCACGTCCTCGGCGGTCCCCCGGTCGCCGAGGCCGCGCAGCGCGAAGCGGAACAGTTCCCCCGCGTGCGCCCGGTGGGCGGCACGCAGGCCCTCCTCGTCACGCAGATCGGCCTCCTCCACCACGCGGCGCCGGGCCGCGCCGGCGCCGCGTGGTGGAGGAGGCCGCCGCGCCTGCGGGGTGGTCGCCGCTGTCGTGGGTGCCATCGTGGCCTACTACGCGCCGCGGCGCCCGCCCGTTCACCGCCGGCGCCGGGTTACTCCGAACGGGCCGCCTCGACCGCACCCACGACGTCGACCAGCCCCGCTCCCTTGTCGAACGACGTCCGGTACCCGCCGACGCGGGTGTAGGAGTCGCCGTCGTCGTCGAATCGGAATGCGCCGTCCTTGAGCGCGTCCTCGACCTCGCCCGGGGTTGCGCCCGGTCGCAGCTGGAACAGTTGCGCGGCCGCACCGGCGACGTGCGGCGCGGCGAACGAGGTGCCGTTCAGCTCCACGAAGTCGCCGCCGTCGCGGGGCTCGCCGCCGCCGAGGCAGGTCGGCAGCAGCAGCCGGCACGCCGAGAGAATCTCCGCGCCCGGCGCGGAGACGTCCGGCCAGGTGGCGGGGTCGGCGATCGCGCCGCGGGAGGAGAAAGCCGTGAGGTTGGGCCGGCCCGGGTCGTCACGCACCCCGGTCTCGTGGTCGGTGTGGGCGGCCACCGACACGACGCCCGGTGTCGGGTCCTGGCCGGGCGGGTTGCCGCGGTTGTCGGTGCCGTCGCCGTCGTCGTTGCCGTGGGCCCAGACCGTGAGCACGCCCTCGGCGACCAGCGCGCGCTGGATCTTCGCCTCGGCCTCCTCCGGGTCGAAGTCGCCCCCGCCGGGCGGGCCGTAGGAGTTGTTGGTGACCCGGATGGGCGGGCAGGTGTCCGCGGCGACACCCGCGCCGCACGGGGCCGCATGGTTCTCCAGCACCCAGTTGAGCGCCGCCATCGCCGCGACGTAGGCGTTGTTGACCGAGATGCCCAGCGAGACGATCTTCGCGCCCGGGGCCGCACCGCCCACCCGGGTGCCGTCGGCCAGCGTGCGCGGGTTGCCCGCGGCCACGCCCGCGACGTGCATGCCGTGCCCGAGCTCGTCGGTGGGCCGGTCGCCGACGTCGAGGCACCCGGCCGCGCGCAGCGGGTCGCACTCCAGGTTCGCCACGACCTTCCCGCCGGTGAACGCCGGGTGGCTCGGGTCGATGCCCGAGTCGACGACCGCGACGCTCACCCCGGTGCCGTCGAGCGGGGAGCCGTTCGCGCCCCGGAAGGACACGCTCGCCTCCGCGCCGCGGGTGGCCTCGTGCGAGGTGTCGGTCATGAGCTCGATGTCCTTCGGGGCCTCCAGGTAGGTGACCCCGGGGTGGTTGCGCGCGTCCTCGACCTCGGCCGTCGACGCCTCCGCGACCACCACGCCGACCTTCTCGAACTCGGTGACCTTGCGCATCCCGGACGCCCGGACCGCCGCATCGGCGGCGGCGGCGTCGCGGCCGTGCACCAGCACCATCTCCGCGGCGAACGGGGAACCGGCGAGCAGGGCGGCCAGTTCCCGGGACACCGGCGGGCGCGGCGGATCCGGGGCCGCGACCGCGCCGCCCCCCGGGAGCGCCGACGACGCGAGCAGCGCACCGATCGTCAGCCCAGCGAGCAGGCATGGTCGTGCGATCATCGACGTGCGTCCCCCCGGGCTCCGAACCGATCAGCCGGGACAACGGCGACGGCGCCGCGCAGGTCACGTGACCTGGCCCGATCGGGTAGCCCGGTAGCCCGGTCGGGTCAGGCCCGGCGAGTCAGGCGACGATCAGCGGGAGCGCCGTGACGCGGCGGCGCACCACCGCACCGAAGCGGGCGTCGAGCCGCAGCCAGGAACCGGTGGCCGACACACGCACCGTGTCACCGCCGGGCGCGGCCTGCGGACCGGAGCCGAGGAAGCCCATCCCGGACAGCGCGAACAGGCACCGCAGCGGCACCTTCACCGCGGGTCCCGCGCCCTGGACGGTGAGCACCGCCTGGTCGAGCAACGACGCGGGCGGCCCGAGCGGCCCGGCGTTCTCACGTGCCATCACCAGGCCGCGCTCGGCCAGCGCGTCCAGCTCCGCGGCCGGGACGTCGTCCACCACCGCCCAGCCGTCCGCGGGGGGCAGGTCCGCCAGCAGCACCGGCACCGCCGGTCCCGGGTCGACGACCGCTGCCCGGTCCACCGCCAGCGCCGTGAGCAGCCCGGACGCGGCCACCGTGACGTCGGTGGGATCGACCTGGCCGGGCACCGAGCGGGTCGCGAGCGCGTCGAACGGCGTCGGCGCCCACGCTGTCACGTAGGTCGTGCCGTCGCGGTCCTCGCCACGCAGCCGAACGGTCGCGGTGGGGTCGAGCCGGACGACGCGGGCGGTGAACGCGCCCAGGTCGTCGCGGTCGGCCGGGTCGGCGACGGCCAGCGCGGTCATCGCCCGCCGCCCGGGTCACCGTCGCGCCAGTGGTCGAGGAAGGCGCGTTCCGGGCCGGTGAGCCGGCGCGGCCGGTTGACCGCCATGTCCACCATCGCCATCCGCGTCCACGCCGTCGCGGCCACCTCGTCGGCAGGTTCGGGGCCGTCGTGCAGCTCGTAGGAGATCCGGAACGACGCGGCCCGCAGCTCGTCGACCCACATCGACACCCGCAGCGGGCGTGGCCGGTAGGGGACCTGCCTGCGGTAGTCGACGTTGAGGCCCGCGACCAGCAGTCCCGCCGAGAACCCGGGGACGCCCGCGGCCGAGGCGGCGCCGAACAGGAACTCGATGCGGGCCTCCTCCAGCAGCGTCACGGTGCGGGCGTGGTTGAGGTGGCGGTAAGAGTCCTGGTCGGTCCAGCGGACCGGCACCTGCGCGACGAAACGGGCCACGACGGTCAGCCTCCCAGAGCGCCCGCACCGGCCCCGCCGCGCCCCGCACCGCCCGCGCCCGCACCCCCCGCGCCCGTCGCCGCACCGGCTACCTGGCGAGCCCCCGCAGCTGGCGCGACACCACCGACAGCGTCGCCAGGTCCAGCCGCTCCGACGTCGCGACCTCCTGCAACGCCGACCGCGCCCGCACCAGCCGCGAGCTGTTCGCCCGCTCCCACAGCGCGATCGCGGCCTCGACGTCGGTGTCGGGGGGCGCCTCGCGCAGCGCGTCGAGGGTGATCGCGCGCAGCGAGGAGTAGAGGTCGTCGCGCAGGGCGAGCCGGGCGAGCGCGTGCCAGCGATCGCCCCGTTCGAGCAGGCTCACCGACGTGAGCGCCGCGTCGATGCCCAGGTGCTCGGACAGCGCGTAGTACAGCCGTGCCACCTCGCCGGGCTCGCGCGGCTCCCGGTCGCGCTCGGCGATCTCGGCGATCTCGACGACGTCGAGCAGCCCGTAGCCGTACACCAGGGCGGCGCAGGCCGCGGCGTCCGCGACCGGCATCCCCGCCGCGACGAGCTCCTCCGCGTGCCGCCCCACGACGGTCCGCTCCCGGCCGCGCAGCAGCTCGGGCAACCGCGCGCGCAGCGCCCCGACGGTGGCGGCGAAGCGCGCGACCTCCGCGCCCACCGCCAGGGGTTGCGGCCGGTTGGTGAGGACCCACCGCGACGCCCGGTCCAGCAACCGCCGTGACTCCAGCACCACGGCGTCGGCCACGGCCGTCGGCAGCTCGACCGCCGGGCCG
The DNA here is from genome assembly GCA_052387455.1 of Pseudonocardia sp. Taxonomy (GTDB): domain Bacteria; phylum Actinomycetota; class Actinomycetes; order Mycobacteriales; family Pseudonocardiaceae; genus Pseudonocardia. Next base: position 19,807 of record JBQTJE010000158.1, read on the forward strand.
TCGCCGGGGCGATTCTCGCCGCGCAGCCGCCGCCACAGCCGGGGCAGGTCGAACACCGCGGTCGTGACGGCGTAGGCGCGCAGCGCGTCGTCCGGCCCGGCCGAGAGCTCCTCGCCCAGCCGGAATGCGTAGGAGATCCCCCCGCCGTCGACCATCTCGTTGACGAGCTGGGTCGCCACGATCTCGCGGCGCAGCGGGTGGGCGGCGAGCGCGGCGGGATAGCGCTCGCGCAGCGGGCTCGGGAAGTACTCCGGCAGCCGCGCCGCGAACGCCCCCGCGTCGGGCAGCCTCGTGCCGAGCACGCGGGCGGTCAGGTCGAGCTTCGCGTGGGCGAGCAGGGTGGACAGCTCGGGGCTGGTGAGCCCGCGGCCGGCGGCCTCCAGCGCGGCGAATCCCGCGTCGTCGGGCAGCACCTCCAGGCGCCGGTCCAGCCCGGCGCGCTCGGCCAGTTCGGCGGTGAGCCGCCCGTGCGGCCCGGCCATGGCGGGGGCGTGCGCGCGGGCGATCCCCAGGACCGCGTTCTGGTCGCGGTTGTCGGCGAGCACCAGCTCGGCGACCTCGTCGGTCATCTCGGCCAGCAGCACGTCGCGCGCCTCCCGCGCGAGCTCGCCGGACGCGACCAGCCGGTCGAGCAGGATCTTGATGTTGACCTCGTGGTCGGAGCAGTCGACACCCGCGGAGTTGTCGATCGCGTCGGTGTTGAGCCGGCCGCCGGCCCGGGCGAACTCGATGCGCCCGCGCTGGGTGAGCCCGAGGTTGCCGCCCTCGCCGACGACCTTGACCCGCAGCTCGCGCCCGTCCGCGCGCACGGCGTCGTTGGCCTTGTCGCCGGCCTCGGCGTGGGTCTCGTCGGCGGCCTTGACGTAGGTGCCGATGCCGCCGTTCCACAGCGGGTCCGCCGGAGCCCGCAGGATCGCCGCCACCAGCTCCGGGGGGCTGAGGTTCAGGCCGTCGTGGGTCAGGCCGAGGGCGGCGCGCATCTCCGGGCCCACCGGGATCGCCTTCGCGGTGCGCGGCCACACCCCCCCACCCGGGCTGATGAGGCTGCGGTCGTAGTCGTCCCACGACGACCGGGGCAGCGCGAAGAGCCGGGCCCGCTCGGCGTGGGAGCGGGCCGCGTCGGGGGTGGGATCGACGAAGACGTGCCGGTGGTCGAACGCGGCGACCAGCCGGATGTGCGGGGACAGGAGCATCCCGTTGCCGAACACGTCCCCGGACATGTCCCCGATCCCGACGACCGTGAACTCCTCGCTCTGGGTGTCGACGCCCAGCTCGCGGAAGTGCCGCTGCACGCTCTCCCAGGCGCCGCGGGCGGTGATGCCCATGGCCTTGTGGTCGTAGCCGACCGACCCGCCGGACGCGAACGCGTCGCCGAGCCAGAACCCGTAGGACGCCGCCACCTCGTTGGCCAGGTCGGAGAACCGTGCCGTGCCCTTGTCCGCGGCGACGACGAGGTAGGAGTCGTCGCCGTCGTGGCGCACGACGTCCGGCGGCGGCACCGTGACGCTCGACCCGCCGGTGGTGTCGAGGTTGTCGGTGACGTCGAGCAGCCCGCTGACGAACGTGCGGTAGCAGGCCCGCACCTCGTCGGCGTCGGCGTCGGGGCGCCGCACCACGAAGCCGCCCTTCGCGCCGACCGGCACGATCACCGCGTTCTTCACCTGCTGGGCCTTGACCAGCCCGAGGATCTCGGTGCGGTAGTCCTGCGGGCGGTCCGACCAGCGCAGCCCGCCCCGGGCGACCGGCCCGAACCGCAGGTGGACGCCCTCCACTCGCGGCGAGTAGACGAAGATCTCGAACCGGGGGCGCGGGAGCGGCATGTAGGGCACCGCGGTCGGGTCGACCTTGAACGAGATGTAGGGCCGCCGCCGGTACCAGTTCGTGCGCGACGTGGCGGTGATCCCGATGACGTACGCACGCAGGATGCGGTCAGCGTCGAGGCCGGTGACGGCCTCGATCAGCCCCTCGACGTGGGCGAGCGCCGCGGCGAGGGCGGCGGGCCGCTCGTCGGGGGCGGTCGCCGGGTCGAACCGGGCGTGGAACAGCGCCATCAGCGCGCGCGCCGCCTCGGCGTGGGCGAGCAGCGTGTCGGCGATGTAGACCATCCCGTAGGCGACGCCGACCTGGCGGGCGTACCGGGCGTAGGCGCGCAGCACCGCCACGTCGCGCCACGGCAACCCGGCCCGCAGCACGAGCGGGCTGAACCAGTCGCTCTCGACGTCGCCCCGCCAGGCCGCCGAGAACGCGTCGCAGAACTCGTGCTCGAGGTCGCCCGCCGGCCGCGCGGCCAGGGCGGCCCGGGTGGCGTCGTCGAGCCGCAACCCGAAGTCGTAGCGCCAGCAGCGCAGCCCGTCGGGCCGCAGGAACTCGGCGGGTTGCTCGTCGAGGACCTCCACGCCGAGCTGCTGGAGCAGCGGGAGCACCGCGGTGAGGGTGGCGGGCGCGCCCCCGAGGTAGAGCGTGAAGCGACGTTCAGCCGCCGACGCTCCGGCGTGCACGCGCACGTCGAACGCGCCGGGCCCGTCGAGCGCGGCGATCCGCCGCAGGTCCTCCACCGCGTGCGCCGGTTCCACACCGGCCTTGTAGGCCTCCGGCACGCCGTCGAGGAGCCCGGCCGTCGCGCCCTCGCAGCCGGGCTGAGCGAGGAACCGGTCGTCCCAGCTGCGGACCGCGGCGGTGAGCTCGTCCTGGAGCGCCTCGGTGGCGGCCTCGGCCGACGGCCCGAAGTACGTGTCGAATCCCGGTGCGGTGGGCTCGGTGTGGACGGTGAAGTGCACCATCGCGAGGCTGGACTCCGACACGCGCGCGGTGTGGTCCACCTCGCCGCCGCCGATCCGCGCGCGCAGCACCTCCGCCACCGCGGTCCGCGACGCCGTCGTGTACCGGTCGCGCGGCAGGTACACCAGGGCGGACACGAACCGCCGGTACGGGTCGCGCCGCAGGAACAGCCGCACGGCGCGGCGCCCGGCGATGGCCAGCACACCGGTCGCGGTGTCGTGCAGGCGCTGCTCGTCGGCGCCGAACAGCTCCTCCCGGGGCAACCCCGAGATCACCTCGAGCATCTGCTGGCCGGAGTAGGAGTCCAGCGGGAACCCGGCCCGGTGGATGGCGTCACGCACGCGGCGCTGCACGACGGGGATGTCCAGCACGCTCTCGTACAGCGCCGGCACGGTGAGCATGCCGAGGAAGCGGTGCTCCCCGGTGAGCAGGCCGTGCGCGTCGGCGGTGCGCACCGACAGGTAGTACGGGTGCACCGGGCGCAGCGGACCCTTGAGACCGGCCCGGGTGATCACGAGCGGCTCGTGGCGCAGGCGGTGCGCGCCGGTGGTGTCGGCCCGCGGCGCGAAGGCCCGGCTCGCGCGGGTGTCGCGGCGCAGCACGCCGAGCCCCTCGCCGTCCGGTTCGAGGTGCTCCTCGTCGTCACCCGCGTAGTAGCGGTACCCGAGGAACGCGAGGTGGCCATCGGCGAGCCAGCGCAGCAGGTCCGCGATCTCGGCGGCCTGCGGGCCACCGGCGGGGACGGACCCGGGATCCTCGACCAGGTCGGCAGCAACCGCGCGAGCCCGACTCACCATCGGCTCGACGTCGGCGATGACCTCCCGGACCTCGCGCAGCACCTCCTCCAGCGCTTCCCGCAGCTCGTCCGGGCCGACGACCGCGGACGCCAGTTCCACCCGCAGCCACGACTCGACGATCGCGCCCGCGGGCGGCTGCACGGGATCGGCGGTGGTGAGCAGTTCCGTCAGCTCGCCGCCGGCGTCCCGGCGGACCACGACGATCGGGTGCACGACCCGCGCCGCCTCCGCACCCGCCCGGCGGACGGCCCCCAGCACCGATTCCACGAGGAACGGCATGTCGTCGGTGACGACCTCCACGATCGGACCCGCGCTCCCCGACCCGGCGCCGACGCGCACGGTCGGCGTGCCGGCGGCGCGCCGACGGGCGAGGACGCGATGCGACCGGGCCGCCGCCAGCAGCACCGCGACCGGCTCCCGCCGGCGCAGGTCCGGCGCGTGGCGGGCATAGAGCTCGCCCAGCGCGGCGAGCTCGGCGTCGTACGTGCGCGGTCCGGTCTCGGTCGTCACGGGCGCTCCGTTGCTCCTCGTGGGTCTCGCCGGACCAACCCGGCGAGCCGTTGGCGCCGGTCGCTCAGTCCCGCGTGAGCTTCCGGTAGGTCACCCGGTGCGGCCGGGCGGCGTCGGCACCGAGCCGCTCGACCTTGTTCTTCTCGTACGCCTCGAAGTTGCCCTCGAACCAGAACCAGTCCGCCGGGTTCTGGTCGGTGCCTTCCCAGGCGAGAATGTGGGTGCAGACGCGGTCCAGGAACCACCGGTCGTGTGAGATCACCACCGCGCATCCCGGGAACTGCTCCAGCGCGTTCTCCAGCGAGCCGAGCGTCTCCACGTCCAGGTCGTTGGTCGGCTCGTCGAGCAGGATCAGGTTGCCGCCCTGCTTGAGGGTCATCGCCAGGTTCAGCCGGTTGCGCTCCCCGCCCGACAGCACCCCAGCGGGTTTCTGCTGGTCAGGACCCTTGAAGCCGAACGCCGCGACGTAGGCCCGCGACGGCATCTCCTGCTGCCCGACGCGGATGTGGTCGAGCCCGTCGGAGACGACCTCCCACACGTTCTTCTTGGGGTCGATCCCCGCGCGGTTCTGGTCGACGTAGGACAGCTTCACCGTGTCCCCGACCCGCACCGTCCCGGAGTCCGGATGCTCCAGCCCGACGACGGTCTTGAACAGCGTCGTCTTGCCGACCCCGTTGGGGCCGATGACGCCGACGATGCCGTTGCGGGGCAGCGAGAACGACAGGTCCTTGATGAGCACCCGGCCGTCGAAGCCCTTGTCGAGGTGGTCGACCTCCACCACCACGTTGCCCAGCCGCGGACCCGCCGGGATCTGGATCTCCTCGAAGTCGAGCTTGCGGTGCTTCTCGGCCTCGGCCGCCATCTCCTCGTAGCGCTGCAGCCGGGCCCGGCCCTTGGCCTGGCGGGCCTTGGCGCCCGACCGAACCCACGCCAGTTCGTCGACGAGCCGCTTCTGGAGCTTGGCGTCCTTGCGCCCCTGCACGGCCAGCCGGGCTGCCTTCTTCTCCAGGTAGGTGGAGTAGTTCCCCTCGTAGGGGTAGGCGCGGCCCCGGTCGAGCTCGAGGATCCATTGGGCGACGTTGTCGAGGAAGTAGCGGTCGTGGGTGACCGCGAGCACCGCCCCCGCGTAGCCGGCGAGATGCTGCTCCAGCCAGAGCACGCTCTCGGCGTCCAGGTGGTTGGTCGGCTCGTCGAGCAGGAGCAGGTCGGGCTTGCTCAGCAGCAGCTTGCACAGCGCCACCCGCCGCCGCTCACCTCCCGACAGGGTCGTGACGGGCGAGTCCGGCGGTGGGCACCGCAGGGCGTCCATCGCCTGCTCGAGCTGGGAGTCGAGATCCCACGCGTCGGAGTGGTCGAGCACCTCCTGGAGCTGCCCCATCTCCTCCATCAGCTCGTCGGTGTAGTCGGTGGCCATCTTCTCGGCGATCGCGTTGTAGCGGTCGAGCTGCGCCTTGATCTCGCCGAGCCCTTCCTCGACGTTGCCCAGCACCGTCTTGTCCTCGTTCAGCGCAGGTTCCTGCTGGAGGATGCCGACCGTGGCATCGGGAGCGAGGAACGCGTCCCCGTTGTTCGCATGCTCCAGCCCCGCCATGATCTTCAGAACCGTCGACTTGCCGGCGCCGTTGGGCCCGACGACACCGATCTTCGCACCCGGCAGGAACGCCAGCGTGACATCGTCGAGGATGACCTTGTCCCCGTGTGCCTTACGTACCTTCTGCATGGTGTAGATGAAGTCCGCCACGACCACGATGGTAGTTCCGCGCTGCTCAGGCCCCGACGCCCGCCTCGATCCGGGCCGGCACGTGGCTCGCACCCTCTCCGGGCCCGGCGCGCTCACCCTCCTCGTCCGGCGGTGAGTCGATGCGTGGCGGCCGATTGATCGCCACCGAACAACGGCTGAGATCTGGGCCGACCGTGAGGGCCTCGAGCTCGACGACCCAGTTCCTGGTGCCGTCCTTCGTGTACTCCCGCGTGTAGAGCCTGCCGTGCACCACCACCGGGTCACCTGCGACGAAGGACGCCGCGACGTTCTCGGCCAGGCGGCGCCAGCAGGTGACGGCCATGAAGAGCCGGTCGCCGTCACCCCAGCTGCCGGACGTCTTGTTCCAGCGCCGCTCGTTGCTCGCGATCCGGAAACCGGCGACCGCGGTCCCGTCCGCGAGCGTCCGCTTCGTGATCGCACCGACGATGTTCCCGGCAACGGTCGTGTAGGTCTCGTTCATTGTGTCCGCCCATCGTTCGCTGATCCGTATGCGAACGAGCCTGCCCCGCGACACGCCGGACGACCAGACCGATTCCGCTGCCTGTGGACAACTCAGGTCGAGGTGGACAACCCAGGTTCCGCCGGACCCCGAACCCAAAAAGGAGTGTGGGGGCCGCCCCCCCCAGAAAGCGGGGGGGCGGGCCCCCACACCCCCCCACACCATAGTTGGCCGGGGGGCCCAGCAAAACCCCCCCCCGGGCGGGGCCGGGCCCCCCGCC
>JBQTJE010000159.1:0-9110 GCA_052387455.1 Pseudonocardia sp.
AGTGCAGCTATCCCTCGGCCGTGACCGGGTCGATCATCCCGGTCACCGGGGTCACCACGCTGGCCGGGTAACCGCTGCGGTCGGAGTGCTCCTGAATGAGATCCTCGGAGTCGGCGACGTAGATGCAGAACGTCTTTTTTGCCGGTGACGTAGCTGTGCTCCCACCGGCGCCGTCAGCTCGTGACGTCCTTGCGGGCGAAGCGCCACACCGCGAGCGCCCCGAACACCGCGGCGTAGAGGACGGCCGAGAGCACCCCGCGGGTCATGTCGCCCCAGTCGACCTGCTGGGCGAGCAGGTTGGCCCACTCGTTGGCGTAGTGGGTGGGCAGGTAGTCGCGCAGGTCCTCCAGCGCGGTGATCTGGTCGAGGATCTGCGACACGATCGACACCATCACCGCGCCGCCGACCGCGCCCAGCGGGGCGTCGGTGGACACCGAGAGCAGCATCGCCAGCGCCGCCACCCAGGCCAGGTGCACCGCGATGTAGAGCGCCCCCAGCAGCACGCGGCCGGCGGCGGTGGCGAAGGTGAGCGACTCCCCGGTGGGGCTCACCAGGTTGCCCGTGCCGTACGCCAGCGCCCCGACCAGCAACGACACCACCGGCAGCAGCAGGATCGTGGCCAGCGACAGGACCCCGGCGACGATCGCCTTCTGGCGCAGCAGCCGGGCTCGCGGGATCGGCGCCGCGAGCAGGTAGCGCAGGCTCGACCAGGAGGCCTCCGACGCCACGGTGTCGCCGAAGAACAGCGCCACGACCACCACGAGCAGGAATCCGGCCGAGGCGAACAGCGCGAACACCGCGAAGTTGGCGGCGCTGCCCTTGGCGAGGTCGACGAGGTTGAGCGAGCTCGTGGGCGGGCCGTCGTCGGCCAGCTCGAACGCGACCCACAGCAGCACCGGCAGCAGCGCGGTGAGCCCGAACGCCACCTGCGTGCGGCGGCGCCTGAGCTGGCGCACGAGCTCCACCCGCAGCGGCAGCGTGTGGTGCGGGCGGTACCCGGTGGCGGGCGTGCTCATATCGACCGGTCCTCCCCGACGAGTGCGAGGAACGCGTCCTCAAGGCGCCGCCGCGGCCCGGCCCCGGCGACGTCGATCCCGGCCGTGACGAGCGCGCGGACGGCATCGGCACGCGGGGTGCCGTTGAGCTCGGCGTGCACGGTGCCCGGGCCGTCGACCTCGATCTCGCGCACCCCCGACAGTTCGCCGAGCACCTGGGCGGCCCGCTCGGGCGCGCTCACCGCGAAGGTCGCCGCGCCGCCACCCGCGATGATGTCGTCCACCGCGCCGTCGGCCACGACCTTGCCGTGGTGCATGACGACGACGTGCGTGCAGGTCTGCTCCACCTCGGCGAGCAGGTGGCTCGACACGAGCACCGTGCGCCCGCCCGCGGCGTAGGCGCGCAGCACCTCCCGCATGGCGTGAATCTGCGGTGGGTCCAGCCCGTTGGTCGGCTCGTCCAGCACGAGCAGCTCCGGCAGGCCGAGCATGGCCTGGGCGATCGCCAGGCGCTGGCGCATCCCCTGGCTGTAGGTGCCGACGCGCCGCTCGATGGACCCGCCGAGCCCGGCGATGTCCAGGGCCTCGTCGAGGTGTGCCTCCGCGGTGGGGCGCCCGGTCGCGGCCCAGTAGAGGCGCAGGTTGTCCGCGCCGGACAGGTGCGGCAGGAAGCCCGGCCCCTCCACGAACGCCCCGATCCGGGCCAGCACGGGCGCGCCCGCGGCGACGGGCTCGCCGAACGCTCGGATCGTGCCCGCGGTGGGGCGGATCAGGCCCATCAGCATCCGCAGCACGGTGGTCTTGCCCGCGCCGTTCGGGCCGAGCAGCCCGAGCACCATCCCCCGCTCGACGGTGAACGACACGCCCTTCACCGCGGCGTAGCCGCCCTTGTACGTCTTGGCGACGTCGCGGATCTCCAGCGGCGGGGCGCCCGGTTCCGGTGCGGGTACGGCGGCGCGGCGGCCGTACCAGCGGCTCGCCGCCCAGGCCAGCAGCGCCGCCGCGAGCACGCCGGCGATCCCGACCGCGGGGCCCGGCGGCACGGTGTTCGCGGTGACGCTCTCGCCGGGCACGACCGGGACGGCCAGCTCCGCCGCCGCGAGCCCGACCTGCCACACCGCGGGTTCCAGCGGCGCGGCGTAGCCCTGGTCGGTGGTGCTGAACGAGACGAGCAACCGGTTGCCCGCCTCGATCGGAGCGGCCACGGCGGGCAGGGTGACGACGACGCGGGCCGCGCCGTCGGCGGGCACCGCTACCCGCATCGGGGCCACCGCGCTGCCCAGCAACGACCGCAGGCCGTCCGGGGAGACCTCGTACACCTTTCCGAACAGCACGGCCTCGGCCGCGCCGGGCTGGCCGGGCACCCGCGCGACCGTCACGGTGACCCGCGGGGAGCCCGCGACGAGCAGGGGTTCGGTCACCGGGGCCGTGGAGAACAGCGCGGACTGTCCCGGAAGCTCCGCGGTGACCGCTGCGATCCGCCCACCGGCGCCGCCGATCCGCCCGCCCAGGCCCGGCAGCGACGTGATCGCCGCCGGGTTGCCGCCCGGCGGCAGGACCGCGACCTGCGGCTCGCCCTCCAGCGCCAGGTTCTGCGTGCCGACGGGGGCGCCCCCGGCGAGGCCCGGGTAGGCGACCGCCTCGATCGTGCGGCCGGTCGGGGTGTCGCTGCCGGTGCGCACACCGCTCTCGACGGCGTACCCGAACCCGGTGCCCGGGTCCTCGCCGGTGCCGGCGAGGTGGAAGTCGAACCACTCGCCGAGCTGCTCGCGCACGGCGGCGTTCGGCGCGCCCCCGTCGTGCCCACCGCCGAACCACAGCATTCGCACCGTGCCGCCCGCCGCGGCGATCTGGCGGGCGGTGGCGTCGGCGTGGTCGAGCCCGAACAGGGTGTCCTGCTCGCCCTGCACGAGCAGCGTGGGTGCGGTGATGCGGTCCGCGACCGTGGCCGGCGACGAGCGGCGCAGCAGCTCGGCCGTGGCGGGCGAGAGCCGCCCGGTGACGGCGGCCTCGGTGTAGGCGCGGCAGGCCTCGGCGGTGAAGCGGCCGCAGGTGACCGGTGGCGCGTCCGGTGCCGGCCCGCCCGGCGCGGCGACGCCCGTGGGACCGGCGGATGCGGAGATGCCGCCGGCCGGCGCCGCCGGGCCGGGTGGGTCTGCGGGCGGCGTGGTCGTCGTGGCCGGGTCCACGTCGTCGTCCACATCCTCCGGTACGGCCGCGCCGAGCCCGCCCCCGGCCGGCGCCCCCGGTGCGACGCCGCCGGCGCGGGAGCGGCCCGAGGAGAAGAACACCCCGGCCCAGCCGCGCTTGAACACCCCGTCGCCGGTGAAGGCGCCGCGCGCCGGGGTGTCGGCCGGCGGCGGTGCGGTGGCCGCGGCGTTGGGGAACAGCGCCTGGCCCAGGTCGTTCCACGTGATCACCGGGGCCAGGGCGTCCACGCGCGGGTCGTATCCGGCGAGCAGCAGCGCGACGGCGCCGCCGTAAGAGGCGCCGGTGATGCCGACCCGCGGGTCGCCGGGCGCGTCGGTGACGACCTCGGGGCGGGCGGCGAGCCAGTCGACGAGCGCGCGGGCGTCGGCGACCTCGGCGTCGGGGGCGTTGAGGGCGATCTGGCCGGTGCTCGCGCCGAACCCGCGAGCCGACCACGCCAGGACGACGAACCCGCGCTCGGCAAGCTCGCGCGCGTCAGCGTCCACGGACGCCTTGCTGCCGCCGAACCCGTGCGCGAGCAGGACCGCCGGCGCGGGGGTGGTGCCCGGCAGGTAGAGCGTGGTGTCGAGGCGCACGCCCGCGCCGTCCACCTGCTGCTCGGAGATGCGCACGCCGGGGGTGGCCGCGGCGGCCGGCAGCGCGCCCAGCGTGCCGAGCAGCAGCGCGAGCACCGCGGCCAGCGCCGCCCTGGTCGGGGTCACGAGGTCCACGTTAGGCGAACCCCGGTGCGGGTGCGGTGACGTGCCGGCGCGACCTTCAGGAGACCCTCAGCAGACGCCGGTCGAGATCCTGACCGCGGCGGCACGTACGTGTGATCGCTCACCCGGCGCCGGCCCTGGTTGGGCATCCGGGGGTCTATCCGTCACACTGGAGGCCACTCGCAGGGGAGTATCCCGTTCGCGATGGCATCGTCAGCACGGTGGCTGCGCCGATCCCGGCAGGTCACCCGGTGTCATGGGTCGGCCACGCACATCATGCCGATGGGAGAGACCGCGGGCTGCTCGTAGCTGCCCGCAACACCCCGGAGGTTTTCGTGAACATCCCCACGTGGCTGTGGTTCGCCACCATCGGCGGCTTCGTCGCCGTGATCCTCGCCGACCTGTTCCTGGTCGACCACAAGCCACATGCGGTGACGATCCGCGAGGCCACCCGGTGGGTGCTGTTCTACATGGCGCTGGCGGTGCTGTTCGGCCTCGGCGTCTGGTACTTCGCCGGCGGGGGGTATGCGGGCGAGTTCTTCGCCGGCTACATCACCGAGTACTCGCTCTCGGTGGACAACCTGTTCATCTTCCTCATCATCATGGGGGCGTTCGCCGTGCCGGCCGAGCACCAGCACCGCGTGCTGCTCATCGGCATCGTCATCGCGCTGATCATGCGGGGCATCTTCATCGCGGTCGGCGCCGCGGCGATCGCAGCGTTCAGCTGGGTCTTCTACATCTTCGCCGCGATCCTGGTCATCACGGCGGTGAACCTCGTCCGGCAGGGCACCGACCACGACGAGGAGTACACCGAGCCGCGCGCGCTGGGCCTGGTCCGCAAGGTCATCCCGGTCACCGACAACTTCCACGGAGCGAAGTCGTTCGTGCGCGTGGGCGGCCGGCGGATGGCCACGCCGATGCTGATGGTGATGCTCGCCATCGGGTTCACCGACCTGCTGTTCGCGCTGGACTCGATCCCGGCGATCTTCGGCCTCACCCAGGAGCCGTACCTGGTGTTCACGGCCAACGCGTTCGCGCTCATGGGACTGCGCCAGCTGTACTTCCTGCTCGGCGGGCTGCTCAGCCGCCTGGTGTACCTGTCCTACGGCCTCGCGATCATCCTCGGGTTCATCGGGGTGAAGCTCGTGCTGGAGGCGTTGCACGAGAACTCGCTGCCGTTCCTCAACGGCGGCGAGCCGTTCGGGGTGCCGACGATCGGCATCGCGGTGTCGCTCAGCGTCATCGTGGGCGTGCTGGTGATCACCACCGTCGCCAGCCTGATCAAAGCGCGGCGCGACCCGAGCGTCGTGCACGTGCCGGGCGACCCGAAGCCGACCGACGCCGCCCGGCGCTGACCCGCTCAGCTCTGCAGCTGGTGCAGGACCACGTCGTGCAACCCCGGCCCGCCGCCGATCCGCGCCGTCATGAACGTGTGCGTGGGCATGCGCCGGCGATCGGTCGGCGAGCCGGGGTTCAGCAGCCGCAGCGCGGAGCCGTCGGGGCGGGTCGTGACGGTGTCCCACGGGATGTGGCTGTGGCCGAAGACGAGCACGTCGGAGTCGGCGAAGGCCCGCGCGCACCGGCGCTCCCGGCCCGGCGCGGCGCCCGTCTCGTGCACGACCGCCAGCCGCACGTCGCCCAGCTCGACGTGGGCCACCTCGGGCAGCCGCGCTCGCAGATCGGCGCCGTCGTTGTTGCCGTAGACGCCCACGAGCCGGGCGCCGCGGGTTTGCAGCGCGTCGAGCAGCTCGACGCTGCACCAGTCGCCGGCGTGTATCACGACGTCCGCGGCGTCGACGGCGTCCCACAAGGGCCCGGGGAGGTCGCGGCCCCGGCGCGGCAGATGCGTGTCGGCGATCAGCAGGAGCCGCAGGTCCGGGGTCAGCTCACGCCCAGCAGGTCGACGACGAAGATCAGCGTCTCGCCCGGCTTGATGGCGCCGCCTGCGCCGCGGTCGCCGTAGCCCAGGTGCGGCGGGATCACCAGCCGGCGCCGCCCGCCGATCTTCATGCCGACCACGCCCTGGTCCCAGCCGCCGATGACACGGCCCGCACCCAGCGGGAAACGGAAGGGCTGGCCGCGGTTCCAGGAGGCGTCGAACTCCTCGCCGGTGGAATGGGCGACGCCGACGTAGTGCACCGTGACGACCTGCCCGGCGCGTGCCTCCGCGCCGTCGCCGGTGGTGATGTCGGTGATCTCCAGCTCCGTCGGCGCGGGGCCGTCGACGGGCTCGATCTCGGGTCGCTGGGGAGCGGTCACTGCGTCCTCCTGGGCTGGTCCGGACGTGCCAGCCTGCCAGAGCGGCGCCCGGGGGGCAGACGCGGCGCGCTCACCGCGGCGGCCCGCCGAGGGCCTCGCGCAGGAACCGCACCTGGAGCAGCAGCAGGTTCTCGGCCACGACCTCCTGCGGGGTCATGTGCGTGACGCCCGACAGCGGCAGCACGCTGTGCGGGCGGCCCGCAGCGAGCAACGCCGACGACAACCGCAGCGTGTGCGCGGCCACGACGTTGTCGTCGGCGAGGCCGTGCACCAGCAGCAACGGCCGGGTGAGCCGGGCGGCGTCCGCGACGATCGACGACCGGGCGTACGCGTCGGGGTGATCGCGGGGGTGGCCGAGGTAGCGCTCGGTGTAGTGGGTGTCGTACAGGGCCCATTCGGTGACGGGCGCCCCGGCCACCGCGGCGTGGAAGACATCCGGGCGGCGCAGCACCGCAAGCGCGGCGAGGTAGCCGCCGAACGACCACCCCCTGATGGCGACCCGGCCCAGGTCCAGGTCGGGATGCTCGGCGGCGAGCGCGTGCAGCGCGTCGCACTGGTCGTCGAGCACGGGGGTGGCGAGGTCGCCGTGCACCGCGCGCTCGAACGCCGGCCCGCGCCCCGGGGTGCCACGCCCGTCCACGACGACGACGGCGAAGCCCTGCTCGGCGAACCACTGGCTGGTCAGGTGCGCGGCACGCGCGGCGACGACGCGCTGGCCGTGCGGCCCCCCGTAGGGGTCCATCAGTACCGGCAGCGGCGTGCCGGGCTCGTGCCACGACGGCAGCAGCAGTGCGGTGCGCAGCGCCCGCTCGCCCGCGGTGTGCAGGGTGATCCGCAGGGCGAGCCCGGGCGGTTCGGCCAGCGACGCGACCGTGACCGGGGCGGCGCCGGCGGGGTGCACGGTGGTGGTCGTGCCGTCGGCGTCGAGGCTCTGGGCGCCGACGAGCAGGCTCGCGCCGCAGAGGCGTCCGGTGTGCACCCCCACCTCCGACGTCCGGCGTGAGAGCCCGTCCGGCGCCCACGTCCACAGCGCCGTCGAGATCGGGTCATCGGCGCTCGCGACGAACAGCACCGTGTCGCCGTCGACGTCGAGCACCGCCCTGACCTGCAGCGACGCCGGGGTGACGGGCGCGCCGTCCACCAGCAGCCGCCGCGCGCCGCCGTCGTCGCCTGCGGTGACGAGCGCACCGCTGCCGGTGTGCGCGGGGACACCGGGGACGATGTCCACCCACGCCGGGTCGCGCTGCTCGTGCACCGGCTCGGTCGCGCCCGTCGCCGGGTCGACCCGCAGCACGCGCAGCGCCCGCTGGTCGCGCGGCTGCACGACGACGAGCAGGGCGTGGACGTCCCAGACGACCTGCGCGAGGTACTCGTCGCGGCCGGCGTCCCAACTGACCGGGGTGCGTTTCCCGTCGAGCGTGACGATCTCCAGCGACACCCGGGCGTTCGGGGTGCCGGCCGCGGGATATGCCACGACCGCCGGGATGCGGTCCGGGTGCGCGGGATCGGCGATGTGCCAGCGGTCCACCGGCGCGTCGTCGACCCGGGCGACGGCGAGCGCCCGGCCGTCGGGTGCCCACCAGTGCCCGCGCATCCGGCCCATCTCCTCGGCCGCGACGAAGTCGGCCAGGCCGTAGCTGACGGTCCCGCTCTCCGGCTCGGCGAGCACGTCGGTGGTGCGCGGGATCAGCGCGTGCACGTGCAGCGCGCCGCCGCTGACGAACGCGACGCGAGCACCGGTCGGGTCGGGCCGCGGGTCGATCACCGGGCCGGGCGTGGCGACCAGGCGCGGGCTCAGCCCGGCGGTGAACTCGGTCACGTAGAGGCGGCCGGACAGGGCGAACGCGGCCATCGTGACCGGGCGGTCGGTGGCGTAGCCGACGATCCCGCCCGCCTGCTCGCGGCTGCGCTCCCGGCGCGCCCGCTCCTCGGGCGGGAGGTCCTCGGTGGCGCCCGCCTCCAGCTCCACCGGGTCGGCGACGAGGCGCTCCTCGCCGGTGGCGAGATCCAGCGTCCACAGGCACGTGACCGGATCGGTGCCGCCGCGGCTACGCAGGAACGCGACGCGGTCGCCGTCGGGGGAGAGGGCGAAGCTGCGGGGGGCGCCGAGGGTGAACCGGCGGGTGCGGGCCTGGCGGCGCGGGAAGCTGTCGGTCACGGCGGCCAGTGTGCCGGGCGGGCGCCGGGGGCAGCGGGTGCGGCGTCGATCAGTCGACGCAGGGCACGCCGTCGGCGGTGATCGGCGCCGCGGTGCGGGTGACGGACGGCCGG
Organism: Pseudonocardia sp.; assembly: GCA_052387455.1. GTDB lineage: Bacteria > Actinomycetota > Actinomycetes > Mycobacteriales > Pseudonocardiaceae > Pseudonocardia. The sequence continues at coordinate 8,435 of JBQTJE010000159.1, forward strand.
TCGAGGGAGGTGGCGGAGGGTCGTGCCGGCGAGGCCCCGGCCGGGGCGGGCACGGCGGTGGTGGCCGGGCCCTGCACGCGCGGGCTCGTCGACGGGGTGGTGCTTCGGCGCGTCGCCGGACCGGGGGTGCTCGACGTGCCCGGTCGGGACGTGGTCGAGGCGGTCGCGCCCGGCCGCTGCGGGGCGTGCGCGGCGCCGGGCATCCGTGCCTGGACGAACGCGCGGACCTCGTCCGCATCGATCTCGACGGCGATGCCGTCCACCGGGGTCTGCAGCGCGGGCGAGCCGGTGGGGACGGTCTCGAAGACCAGGTCGCCCGCGCCGACGCGCTGGAGCTGCCCGACGAGCGTGGCGACGTCCCAGCCGCGGTCCAGCACGACGTAGCGCCCGACGGCGCGGGCGAGGCGGCCGACCCGGCCCGGGTCGCCCAGCACGTCGGAGGAGGAGTCGGTGCTGGTCAGGCCGGCGAGGAATGCCTGTTGGCGGCCGATGCTGTCGATATCACCGTCGTCGAGGCCGCGGCGCTGGCGCACGAACGCCAGCGCGTCCGGGCCCCGCACGAGCTGGCGCCCGGCCGGCAGGTCGATCCCCGAGCGCGACTCCCGCACGGGCGCGTTGAGGCACACCGGCACGCCGCCGAGGGCGTCGGTGATCTCGACGAAGCCTGCGAGGTTCA
>JBQTJE010000160.1:0-55206 GCA_052387455.1 Pseudonocardia sp.
GCTCGTTCGTCGGACGCCGGCGCGACCTCGACCGGGCCGCCGAGCTGCTGTCCGGGACGCGCCTGCTCACCCTCACCGGCGCCGGCGGGTGCGGCAAGACCCGGCTGGCGCAGCGGGTCGCCGCCGCCGCGGCGGGCGAGCACCCGGACGGCGTGTGGTGGGTCGAGCTGGCCCCGCTCGCGGCCGGGGCGCTCGTCGTCGACACGCTGGCCCGGGTGCTGGGCGTGCAGCGCGGGCCCGACGCGGTGCTCGCGCACCTGGCGGGGCATCGGTGCCTGCTCGTGCTGGACAACTGCGAGCACGTGCTGGAGCCGGTCGCCGGGCCGGCCGACCGGCTGCTGCGGGAGGCGCCGCCGGTACGGGTGCTCGCCACGAGCCGCGAGCCGGTCGGCGTCGAGGGCGAGACGACGTGGCGGGTGCCGTCGCTGCGGGTGCCGCCCGCCGACGCCGACCCGACCGCGCTGGCGGGCTTCGACGCCTCCCGGCTGTTCCTCGCCCGTGCCGCGCAGGCCGACCCCGACCGCGAGCCGGCCGCGGCGGTCGCCCGGATCTGCCGGCGCCTGGACGGGATGCCGCTGGCCCTGGAGCTGGCCGCGGCCCGCACCCGCGCGCTCACCGTCGAGCAGGTGCTGGCCGAGCTGGACGACCGCTTCCGGCTGCTCACCGGCACCCGCACGGCCACGCCGCGACACCGGACCCTGCGGGCGTGCGTCGAGTGGTCCTACGACCTGCTCGACGACGCGGAGCAGGTGCTGCTGCGCCGGCTCGGGGTGTTCGCCGGCGGGTTCACCGCGGACGCCGCCGCCGAGGTGGCCGGCGGGCCGCCGCTGGCAGCCGGCGACGTCCTCGGCCTGCTCACCCGGCTGGTCGACCGGCGCTGGTGCAACCCGAGCCGTCCGGGCGGCTGCGGCTGCTGGAGACGATCCGCGCGTTCGCGCTCGACGCGCCGGGCGGCGAGCGCCGGGAGGTCGCCGACCGGCACCTCGCGTGGGCAGCCGGCCTCGCGCAGCGCCACGAGCCCGCCGTCGTCGGCGCCCACCCGGCCGCTCTGGACGACCTGGAGGCGGAACTGCCGAACCTGCGAGCGGCGCTGGACCACGCCGCGGACGGGCCCACCCCGGAGCACGCCGGGCTGCGGCTGCTGGCCGCGCTGCCGTGGTTCTTCAACCTACGCGGGCTCGCGATCGAGGGATGGACCGGGCCGGGCCGGTGCTCGCCGCCGACCCCGACGCGCCGCTCGCGCTGCGTGCCCGGGCCCGGTGGGCGGCCGCGCTGACCCGGTTCTACAGCGGCACCGACTTCCCGGGCAGCGGCGTCGAGGCCGGGGGCGCGCTCGCCGAGGCCGTCGGGGCGGGCGACGCGGGCACCGAGGCCCGCTGCCACTACGTCCTGGCGCTCGCCGACCTGCTGTTCCGCCCCGCCGCGGCCCGCGCGACGGCCGCGGGCGCGCTGCCCGTCGCCCGCGCCGCGGGAGACGAGTGGACCGAGTGCGCGCTCGTCGGGATCGTCGTGGCCTCCCACCTCGTGCAGCACCGGCCGGCCGCCGCCGCCCGCGACCTGGCCGAGTCGACGGCACTGACCGAGCGGACCGACGCCCGCGGGGAGCGTGCGTGGGCGGACTGGGGGGCGGGCCAGGTCGCCGCGGCCGCGGGCGCGTTCGACGCGGCCCGCGCCGCCTTCCACCGGTGCCTGCGGGTCGCCCGCGCGCTGGGCGACCCGGTGCGCGAGACGTACTCGGTCGACGCCCTTTCCGCCGTGGCGCTGGAGACGGGACGGTTCGACGAGATCGCGGACGTCGCCGGCGGCATGGGCGGCTCCGGGCGCCCGCTCGACCCGGTGGTGCACCAGGGCCTGCGGCCCGCACTGCAGGAGATCGCGGCCATCGCCGACCGCCCGGCCGAGGCGGCGGACGCGCTGGCCCGCACCGGCGAGTTCCTCACCGGTGCGGTCGATCCGGCGTCCGGGCCGCGGCTGATGCTGCTCGGCGCGACCGTCGCGCTCGCCACGGGCGACGCCGCCGCGGCCGCGCGCTCCGCCGGCCGGGCCCTCGAGCTGTGCCGCGGGCTGGAGTCTGCGCTGGTCGGGCCGTGCCGGGTGCTGCTCGCCCGGATCGCGCGGGCCGCGGGCGACCCGGCCGCCGAGGAGCTGGTGCACGCCGACCTCGCCGCGACCGTGGAGGCGGGCCTGCACACCGACGTCCCGGACGCCCTGGACGTGCTCGGCGGGCTCGCCGTCGACGCGGGCGACGCCGCTGACATCGCCGCGGGCGCGCGGCTGCTCGCCGCCGCCGACGCCCTGAGCACCCGGTTCGGCCGGCACCGCTGGTTCGCGGCGACCGCCGAGCTTGACCGGTGCCGCGCCGCCGACGCCCTGGGCCCGGAGTTCGACCGGCTCTGGGGCGAGGGCGCCGCGCTCGACGTGGCCGCGGCGGTGGCCTACGCGCGCCGCGCCCGCGGCCGGCGCGGGCGCCCCGACCACGGCTGGGACGCGCTGACCCCCACCGAGCTGGAGGTCGTGCGGCTGGTCGCTGCGGGGCTGTCCAACGACGCCGTCGCGCAGCGGTTGTTCGTCGCCCGCAGCACCGTCAAGACCCACCTGCTCCACGTGTTCGCGAAGCTCGGGGTGGGCAGCCGCGCCGAGCTGGCGGCCCGGGCGGTCCACCGCGGCCTGGGCGACCCGGCCCCGGCGCACCGTGAGACCGGGCGCGACCCGCGCCGTCCGCCGTGCCCGCGGGCCGATCTCCACCCGGCGGTGGATGTTCCCCGACCTCCCGGGCCCGACGCTCGTCCTCCACGCACCACGAGGGAGGACCCGATGACCACCTACGCCACCACCGAGCTCGTCGAGCTGACCGTCGCCGAGGCGGGCGCCGCGATCGCCCGCGGCGACGCCTCACCGGTCGAGCTGACCCGCGCCTACCTGGACCGCATCGCCGCGATCGACCCGGTCGCGCACCTGGCCGCCGCGACGATCGACACCGACACCGGGGGCAGCATCCGGATCCCGGCGAGCTTCAGCGGCTGCGTCGGGCTCAAGCCGACCTACGGGCGGGTCTCGACGGCCGGGGTGGTGCCGCTCGCGCGGCTGTTCGACACCGTCGGGCCGCTGGCCAGGACGGTGGAGGACGCGGCGATCCTGCTCGGCGCGATCGCCGGCTACGACCCCGCCGACGCGGCCACGGTGCCGGACCTGCGCGCGGCGCTCGACGGCGGCGTCGCCGGCCTGCGCATCGGCGTGCCGCGCTCGAGCCTCTGGGCCCTGCTCGCCGACGAGGTCCGCGCCGTGACCGACGCGGCGCTGGAGGTGCTCGCCGGGCTCGGCGCCATCCTCGTCGAGGTAGAGCTGCCCGACGCGACGGCCGCGATCGGCGGACCCGGCGCCCCCGGCTGGGTCGGGGTCGTGACCGAGGAGTCACGCCACCACCACCGGCGGGCGTGGGCGGACCGCAGGTCGGACTTCGGCCCCGATCTGCAGTTCCTCTGCTCGGCGCCGGCGCTGTCCGGGGCGGCGTTCGCCGAGTCGCTCGCCGCGTTCCGCCGCTACGCCGAGGGGGTGCGCCAGGCCCTCACCGGCGTCGACCTGCTGGCGAGCCCCGCCACGCCGATCGCCGCACCCCCCATCGGCGCGCAGGACGCCGTCATCGGGGGCGTCGAGCTGCCGGTCGCGGCCGCCGCGATGCTGACCGCCGCGCCGTTCAACCTGGCCGGCGTGCCCGCCGTCTCGGTGCCGTGCGGGCTGACCGAGGGCGGGCTGCCGGTCGGGCTGCAGCTCGCCGGGCGGCCCTTCGACGAGGCCACCGTGCTGCGCGCCGCGCACGCCTACGAGCAGGCGGGCGGCTGGGATCCGCGCTCACCGGTCTGAAAAGAGCCGAGTGTGCGCTCTTTGCGGTCGAGGGTGACGGAGCGCACGCTCGCCGGATTCTCAGTCCGGACGCACCTCGACGAACCCCGCGGCGGCGAAGTCGCCGTCGAACGCCAGCGCCTCCGCGAGGCCGCGCCGGCGCATCACCGCGAACGATACCGCGTCCACGAAGGAGTACTCGCGCTCGTCGTGGTGCTCCAGCCAGCGCCACGCGTCGTCGTGGTCCCGGTCCGATGCCGGTTCGACCCTGACGCCGGACAGCCGGCGGATCGCCTGGACGCAGCGCAACGCAGCCGGGTGGCCGACGCGGCGGTTGACCAGTGTCCAGGTCTCGCCGAGGACCAGCTCCGTGGTGAGGACCGCCGGCGCCGGCCGGATGGCCCGGGCGGCGGGGTGGTGGCGATCGGCGGTGACGTGGCGGGCGTACCAGAAGCTGGTGTCGGCGAACTGCGTCCTCACCGGTAGATCACGTCGTCGTGATGACGATCGTCCGGCTCAGCGCCGGAGACGGCCCCGGTGAAGGCCGCCCAGCCGTCCACGCTGTCGTTCTTGCGCTGGTCGAGCAGGATGCGGGCAGCCCGACGAAGCAGCGCCGCCTTGGACTCGCCCGTGCGCGCCGCCTCTCGGGCGAGTTCGACGTCCAGCGCCTCGTCAAGATGCACGTTGACCCGCTTCACGGCCCGAATGCTACACACGCTGCGCCATCAGGTGTGTATGACCTCCGCGCGCGGTCCCACAAACGTTCTACAGGACTAGCGCGGTTCGCTACGTCGGTGTAGAGTTTCCGCCATCACCCGACGGAGGGCGCGATGACCACCACTCTCGATCCCGACCAGGCCGCGATCCCGAAGGTCTCCTTCGACGCCGAGCCCGGCTCGTACAGGCACTGGCGCCTCGACGTGGACGGCCCCGTCGCCACGCTGCGCCTGGACATCGACGAGACCGCGGGCATCGTCCCCGGCTACGAGCTGAAGATGAACTCCTACGACCTCGGCGTCGACATCGAGCTCTACGACGCCACGCAGCGGCTGCGCTTCGAGCATCCCGCCGTGCGCACGGTGGTGATCACCAGCGCGAAGGACCGCAACTTCTGCGCCGGGGCGAACATCCGGATGCTGGCGCAGTCGAGCCACCCGTGGAAGGTGAACTTCTGCAAGTTCACCAACGAGACCCGCAACGGCATCGAGGACGCCACCGCGCACTCCGGCCAGACCTACATCGCCGCCGTCAACGGCACCGCGGCCGGCGGCGGCTACGAACTGGCGCTGGCGTGCGAGCAGATCCTGCTCGTCGACGACAACTCCTCGGCGGTGTCGCTGCCCGAGGTGCCGCTGCTGGGTGTGCTGCCCGGCACCGGCGGGCTCACCCGGGTGGTCGACAAGCGCCGCGTGCGCAAGGACCGCGCGGACGTCTTCGCCACCCGGGCCGAGGGCATCCGCGGCCACCAGGCCGTCGAGTGGCGCCTCGTCGACGAGGTGATCCCGAAGCGGAGATGGGACGAGACGGTCGCCGAGCGGGCCGCGCAGGCCGCCGAGCGCTCCACCCGCCCGGGCGACGCGACCGGCATCACGCTGCCGCCGCTGCACCGCGAGGAGGACGCCGACGGCATCCGCTACCGGCACGTGCGCGCCGCGTTCGACCGCACCCAGGGCCTGGTCGAGATCACCATCGACGGGCCGAGCGGCGACGTCCCCGACACCGTCGAGCGGGTGCACGCCCTCGGCGCCGACTTCTGGCCGCTGGCCATGACCCGCGAGCTCGACGACCTGATCCTGCGGCTGCGCGCCAACGAATTGGAGCTGGGCACGTGGATCGTCCGCACCCGCGGGGACGTGGAGGACGCGCTCGCGTTCGAAAGGGTCATCGCCGAGCACAGCGCGAGCGACTGGCTGGTCAACGAGATCCGGCACTACTTCAAGCGGGTCCTCAAGCGCCTCGACGTCACCTCACGGTCGCTGATCGCGCTGATCGAGCCGGGCTCGTGCTTCGCCGGGGCGCTGCTGGAGCTCGCGCTGGCCTGCGACCGCCAGTACATGCTCGACGGGTTCATGGAGTCCGACGCGCAGGAGGGTGAGCCGGCCCAGCTCGTGCTGTCGACGTCGAACTTCGGGGCGTTCCCGATGAGCAACGGGCTGTCGCGGCTCGGCTCGCGGTTCTACGGCGACGAGGACGCGCTCGCGAAGCTGCGCCAGGAGACGGGGCGGCGGATCTCCGCGGCCGAGGCGATGGAGCTGGGGCTGGTCACCGACGCCCCCGACGACATCGACTGGGACGACGAGATCCGGATCATGCTGGAGGAGCGCGCGTCGCTCTCGCCCGACGCGCTCACCGGAATGGAGGCCAACCACCGGTTCGTCGGGCCCGAGACGATGGAGTCGCGGATCTTCTCCCGACTCACCGCCTGGCAGAACTGGATCTTCGTGCGGCCCAACGCCTCCGGGCCCGACGGGGCGCTGCGCAAGTACGGCACGGGCCGCAAGGCCGACTTCGACCGCAAGCGGGTGTGAGATGTCGATCGACTACAGCGAGAAGATCCCGAACAACGTCGACCTCGCCGGCGACCGCAAGCTCCAGCGCGCGCTGGAGTCCTGGCAGCCCAACTTCCTCAACTGGTGGAAGACGATGGGCCCGGCCGTCCCCACCGAGGACGTCTACCTGCGCACGGCGATCAACGTCGGACGCGACGGCTGGGCCCATTTCGGGCACGTCGCGATGGAGGAGTACCGCTGGGGGGTGTTCCTCGCCGAGCGCAACGCCGACCGGCGCATCGCATTCGGCGAGCAGAAGGGCGAGCCCGTCTGGCAGCAGGTGCCCGGCGAGTACCGCGCCGACCTGCAGCGCCTGATCGTCATCCAGGGCGACACGGAGCCCGCGTCGGTGGAGCAGCAGCGCCGGCTCGGCGAGACCGCACCGTCGCTCTACGACCTGCGCAACCTGTTCCAGGTCAACGTCGAGGAGGGCCGCCACCTCTGGGCGATGGTCTACCTGCTGCACGCCTACTTCGGCCGCAACGGCCGCGAGGAGGCCGAGGCGCTCCTGCAGCGCAACTCCGGGGACCTCGACTCGCCGCGCATCCTCGGCGCGTTCAACGAGGAGACCCCGGACTGGCTCAGCTTCTTCATGTTCACCTACTTCACCGACCGGGACGGGAAGTACCAGCTCGGGACGCTGAAGGAGTCGGCGTTCGACCCGCTGTCGCGGACGTGCGAGTTCATGCTCAAGGAGGAGAGCCACCACATGTTCGTCGGCACCACGGGTGTCGACCGGGTGGTACAGCGGGCGACCGAGCTGATGCGCGAGCACGACACCGAGGACATCGCCCCGCACGGCGGCATCTCCCTGGACCTGATCCAGCGCTACATCAACTTCCACTACTCGGTGTCGCTGGACCTGTTCGGCTCCGAACGGTCCACCAACGCCGCGAACTATTTCACCGCCGGGCTCAAGGGCCGCTGGCAGGAGGAGCGACGTCGTGATGATCATGTGCTGACCGAGGACTCGGCGCACGTCGGGCTCGTCCGCGACGGCGAGATCACCACCGACGAGGTGCCGGCGCTGCTGGCGCTCAACCACGACCTGCGCAACGAGTACGTCGCCGACTGCGAGAACGGCCTCAAGCGCTGGAACCGGGTGCTGGAGCAGGCCGGGGTCGAGCGGCGGCTGGCGCTGCCGCACGTCGGGTTCAACCGCGAGGTCGGGCTCTTCTCCGGCCACCACGTCACCCCTCGCGGCGACCTCGTGGGCGCGGACGTGTGGGAGGCCAAGCGCGACTCCTGGCTGCCGTCGGAAGCCGACAAGACCCACGTCAAGTCGCTGATGCGGCCCGTCTACGAGCCCGGCAAGATCGCCGGCTGGATCGCGCCGCCGACGAAGGGCATCAACGGCCAGCCGTTCGAGTACGAGTATGTACATTTCGCCTAGCGGCGACCATCGCACTGCGCGTCAGCGCACCGACGAGCCCGCGACGAAGTCGCCCGGGCTTGTCGGAACCTTAATGAGCCGCGGCGCAGCCGCGTCGTCGCAGTTGGCGAGCGCGCAGCGCTCCGCGTGCCGACGAAGGAGGCACTGTTGCCGTACGTCATCGCGGGGCCCTGTATCGACGTGATGGACCGCTCGTGTGTCGACGAGTGCCCCGTCGACTGCATCTACGAGGGTGCCCGCAAGCTCTACATCTCCCCGGTCGAGTGCATCGACTGCGGGGCGTGCGAGCCGGTGTGCCCGGTGGAGGCGATCAGCCAGGACCGGGCCGTCGACCCGGACGAGGAGGCTCACGTGCAGGACAACGCCCGCTTCTTCGACGGCGTGCTGCCCGGCCGCGACTCCCCGCTCGGCGCGCCCGGGGGCGCGATGGGGACGGGCGTGGTCGGCGTCGACACCGAGCTGGTCGCCGAGCACGAGGCGGCGGGCTGATGGACACCCGGGGAGTCCCGGCGGACCAGCTCGCCGACGCGGAGCTGGAGCGCCTCGGCGCGCAGGCGCACGCCACGCGCAACTGGGTGTTCCTGCACGGCACCGCCGAGCAGTTCGCCAACCACACCGAGCGGATGCTGGAGCTGGAGCAGGAGTACCTGCGCCGCCACCCCAAGCGCACGTGGCAGGGGCGCGGGGGCGCCGTGGCCGAGGTCGACCGGGACATGCGGCTGCGCCAGTTGCTGCGCAGCTTCACCGCCCAGGTCGATGCCCTGCTGGGCGAGGAGCCCGCCCCCGCACCCGGGGGCGGCGACAGCCGCGCGCTGCTGGAGCGCTTCGCCGCGGCGCCCGGTGGGCGGCTGCACAAGCTGGAGGCCCACCAGGTGGCGCGCGAGCTGGGCGTCTCCCCCGCGGCCGCCGCCGAGCTGTACCGCCACGACCCGCCACTGCTCGCCACCGCCGGCAGCGAGCGGGTGCTCACCGACGCCGGCCGGGAGTGGCTGACGTCGCGATGATCGTGCGCGACGGGCCGACGCAACATGGCTCGGCGGCCTACTCGCGGCGCAGGCCGGGGATCGGATCAGCAGCTGCGGGTGGCACGCGGACCTCGCACGGCGCGTCGGCCCCCGCGAGTCGCCGGTCGATCGTCACCAGGGGGCACCCGAGCTCGTCGGCGAGCACGACGTACAGCGCGTCGACCACGCGGATGCGCTCCCGCAGAGCGAACGCCCGCCGGATATGGGCGGGCGACGGCAGCACCAGCCGTTGGGACAATGCGAGCGCCTCGTCGACGGCCTCCCGGGCCGAGTCGGCGCTGAGGACACCCTGGCGCACCAGCCGGGCCATGGCCGACAGGACCTCGGCCGGCTGATGCGCCGGTGCGACGACCTCGTCCTCGGCGATCCGGTCGATCACCCAGGCGGCGTCAGGCTGGTCGACCAGCACGCAGACCAGTGCCGACGCGTCCAGCACCATCATCCGCCGAACTCGGCTCGGGCCTCGTCCATCAGCTGACCGACGTCGATCGGCCGGCTCACCCGCATCGGCCGAGCTCGCACACGAGCGACCCAGTCGAGCCGGTCCTCCCGCTGCAGTGCCTGCTCCACGGCACGCTGCGTCAGAGTGGACAGAGGCAGCTCACGAGCCTGCGCCTCCCGGTAAAGACTGTCGGGAAGGTAGACACTGACCTTGGGCATACCCCCACCGTACCCCCACAGTCGGACGGTGTCCCGGCCGCCGTTCGCACCTATGCTGGCCGCGTGATCGCCGCTGTGCACACCCTGGTCTACGCCGACGACCCGGAGGCCGCGCGGGCGTTCTTCCGCGACGTCCTCGGCTGGCCGCACGTCGACGCGGGCGGCGGCTGGCTCATCTTCCGCACCGGCCCGTCCGAGCTCGGGGTGCACCCGACCCGTGAGGAGCACGGCGGGGAGAGCTGGTCGACGACGCAGCACCACGAGATCTCGCTGATGTGCGACGACATCGAGGCGACCGTCGCCGAGCTGACCGCGAAGGGTGCGGTATTCACCCGCGGCATCCGCGACGACGGCTTCGGCCTGACGACGAGCATCGCCGTCCCCGGGGCGGGCGAGATGATGCTGTACCAGCCGCGCCACCCCGCGGCGTACGAGATCTAGCCGAGCTCGGCCGCCAGGGTCGCGGTCCCGACGCCCGGCCGCTCCCGGGCCCGCAGCTCGGCGTAGGTCACGACCGCGACGCCGACACCGACGACCCCGGTCACCGCGCCGAGCAGGACCTGCGCGATCCGGCCCGGCAGGGAGCCGCCGCCCACCGCGGAGACGATCACGCCGGCCACGGTGAGGAAGCCCAGGTAGGCCCCGACGGCGAGGAGCATCCGCCCGAGCGTCGGCAGGAGGCGGGGGTTGACCAGCGCGAAGCACCGCCGGATGCCGCCTCGCTCGACGACGACCACCCCGTAGAGGCTCGCGCCGAACACGACCGCCAGGTAGACGGCCGGCACGACGAGGAACACGCCGACCGTGACCAGGAGGCCCGCCACCAGGAGCCGGCCGACCAGCGGCAGGACCCGGCCCGACGCGGCCCGCGCGGCGTCGGCGAGAGTGGTCGGCTCACCGTTGGCGTGCCGCACCGCCAGCACCACCGACGTCGCCGAGGTGAACGCCAGCACGCCCACCAGGACCAGGCCGGCAAGCACCGTCGTGCCGAGGAAGTCGGGGCCGATGGCCGCCGGGTCCAGCGGCGAGCCGTCGAACGGGGGCCCCGCCAGCGTGCCCACGACCAGCCCGGTGAACCCGGCCGCGAGCTGGAGCGGCAGCAGCGCCGCCCAGCTACGGCGCGCGACGCCGCTGATCCGCGCGACCCAACCGGCGACGTCGTCGGGCACGAGCGGATCGCCTGCGTTCGCCTGCGGTGGACGGGCGGACGCGCGCGGGTCGAACGGATCCGGCGGGCCGGACGGGGACGACATGGGCAGACGGTATCGGAGACGGTCGCGCGATCGCCGAGGGCCGACGTGCGCCGAGGCCGCTACCGGTACAGCTCCGCGACCAGCTGCGGGGTGAGCACCCCGGGCTGCTGCTTGTCGTGGAACCGCAGCTCGGCGTAGGTGACCACGGTCGCCGCGGTGCCGACGACTCCGCTCACGATGCCCAGCAGCGCCTGCACGACCGTCCCGCCCACCGACCCCGGCCCGCCGAACAGGGCGGCGATCAAGCCGACGACCAGGAAGTACACGAGGACGGCCACGAACAGCAGCGCCATCCGGCCCAGGGTCGGGCCGAACCGGTTGTTGAACAGCGCGAAGCAGCGACCGATCCCGCCCCGCTCGACGACCACGACGCCGGTGAGCGTGGCGGCGAACACGAAAATCAGGTACACGCCGGGGAGGATGATCAGGACGAGGCCGATCGCGATCATCAGACCGGCGAGGATGCCCCAGCCGATCAGCGGCAGCAGCCGGGACGGGGCGAACGCCAGCGCCCTCCCGACGTCCCCCGGCCCGCCGCCGGCCTGGGTCACGACGACGTGCACGGCCGCGATCGCGGCCACCAGCGACACCAGCCCGGCGATCAGCGCCCCGACCAGAGCCAGGCCGCCGACCTCGGCGCCGAACTGCCCCGACGCGAAGTCGTCCGGGGTCAGGTTCGACATCCCCGGCCCGAACAGCAGCGTCGTCAGGATGCTGACCACGGCGACCGCCCCGTGGAGGATCAGCAACGGGACGAGGCTGCGCTGGACGGTGGCGATGATGCGCTGGAACCAGCCACCCAGATCGGCCGGCACCAGCGGGTCGTTCGGCGGCGGCGCGGCGGGCCCGTAGCCGGGGTAGGCGCCGTACCCCTGCTGGCCGTAGCCCTGCTGCGGGTAGCCCTGCTGGCCGTAACCCTGCTGGCCGTAACCCTGCTGGCCGTAGCCCTGCTGCGGGTCACCCTGCGGCGGGTTTCCGTACTGCGGCGGGTAGTCCGCGGGCGGCGGGTATCCGGGCTGCTGCGGGCCGCCCTGCGGGGGCGGGCCGGGAGGCTGCTGGCCCCAGCGCGGGTCGTAGGGATCCTGCGGCGGGCCGGGCGGCGTCGACATGGCGCGACCGTACCGTCCCGACCGATCATGAGAAAGCGACTTGCCGGTCCCAGATGTGCCACCGGTCGGACGAACGGCCGCTTCGACGCGGCGGGCAGCCTTCCGCCGTTCGCCGGTTACCGCCACGCTGTGCGTCGAGGTCAGCGGCGTCCCCGAAGGAGCAACCAGTCATGATCGTGTCCGAACTTCGCAGCCTGTGCGAGGCGTTCCAGACGACCGCCGCGGAGCGTGCGGGCGAGCCCGCGCTGCGCGCGCCCGGCGGCACGCCGTCGTTCACCTGGGGCGAGTACGCGGCGCGGGTGCGCAGCATCGCGGCGGGGCTGGCGGCGCTGGGCGTGCGCCGCGGCGACACCGTCGGGCTGATGATGCTCAACCGACCCGAGTTCCACCTCGTCGACGCCGCCGCGATGCATCTCGGCGCGGCACCGTTCTCGGTGTACAACACCTCGCCCGCCGAGCAGATCGCGCACGTGTTCGGCAACGCCGGCAACACCGTGGTGCTCTGCGAAGCCCAGTTCGTCGACACGATCAGGGCCGCGGGCGGGGGCGTCGAGCACGTCATCTGCGTCGACGGGGAGGTCGACGGCACGCTGCCGATGGCGGACCTGGAGGCGATGGGCGACCCGGGGTTCGACTTCGACGCCGCCTGGCGGGCCGTCGGACCCGACGACCTGCTCACGTTGATCTACACCTCGGGCACCACCGGACCGCCCAAGGGTGTCGAGCTGACCCACGGCAACATGATCGCCCAGATCGCCGGGCTCGACGCCGTGCTGCCGGCGCGCGCGGGTGACCGGATGGCGTCCTACCTGCCCTCGGCGCACGTCGCGGACCGGTGGATCTCCCATTACATCGGCATGATCTACGGCATCGACCTCACGTCCGTGCCCGACGCGCGGGCACTGTTCGCGGTGCTGCCCGAGGTGCGGCCCACCCTGTTCGGCGGCGTGCCGCGCATCTTCGAGAAGCTCAAGGCCGGGCTGGAGGCGCGCTTCGCCGCCGAGAGCGACCCCCAGAAGTCCGCGGGCATCGCCTGGGCGCTCGACGTGGGCAGGCGCAAGGTCCGCGCCGAGCAGGCGGCGCTGTCGGGCACCGGCCCGGGCCCGGACGAGGCGCTGCTCGCCGAGTGGGCCAAGGCCGACGCGATGGTGTGGAGGCCGGTGCGCACGCTGCTCGGGCTGGACCAGGTGCGCTCGACGTTCGGTGGGGCGGCCGCGATCTCGGCCGACGTGCTGGAGTTCTTCGGCGCGATCGGGCTGCCGGTCAACGAGCTGTGGGGCATGTCGGAGCTGGCCTGCCTGGGCGCGTCCAACCGCGACGGCTCGGCCAAGCACGGCACCGTCGGCCCCGCGATCCCGGGCATCGAGCTGCGGATCGCGCAGGACGGTGAGCTGCTGTGCAAGGGCGGCATGGTCATGCGCGGCTACCGCAACGACCCGGAGAAGACCGCCGAGGCCATCGACGCCGACGGCTGGCTGCACACCGGCGACATCGCCACCATCGACGCGGACGGCTACCTGAAGATCGTCGACCGGAAGAAGGAGCTGATCATCAACGCGGGCGGCAAGAACATGTCGCCCGCCAACATCGAGGGCACCGTGAAGGGCGCGAGCCCGCTGATCGGCCAGGTCGCGGTGGTCGGGGACAACCGCCCGTACAACGTGGCGCTGATCGTGCTCGACCCCGACGCGTCCGCAGCCTTCGCCGCCGGTCAGGGCTTGGCCGACGCCTCCCCGGAGGCGCTGTCGGGCAACGAGAAGGTGCACGCCACCATCGCCGCGGCCGTCGAGGACGCCAACGCGAAGCTCTCCCGCGTCGAGCAGATCAAGAAGTTCACGATCCTGCGGGTGGACTGGCTGCCCGCGGGGGACGAGCTGACGCCCACGATGAAGCTCAAGCGCCGCCCCATCGCGGACAAGTACGCCGCCGAGATCGAGGCGATGTACGCGGGCGCCCCGGCCACCGGGAGCTGATTCTCCGCCCTGCGGCCGGGGTGCACCTGCGCGTGGGTCGGCTATGCACCCCGGCCGAGGTACTTCTTGATGCAGTGCACGACGCCCTGGCGCTCGGCGAAGCCGGTGAAGTCCCCCAGCCGCACGACGGTGAAGCCCAGCTCCTCCTCCCACAGCCGCGCCATCCGGTCGTCGAGCGCCGCGAGCTTCGCGTACGGGCCGTGCCCGAACGTCGGGAGGTACACGGTGCGCCCGACCGACTCGCTGTTCTCGACCAGGCAGTTGTTCCAGGTCATGTGCGTCCAGTCGCGGACCGTCACGACGGTGTCGTCCTGGGCACCGAGCGTGCGCAGCTCCTCGACGGCCTGGCGCAGCTCGGCGTCCTCGAACGCCGCGGCGACGGCCACGATCTCGCGCAGCGTCACCGGCTCCTGCTCTTGCGTCCCGTCCGACGCGCGGGGCACGAACGCCAGCGGGTTGCGGACGACGTCGAAGCCCTCGGCCGCCAGCCGCGCGGCGATCCGGTCGTACACCTCGGGCATGGCGTACGGCGACGACGTGCCGAGGAACTCGTCGGCCAGCGCCGGGCTGCCGACGAGCACCCGGAACCGCCCGTCGTCCGCGCGTCCGACGGGCGTCACGAACATGTCGATGTGGAAGATCGGCTGGAGCGTGCCGGCGCCCGCACCCGGCAGGTCCAGGATGAACGTGTCGTCCTCCCGCACGCCGTAGGCCGAGCGCAGGGCCAGCGGCTTCTCGGTGCCGACGAGCGTGAGGCGGCGTCCGGTGTCGACGAACTCGGCGTACAAGTCACCGGTGAAGGCCGCGACGTCGACGCCGTCGGGCACCACGACCGGCAGCCGGCCCTCGACCAGCATGGCCAGGGTGTCGGCGAAGTAGTCGGCGCCGAGGAACCAGAAGTCGTCGCCGACGAGGCAGTTGCCGCCCTGGAAGACGAGGGGGGCCTGGCCGGCGCGGACGTCGGTGAACTCCTCGACGGCGTCGGCGATCAGCACGTCCGCGGCGCGCGGGAACTCCCACGGCTCGACCAGGATCGTCCCCGGCTCGCCGCGGTCGGTGATCGCGACGTAGGCGTCCTCCGCCCAGTCGGTGAACGCGAGGAACGCGGGCATCGTCGCGAGCTCCACGTTCTCCGCCCGGTGGCCGGCGGTGGCGAACATCGCGGCAACCGTGTCCTCCGTGCCACGCGCGCACACCACCACGAACCGCGTGCCCGGCCGCATCGCCCCGATCAGCGAGCGGTAGCCGACCGCGGCGCGCCGGTCGTCCAGGAGGTCGGCCGGCAGGCACAGCAGGAGCCGGTCGATCGACCCGGCGTACGACGACACCAGGGTCGGTGCGTCGATGCCCGGACGCACGGACCGCTCGGGGAACGCGAGCCGTTTCGCCGCGTGTGCCCGGACCGCGACGAGATCGGACACCGGGTCGCGCTCGGTGCGCATGTGTCGCGGGGCGTCCGGGACGAGCCGGTGGTAGAACGCGGGCGTGGCCATGGCTTCCTCTCGCGCGGGATCGGTTCTCGGTGAACTCGTCGGGCGATGATCCAGGCAAGTGTGTGCCGTCGCGCCGCGCGACGCACCTGCGTTATGCGCTACGCGTTTTCGAGCCGCCCGCGCCGACGGTGACCAGACACCGAATCGAGACCCACCGGTTGTCGATCACGCGCGATACTCGTGCGTCAGGACGACTCGATCCAGGGGGCTTTGTCATGCAGTGGTACCTGAAGGTCAGGGCCCCGGCATAGTTGATGTTGCGGTTATGTGAGCAGGTCAACGGCTCGTAGCGGGTGGCGGCTGGCGTCGCGGCAGGCCTGGGCGATGTTGGTGGCGCCGGCGAGTCGGTGGCGGCTGATGGTGAAATTGCGCAGCACGGCCATGGTCGCGGGGCCGGCTCCGGTGCGGATCTGGGACAGGTCCTCTGCGAAGGTGACGTCGCGGACCCAGTGCAGGCGGTTCTCGATGTGCCAGTGCCCGCGGATGATCTCGGCGAGCCGGGCGGCTCGGACATCGCTGAACCCGAGGCTGGTAACCGCGAAGATCGTCTCGGTCGACCACTTCTTCGTGTTGGTGCTGCGGCGTCGACGGCGGATGATCCGGGCGGCCAGCCGGGCGTGAGGGAACCCGATCCCGGCGGCGATCGTGCACAGATGCAGGGTGCGGGCCTCGACCCGGCCGTGCCCACGGCCGCGGACGTCGTCCACGACCGGTGTCAGACCGGGATCGAGGTCCAGGGCAGGTCGGCGAGCTGGGCGTGCAGCGTGGGCTGGTTGCCCTTCGCGATGAACACGTAGTGCGCGCCGCGGGCGTGCAGCCATTCGGCGTGTGCGTGCTGGGTGTGCAGGGCATCAGCGGTGATCACCGCGCCGGCCAGCGGGCACGCGGTGTCGATGCGCTCGAGCAGCGGGGTGAACGCGGTGATCTCGTTGATCTTCTGGTCGACTGCGGTCTGGCCGAGCACGACGCCGCTGGCGTGATCGAGCGCGCCGAGCAGGTGCACCGCCCGGCCCTCGCCGGACCGGGGAGCCTCGGGCTCGTCGGGGTCCACACGTTGCAGGATTCGTCGGAACGTCGACTCGCTCGGCGCCCCGCGCAGCCCGATACCCAGCCGCAGCCGGACTGAGACAGGTAGGTCGTGGGCCCACTCGGCGATCATCACGTAGGACCGTGCCCCAGCCAGCACCGCGCACACTCCCGCGGCCAGCACAGTGAGCAGCCGATGACGCACCCCGCGGGACTGACGCGGATCGCTCACCGCCAGCAGCGCGACCAGCAGGTCCTCGGCGGCCGGCGCCTCAGCGATGAGGTTGACCGCGTCCGGCACCGCGTCGCTCCGCTCGGCGAGCAACGTGATCGGAGAGGATGGGCATGCGGACACGGCAGTACTCCCGGAGATCGAGCAGGCCGCCGTCAGGGCGCGTCAGATACCCGCGATGATCACCCGTGCTGCCGTGTCCGCCCTACAGCATCACCAGCGTGTCACCGCGCCGACACGCCGCTCGACGCGACCTTGCCGGGTCCCTGCCCTCGACCCAGCCCTTCTCATGCGCGCCAACGAGGGACGTCGAGCACGGCACGATAGGCGATCACGTAGGGTCCTCGGCACGGTCGTTTCAAGATCATGCGAGTTTGAGGATCTTGAAGGGGTGGTGCATGACGCGGCCGGCCTCGCGGCTGGCTTCGGTGATGTCACGGCGGCCGGTGAGATGGTGGGCGCCGACTGCGAGGTTGCGCAGGCCGGCCATGACGCGGGGTCCTGACCTGGTGCGCACGGTGGAGGCGTCCTCGCGGTAGACGGTGTCGCGCAGCCAGTGCAGCGACTCGATGCCCCAGTGGTGGCGGACCAGCGCGGCGATGTGTTCGGGGGCGGCGCGTTCGGCGGTCAGGTTGGTCACGCCGAGCGCGGCGATCGCGGAGGTCGGGGTGCCATCGGGGGTGGTGACGTAGCGTTCGATCAGCCAGACCTGGCTGACGTGCGGGAACGGCAGGTCCGCGGGTGCGGGCAGGACCTGGATGGTGCGGGTGGTGACCCGCCCGTGGCCGCGCTCGACGTGGCGGGCGGCGATCGGGACCTGCGTCCAGGGCAGCGCGTCGAGCGCGGCGAACAGCCGCGGCTGGTTCTGCTTGGCCGTGAACACGAACCCGGCGCCGCGTTCGTGCAGGTACTCGACGTGCGCGCGCTGTGTGTGGAGTGCGTCGGCCGTGATCACCGTGTGCGCCAGGTCGATCCCGGCGGCGGTGAGAGTGTCGAGCAGCGGGGCGAACTGGGGGATCTCGTTGCTCTTCGCGCCGACCTCGACCTGGCCCAGTACGAGGGCGTCGCCGTGCGTGGCGGCGGCGAGCAGGTGGGTCTGGTTGCCCTGCGCGTCGGTAGCGCCGCGTACCGCCTTGCCGTCCACCATGATCGCGAGCAGCCCAGCTGTGTCCTGATCGAACCCCGGCACGACGACCCCATCAGCGGCGTCCCGGGCGGCGGCCTGGGCCAGGAGCCAGGCGCCGATCACCGCGTCCACCGCGGCGGCGTCAGCGCCGGTGACCACCCGCCAGATGGTGGCCTTCGACGGCGGATCGCAGCGTCGACCGTAGAGCTTCGCGAGCAGCTCGGCGGGCACGTCGGTGGCCCAGCCGGCGATCGCGGTGAACGAGGCCATGCCCGCCACCACCGCCGCCGCGCACAGCGCGAGCACCACCGCGACCGGGTGAACCCGGCCCTGATCCCGGCGACCGTCGGACACCACGGCGAACCGTTGCAGCAGGTCAGTGCACACCCGTGCCGGAACGGGCAGCCCGTCGTCGAGGGTCGCGCCCGACACGGCCGCGCCCAGCCCGGCGAATCCGGACTCGGCGATGACAGGATGCAGCAGCAACGGAGCTCCGGTGGCGAGAAGTCTGTGAGAGGGCTCCTCCTGCTACCGGAGCTCCGTCGCCTCTCCCGCCACGACACGCCGAAGATCACCAGGCCATCCGCCAGTGATCACCCCTGCGCGCCGGCTACCCACGCACCCCCGCCTAGTCGATCTTGAAACGACCGTGGGGTCCTCGGCAGGTCGGGATCTTGTGGAAGAGGACTGCCTACCGCGGACCCCACGTCCCGTTCTGCATCCGCCCTGCTCATGGGCGTGTCGAGGGCGTCATCCCGCCGATCTTGTTGAGATCACCTCAGTCAGTGCCATCGAAGGCCGGCCGAACGAAACTTGCAGTTGCAAACGATGGCTGTCCAATGCCGGCCGCTCAGCATGGCTTTCGATCTACTGTCACGAGCGTCCTACTACCGAAACGCAAGGAGCGTACACATGAACGTCATCTCGACAATTGGAAGATTCGTGACCGTACTCGCTGCAGTCGCGATTATTACCGGCCTCGTTGCTTCGGACCTCTCGGCACCGGCACCTGACGGATCCCCCACTCTTGCCGGCACAAGCGACCGAATCGATCTCGTCGCGAGGGTGACCGACTGCGAGATCCGCAACAGGCAGGGCTGCACGTTCGTATTGACGCCGAGCGAGCAGAAAGTTGTCGTCGCCGGAGGAGCGGCCGCACTGGCCGTTCTCTCCTCAGCGTGCGGACCGTTCGGTCCCGGATGCTACGCGGCAGCAGCAGCGGGAGCGGCTGCGCTTGGCCAATACATCTCCGATTCGGTTTCCGGAAATTGCGATATGCACATCTTCATCGGAGTCACGGACCTCGGACCGACTGGGCCAATCAATCTGTCGAAACCGAAATTCGCCTGCTCGTGACTCAGCGTACACACGATGCCAGGTCGGCGGCCCAGTTCCGGTGCGGCCAAGCCGCGGACGGGCGATCCGATTTGATGCTCCACACCGGCCTCTGGCGAGCACGTCCAACTTCGTAGGGGGAGCAGGCTGGCAGGCCTCATTTCGGCAACATCACCCTCGGTTGCGAACGCGGCGGCCTCACGCCACCCGGCTGCCCCGGGGGATCGCGCGGGTGGGGGTGCGCAGTCGCCGGACGGTGACGGCGAGCGCCACCCCACCCAGCGCGAGGTTGAACGCCAACCCCCACGGCCACACGGCGGGGCCGCGGCGGACGGGCTCGGTGAGCAGCACCCCGGTCGCCGGGTCCGGCCCGGCGCGCGCGGCCCGCACGGCCTCGCGGATGGCGCCGAGCGGGTCGAGGGCGTCGACGTCGACGGGCCGCCCGGTGCGGCTGTCGGTGACCACGGGCAGGCCGGGCGCGGCGTCGCCGAGGACGACGAACGGGTTGGGCGCGAGCAGCCACCAGGTGCGCTCGGTGCGCAGGACGGTCTCGTCGTAGGTGCGCTCCTCGTAACGGTCGGGCGCGATCGGGTCGCCCTCGGCGTCGAACTCCGCGCGCAGCGGGTCGTCCCACACCGGCTCGGCGTAGACCACCCGGCGGGTCTCGGTGGTGGCGGTGCTGACCAGCCCGAACGCCACCAGGGTGCCGACGACCAGCGCGAACACCGCGAGGTAGGCGAGCACGCCGGAGGTGGTGGTGCGCCGCAGCAGGGTCGACAGCGCGAGGCTCACCGCGGCGACCACGCCGAGCAGCACCGTGACGATCCCGAGCAGCGCCAGCGCCCGGGCGAGGCCCACCCCGCCGAGTGCAACGGCCCACGCCACCCACGGCAGCGCGGTGGCGAGGAACACCAGCGCGGTGCCCCATGCCGCGACGAACTTGCCCAGCGCGATCTCCGCCGGGGACAGCAGCGTGACCTGGAGGGTGGCCAGCGTGCCGCGGTCGCGGTCGCCGTTGACCGACTGCGCGGCCAGCGCCGGCACGACGAGCAGCGCCAGCCACACGAGGATGAGCAGCAGGAACCCGAACACGGTGGGTCCGAGCGGCACCGGCTGGTCGCCGGCCACCCGGGCCTCGACGAACGCGGCGTCGGCCGCCGCCACGAGCAGCGCGGTGACCACGCCCAGCAGCGCGAACCAGGCGCCGAGCAGCCAGCGCCACCGCCCGGCCCGCAGCCGCAGCCGGAACTCCTGGCGCGCGACGGTGCGCACGCCGTGCCAGGTCATCGCCGCTGCCCGCCGGTGAGCTCCAGGTACGCCGCCTCCAGCGCCGACCCCACCGGGGCGAACGCGCTCACCGGCACCCCGGCTGCCACCAGCGCCGCGAGCAGCTCGGCGGCGTGCGCCTCGCCGTCGACGGTGACGTCCGCGTCGCCCGTCGCGGCGGCCGGGGTCCAGGCCACGCCCAGCTCGGTGAGCGCCGCGGCCAGTCGCGCGTCGTCGAGCGAGCGCAGCCGCCACGTCCGGCCCGCGCGGGGCTCGGCGGCCAGCTCGGCGACGCGCTCGGTGGCGACGGTGCGCCCGCCGTCGACGAACACGACCCGGTCCGCCACCTCCTCCAGGTCACCGAGGACGTGGCTGGACACCAGCACCGCGGCACCGTCGGCGGCGACCCGGCGCAGCAGGTGGCGCAGGTCGACCCGGGAACGCGGGTCCAGCCCGGCCGCGGGCTCGTCGAGCAGCAGCACCGACGGGGAGTGCACGAGCGCGCGGGTGAGCCCGAGGCGCTGCTTCTGGCCGCGCGACAGCACCGACACCGCCTCGTCGGCGTACCCGTCGAGATGCACCATCTCCAGCAGCTCGGCCACCCGCGGTGCCACCTGGTCGGCGGGCAGCCGGTGGGCGTGGGCGAAGAAGGTGACGTACTCGCGCGCGGTGAGGTCGTCGTAGACGCCGAAGACGTCGGGCGACCACCCCGTGCGGGCCCGGACCTCCCGCGGCTGCACCACCGGGTCGAAACCGGCCACCCGGACGGTGCCGGAGTCGGGCACCAGCAGCGTGGCCAGCACCAGCAGCAACGTCGTCTTGCCCGAGCCGTTCGGCCCGACCAGCGCGGTGACCTCCCCCGGCGGCGCGTCCAGGTCCACGTCGCGGACGGCCTGCACCGGGCCGAAGCTGCGCCGCAGGTCGCGGCACACGACCCCGGCGTGGCCGTCTGCGACGTCGATCGTCATGGGCGGAAGTATGGCCCGGGGCCGCACCCGAGCCCACGACACGGGCGTCGTGTTGCCGGCACCGGCGTCCCGGCACCCGTGCCGGCACGGCAACGCCAGTGCGAGCGGGCCCGGCGACGGCGCGTCAGCAGCCGAAAGTGTCCAGCACGGCGTCGGTGCGGTCGGTGATCTCGCCGGCGCGCAGGCCGAAGCTGGGGACGTAGCAGAGCAGGCGGTCGTACAGGCCGTGGAACGCGGCCAACTGGTCGCGGGCCTGGGCGGGCGTGCCGGCCACGGCCATCCGCTCCAGCATCGCCGGCGACACGGCCGCGATCATGGCCTCGGCGTCGCGGGCCTGCCAGGCGGCGCGGACGGCGTCGACCTCGGCGGTGAACCCCTCCAGTTCCACGAGCGGGGCGTAGGTGCGCACGACGGTGTAGAAGGCGATCTGGGCGGCGGCGTCGCGGCGGGCCCGGTCGCCGTCGTCGGCGACCGAGCAGATGACGTAGCCGGCGATCGGCACGTCCCCGGCACGCCCGGTGCGGGCGGCGCCCTTCGCCAGCGCCGGGCGCACGACGTCCTCGACGTAGCGGCGGGTGAAGATCGGGTGCCCGACCAGGCCGTCGGCGACCGCGCCCGCCGCCTCGACCATGCGCGCGTTGAACCCGGCGAGATAGACGGGCACAGGCTGGCGCGGGCGCACCTCGGCGGTGGGCCGCAGCGCCATCCGGTAGAAGCGGCCCTCGTGCGCCACCCCGGCGGCGTCCATCGTCCAGATCCGGCGCAGCAGCGGCACCAGTTCCTCGACGCGCGGCGCGGGCGAGGCCCCGTCGAGCCCGTGCCAGTCCTGCTGCATCCGCTTCGTGCCGGTGCCCAGGCCGAGGACGAGCCGCCCGCCGGAGAGCTCGTCGAGGTCGCGCGCCTCGGCGGCGAGCACCAGCGGGCTGCGGCCGACGGCGTAGGCGATCCCGCTCGCGACCGTGACCGTCGACGTCGCGACGGCCATCGCGGCCAGCGACACCGTGGCCGACCGGTCGTAGAACTCCGTGGTCCACACCGACTCGAACCCGCGCTCCTCGGCGCGCCGCGCCGCCGCGACCACCGTCGCCAGCGTCCCGCCGTGCACCGCCACACCCACCCGCTCAGCCGTCACGGGTGGCGACCCTAGCTCGCTCGGGACGGCGGGTGGTTCCCGGAACCGGCCGCGCGCAATAGGTTAAGGCGCAACCAACCCCTTGACGACGGGAAGCCAGTGAGCACTTACTACACCGACGACGTCCACGGCAAGCACGAGTACTTCGAGCTCGGCGGCTTCCCGCTGACCACCGGGTACACGATCCCGGCCGCGAAGCTCGGCTACCAGACCCAGGGCACGCTGAACGCGGCCCGGGACAACGCCGTGCTGCTGCCGCACATGTACACCGGCACGTCGGCGTTCATGCAGGTCTTCGTGGGCGAGGACCGGCCGCTGGACCCGTCGCGGTACTTCGTGATCTGCCCCGGGCAGTTCGGCGGCGGGTTCTCGTCGTCGCCGTCGAACACCCCGGCGCCGTTCGACCGCGGCCAGTTCCCGCCGGTCGCCATCGCCGACGACGTGATCGCCCAGCACCGGCTCGTCACCGAGCACTTCGGCATCGAGCGGCTGCACGCCGTCGCGGGCTGGTCGATGGGCGCGCAGCAGACCTACGAGTGGGCGGTGCGTTTCCCCGACATGGTCCCGCGGGCCGCGGCGTTCGCCGGCACCGCCCGCACGCCCGTGCACAACCAGGTCTTCATCGACACCCACCTGGAGCTGCTCACCTCCGACCCGGCCTTCGCCGGCGGGTTCTACGCCGACTCGAACGACGTGCGGCTGGGCCTGCAGCGCCACGCCGTGGCGTTCTCGCTGATGGGGCTCTCGGCGGCGTTCTGGCGCGACGAGCTGTGGCGGTCGCTGGGCTTCGTCTCCGCCGACGACTTCCGCCAGGGCTTCATCCGCGGCTACTTCGCCCCGATGGACCCCAACAACCTGGCCACGCAGGCCCGCAAGTGGCGCGCGGGCGACGTGGGCAACCACGCAGGCGGCGACCTCGCCGCCGCGCTGGGGCGGATCACCGGCCAGTTCTTCGTGGTGCCGTTCTCCGAGGACCTGTTCTTCCCGCCGGAGGACTGCCGCGCCGAGTGCGACCTGGTCCCGAACGGGCACTTCCGCCCCATCGCGACGCCGATGGGCCACTTCGGGATGTTCAACCTGCGCCCGGAGGACACCGCGGCGATCGACGCGGTGTTCGCGGAGATGCTGTCGGCCTGATCCTCACCGCCGGTGCCCCGGCTGGCCCGGCCGGGTCGGCAACGGGCCCGCCCGGCGCCTCGGGACTGACCCGGGGCGCCGGGACCGGCGGCCGCCGCTGCGGCGCCTCGTCGAGAGCGAGCTGCTCCACGCCGGCACGCCCGGGACGGCGGTAGTGGCTCACCACCCAGCCGAGCAGGCGGGCGTGCCCGCGGACGAACGTCACGCCCGCCAGTGCAGCACGCGACCCCGACAGAAACCGCTCGGTCACGATCCCGCCGCTACCCGCGCGACGATCACTGCCCCTACACTGCGCCGCCGTGGACCTGGGGAGACTGTTCGGCGATCTCGACCTGGACGACGTCGCGAAGGCGGCGAGCTTCGTCATGGACAACCGCGACGACGTCGCGAAGGTGCTGGCGCTGTTCGGGGACCTGCCCGACGGCGTCACCGGGTTCCTGAAGGAACTGCCGGAGTTCCTGGAGCGCCTCGGCGGCGGGCTCGCCCAGGCCGGGGAGCAGGCGGCGAAGGCGGCGAACGCGCTGGTCGGGGACGACGGTGGCGGCGGGGCGCGCCGCGCGCTCGCCGGTGGCGCGGACGTGATGACCTCCACGCGCGACCAGCTCGGCCGAGCCGCCGGGATGCTGTCGGGGGTGGCGACGCAGCTCGGCGAGATCGACGTGCCCGACGTCAACCCCACCTACACGCGCATCGCCGGCATGAACGTCATCTCGGGCCTGGAGTTCGGCACCAACAAGCTGCTCGGCGGGCCGGCGCAGTCGCTCACCGAGGGCGCGCAGACGGTCACGGCGGTGGCCGGCAACCTCGACCTGCTGTCGGCGTCACTGCGCGAGCTGTCGGACATCCTCGGCACCGTCGGGGAGGCGCTCGACGGCCTGGGCGAGCGGCTCAGCAGCTCGGGCGCCGGGGTGCGCGGGCTGCTGGGGCCGCCCTCCTGAGCCGTGCCGGTGCGCTACCGCTCGCGCACCAGGTGCGGCAGCGCCGCGCGGAAGGCGCGCGCCCAGTCGGCGTAGCCGGCGTCGTTGGGGTGGAACAGGTCCGCGGAGAACTCGCCCTGCCACGGCGGCCCGGTGAACGCCCACAGGTCCACGACGTGCAGGCCCAGCGGCGGCGCCTGCGCGCGGATGCCGGCGTTCAGCTCGGCGGCGTAGCGGGCCCGGACCCCCTGCGGCAGCGTCGCGACGTACGTCCCGCCGGGCAGGCGGCTCAGGAGGTCGGTCAGGACGCCGGCAAGCTGCGGGGTGCGGTGGGTGAGGTCGTTGACGCCGATCGCGCACGTCACCAGCGCCGGCTGCGGCAGCCGGTCGAGCTCGGCGAGCTGGCGATCCACGACGTCCGCCGTGCGCGCCCCGGTGCGTGACAGGTTGACGACCCGCCACCCGGGGTCGCTGCGGCGCAGGGCGTCGAGCACCTGGCCGACGTAACCCCGCTCCCGGACGCTCGCGCCGATCCCCTGCGACGTCGAGTCGCCCAGCACCACCCACAGCGGCCCGGTGGCGCGCAGCGCGTCGCAGTTCGCCGCCCGCCACTGCGTCGCGAACGCCTCGACCTGCGCCCGCCGGGCCGCGGCACCCGGCAGGTACCCGCCGAGGCGGTAGGCGGCGGCCGCGGCGAGGCGCCGCAGCGGGTTCGGCCGGGTCAGCGGATCGGTGCCCACCCCCGCAGTATGGCCAGCGACGGGCAGGGAAGCGGGAAAGGCGTCGCGGGGATGAGCATGGCGGGAACGGGCACGGCGGGGACGGTGTGGCGTGCGGCGAGTGGCGGCCCGGGCCTGGCCGTCGCGATGTGGCGCCACCTCAACCGACCGGCGCCCCTGCTCCACACCGCCACCGACCTGCTCACCGTCGCCGAGCCGCGCCTGCCCGCCGCCGCCGGCGGGACGGACCTGCAGCTCGCCGAGCACGGCGTCGGGCCCCCCTACCACCGCCGCTACCGGGTGCTGATCCGCAACGCGGTGCTCGGCCCGTCGCAGCTCGTGGACGCACTGCTGGCCGACCTCAACGCCGCCGCACCGCGGGAATGCATGTGGTTCGCCGGCGCGGGGCCGGGGCTGCGACCAGGCGACGACGTCCACATCGGCCTCGCCGGCCCGTGGGACGCGCCCGTCCGCATGATCACCCGCACGCCCACCCGGTTCGCGTTCGCCACGCTGCGCGGGCATCCGGAGGCCGGGCAGATCGAGTTCCGCGCGGGGCACGTCGGCGGCGTGCCGGCCTTCGAGATCCAGTCCTGGGCGCGCAGCGCCGGGCCGGTGGCCGACCTGCTCTACGACCGCCTGCGGGTCACCCGCGAGCTGCAGACCCACGTCTGGGCGCACTTCTGCGAGCGGGCTGCGGTGATCGCCGGCGGCCGGGCGGACGGGATCGCCGTGCACACCGGCCGGGTCGACGCGCGCTGAGCCGCTCGCGCGGGTCAGGACGCATGGGTCGCCCGGTCCTGCGCGGCCCGGTCCTGCGCAGCCCGGTCCTGCGCAGCCCGGTCCTGCGCGGCCGCGGCCCGGATCAGCCGCCGGGCCTCCCGCACGCGCGGCGGCGCCGACGACTCGGGCAGCAGCACGGCGACGGCCGGGCGCAGCGCGCGCAGCGTCAGGGCGGCGCCCAGGTCGGTGGTCGGCAGCCCGGGCAGGCCGTAGAGCCGCCGCGCCCACCGCGGCAACGTCGCGATCGCCGCGGCGGCCACCGTGGAGATCGCCAGCTTCACCGAGCGCGGCGCGTCGCTGCGCGGCCGGAGCAGTCCACCGACGCCGCGGCGGGCCTCGTCGGTCATCCGCAGCTGCGGGCGCACCCTGGCGAAGTAGGCGGCCAGCTCGGCGCGCGAGGCCGGCACGTCGGCCGGGTCGAGCCCGACGACCTGGGCGGCCCGGACGTTCTCTGCCACGTACGCGTCGGCGTCGGCGTCGTCGACGATCCCGGCCCGGCGCGCCACGTCGACGTAGGAGTCGACCTCCGCGCAGTGCACCCACAGCAGCCCGGCGGGCTCGTCGACGCGGTAGCGCTCCCCGGTGTCGGGGTCGAACCCGCGCAGCTTCGCGTGCAGCCCGCGCACCCGCACGGCCGCCCGCTCGACCTCGGCGGTGCTGCCGTAGGTGCGCGTTTCCACGAACTCGACGGTGCGCAGGAACCGCGGGTATGCCTTCTGCGGGTCGAACAGCGCCGAGTTCTGGTAGGTCGCGCGCATCACCCGCGGGTGCAGCGACTGGAGCAGCAGCGCCCGCATCCCCGCCGCGAACAGCACCGGTTCGAGGTGCACCCGCCAGGTGACCGAACGTGGACCGAACAGTCCGTGGTCCGGCGCGTCACCCATACGGTGCACGCTACCGGGGCGCGCCCGCCGCAACCACGTTCCGGAGCTGGCCGGGGTGCCGCTGGTCGGGGGTGGGGTGCACGACGCGGCGCGCATCATGGGGTCGCCGGCCGGGCGGGCAGTTCCCTACACCGGTGATCACCGTTTCGGGACCGGCAGCCGCGCCTCCGACTGCCACCGATCCCCAACCGACGATCATGGGCTCGGACGGTGGGTGGCGCCGTGCCTGGTCGGGCGTTCCGGCCCCGAGCGTGCACTCCCGCAGCCCGCGAGCGGCCGAAGCGCACGCTCGCGGGCGCAGTGACCGCGCAAGTGGCCGCGCGTCCCGGCCGAGCGTGCGCTCACGCACCGCGCGACCCGACGGAGCGCACGCTCGACCACGTCCCGCCGGACCGTGAGCCGCGCGTCGCCCGGGCGGGCTTATGCTCGGGTCGTGATGTGTCCGAAGTGTCAGGGCCGGCTGTACACGGTCGAGCGGCAGGGGCTGCGGATCGAGCAGTGCGAGCGGTGCCGCGGGATCTTCCTCGACCACGGTGAGCTGGAGCAGCTGCTGTCGGCCGAGCAGCGCTTCTACGGCTCCCCCGGCGGGCACCGGGACTCGCCCCGCCCCTACCGCGGGCGGGCCGACTCGCCGCGCCCGTACTCGGGCCACCCGGGCCACTCGGGCCACTACGCCGACTCGCCGCGGCCCTACCGGCAGGGGCACAAGAAGAGCTTCCTGGGCGACCTCTTCGGCTAGGACGGGCTTGCACCCGCTGATCTGCCCGGCGTGCGGTGAGCGCGGGGACGCGCCCGACGTCGTCGAGCCGGGGATGCTGCGCTGCGCGTCGTGCGGGCACCGGGAGCCGTTCGCCCGGCTGCCGCTGTACTGCCTCGTCGGGCCGAGCGGCACGGGCAAGTCGACGGTGGCACGGTTGCTCGCCCCGCTCGTCGTCGACCGGGTCGTGCTGCTGGAGCAGGACCTGCTGTGGCAGCCCGGCTTCGACGACCCGGCCGGCGGGCACCGGCTGTTCCGCACGGCCTGGCTGCGGCTCGCCGCCGCGATCGGGCAGAGCGGTCGGCCGGTGCTGCTGGCGGGCACCGTCGTGCCGCCGGAGCTGGAGCCGCTGCCCGAGCGGGCGCTGTTCTCCCGCGTCCACTACCTGGCGCTCACCGCGGCGCCCGAGGTCCTGGCCGCCCGGCTGCGCGCCCGCCCCGCCTGGCGCGGCTGGGACTCACCACGCGTCGCCGAGACCCTGGAGTACTCGGCCTGGCTGTCGGCGTCGGCCGCGACGCTGGAGCCGCCGGTCGACCTGCTCGACACGACCGGCCTCACCGCCGCCGACGTCGCCGCGCGGGTGGACGCCTGGCTGCCTGACGATCCTGGTCGCTAGCGTCGCCGGCGTGGAGTTCACCGAGGTCCGGCCCTACGCGATCGCGATGCGGACCCGGTTCCGCGGGATCACCGTCCGCGAGGGCGTGCTGGTGCGCGGGCCGCTGGGCTGGGGCGAGTTCTGCCCGTTCCCCGAGTACGGGGACGCGGAGTCGGCGGCGTGGCTGGCCACGGCGGTGGAGCAGTGCAGCCTCGGCTGGCCGGAGCCGGTGCGCGAGCGCGTCCCCGTCAACTGCACGGTGCCGGCCGTCGGGCCGGGGCGCGCGCACGAGATCGTGCGGGCGTCGGGCTGCCGGACGGCGAAGGTGAAGGTCGCCGACCACCCCGCGTCCCTGCCCGAGGACCTCGAACGGGTGGCCGCGGTGCGCGACGCCCTCGGGCCCGGCGGCGCGATACGGGTGGACGCCAACGGCCGCTGGGATGTCGACGACGCGACCGACCGGATCCGGCGCCTCGACCGCGCCGCGGGTGGGCTGGAGTACGTCGAGCAGCCCTGCGCGACCATCGACGAGCTGGCGGCGGTGCGCAGGCGCGTCGACGTGCGGATCGCCGCCGACGAGTCGATCCGGCGCGCCGAGGACCCGCTGCGGGTGGCCGTCGCCGGGGCGGCCGACGTGGCCGTGCTCAAGTGCGCGCCGCTGGGCGGGGTCCGTCGCGCGCTGCGGGTCGCGCAGGCCGCGGGGCTGCCGGTGGTGGTGTCCTCGGCGCTGGAGACCAGCGTCGGGCTGGCCGCACAGCTCGCGCTGGCCGGGGCACTGCCCGAGCTCGATCTCGCGTGCGGGCTGGGCACCACGGCGCTGCTCGACGGCGACGTGGTGGCGCACTCCTACCGCCCGGTCGACGGGTTCCTGACCGTCCCGGGCACCCCGCCGGTGCCCGACCCCGACCTGCTCGACCGGCACGCCGCCGCCCCCGAGCGGGCCCGGTGGTGGACCGAGCGACTGGCACGGGTCGGGGCGCGACCCTGAGGGACCGGCGTTCGCCCCGACACAGAAATAGTGTCGACACGTGCCCCCGCCGGCCCCACCATCGTCCCCATGACCAGCACCGACGCCCGCCCCACCTGGTGGCCGTGGGCCATGATCGTCTCAGCGGTCGCGTTCGTCACCGGCGGGCTGCTGCATCCCGACCAGGATCCCGCGCTGCCCGAGGCACAGGCCCTCGCGGCGTGGCTCGGCGGGCCGCTGTGGGTACCGTCGCACGCACTGCGGCTGCTCGGGGCGGTCGCGCTGGTGCCCGGGCTCGTGGGGCTGCGCGGCCGACCCGACCTCTCCCCCGCGGCCCGGCGCGCGGCGACGTTCGCCGTCGCGGGGGCCGCGCTCTGGGCGCTGGAGAGCGTGCCGCACCTCGCCGCGGCCGCCGAGAGCGGCGCCGCCGCCGCGGGGGAACCCACCCCGATCCTGTTCAGCCACCTGCTGCTGTCGCTGGTGTCCTACCCGCTGGTGGGACTGTCGGTGGCCGCGCTCGCCGTGCTCGGCGGCCGGGCGCTGGCCCATCCGGTGTTCGCGGCCGCCGCCGTCGTGGGCGGTGTGTCGTGGTCGGTGGCGCCGTGGATGGTCGGGCCGCTGGGGATCGAGAGCCTCGCGTTCCTGTTCCCGATCGGCATCCTGATGGCAGTCTGGTTCGCCGCGGTGGGCGTCCGCGCGCTGGCCGATCGGCGCGTACGCGCCGCGGCCTGACCCGCGGCGCCCGCGCGTCGTGACCGGCTACTGCGCTGGATCGTCCGGCACGGGCAGGACGATCCAGTCGAAACCCGCCCCGGCGTCCTCGGGCGCGGCGAGGACGACATCGTCGGCCGCGTCGACCCCGAGGTAGCGGCGGCTGCTCCCGGACGGGGTGTAGATGCCGTCGTCGTGCACCCAGCGGTAGGTGTCGCTGCGGTCGTCCGGGCAGCGCTCCAGCGACGGCCCCGTCGCCGAGAGGCAGAACCGGATGCCCAGGGCGTCGACCCGCATCCGCTTGCTCGGCGCGTCGTAGGTCCAGCGCTGGTCCGACCCGCCGTCGCACGCCGCGACCAGCACGTCGCCGCTGCGCGCGCCCGGCGCGGGCTCCGCCGCGGTCAGGCACAGGCCGGCCGCGGCGTTCTCCAGCGTGTAGGCCCCCACCGGGAAGCCCGGGCCGGGCACGCCGACCCCCGGTTCGGGGGCCGGCTCCGCAGCGGGCGCATCCGCGTCCGTCGGGGCGTCCCGGTCCGGGTCGTCGGCGGGCTCGACGCCCGGCATCGGCAACGGTCCCGGGTCCGGGGCGGGCGCGGCCCCGGGGTCCGCCGGCAGCGGCAGCGCACCCAGCTCGGGCACCGGCAGGGGCGCAGGTGCGGGCGCGGCCTCCGCGCCGGTGACGAGCACGGCGGCGAGCACGAGGGCGGCAGCCACGGGGGCACCGAGCAGGGCACGGCCTGGACGCATGGTGGGCATCTCCGGGGAGCGATGACGGGCGGCCTGGCCGGACAGCGTAGTCGCCTCACCCGATCGGCGGCCGTCGGGTAGCCCGATCGCGCGCCGATGAGTTCTCCAGCCCGGCACCGTCAGAACGGGCGACACCCACCGGAACGGAGAGCAGCCATGGGCAGGATCGTCGCGAACTTCTTCATCTCCCTCGACGGCGTCGTCGAGGCCCCCCACGAGTGGCACTTCCCCTACTTCGACGACGCGATGGGCGCGGCCGTCGACCGGGGCGTCTCGGCCGCCGGCGCATTCCTCATGGGTCGGGTGCTCTACGGCGAGTGGTCGCAGTACTGGCCTGCGCAGGCCGACGACGAGCCCTTCGCGAAGTTCATCAACACCGTGCCCAAGTACGTCGTGTCGAGCACGCTCGCGACGGCCGGCTGGGCGAACACGACCGTGGTCTCCGGGGACGTGGCGGCGCAGCTGCGGGAACTGAAGGCGAGCGTCGGGGGCGACATCGCGATGTCCGGGAGCGCCACGACGGTGCGGTGGCTGATCACCGAGGGGCTGCTCGACGAACTGAACCTGCTGGTGCACCCGATCGCCGTCGGCCGCGGGCAGCGGTTGTTCGAGGACACGCCCTGCCCGCTGCGGCTGGTGCGCAGCGCGACGTTCCCGACCGGCGTGCTCGACCTGACCTACGCCCCGGCGGGCTGAACGCGGCTGCGCCGCCGGAGTCGATCAGCCGACGCCCTCGACGATCCGGATGTCGCGCTCGGCGCCGTCCCCGAGCGCGACGAGGGCGCGCTGGTAGGCCGCGCCGTGGTACATACCCACGGCCTGCTCGACGCTGTCGAACTCGATCAGCGTGGTGCGCTCCGCGACGCCGGACTCGAACGCGGCCGCCGCCTTGCCGCGGGCGAGGATGCGGCCCCCCGCCTCCTCGATCGCCGGCAGTGCCAGCGCGGCGTAGGCCGCGAGCTTGTCCGGATCGGTGATCGAGCGGAACGTGTTCACCCAGTACGCGGTCACGCTGGTCAGGCTACGTCACCGCTCCACGGGGTCGGGGTCACCGGCGTCCCGGGTCAGGATGTCGATCACGGCGTCGACGTAGCCGCCGAGCTCGCCGCTGCCGGGGACGACGTCGGGGGTGGCGTGCGCGAGCTGGGCGTGGCCGAGGTAGGCGGTGTAGGCGAGCAGGCTGCGGCGCCGGGCGTCCTGCGGCGGCACGCCCAGCTCGCCGAACAGGTCCGCGAGGTAGGACAGGCGCCGCCGCGTCACCCGCGCCAGCACCGGTGCCACCAGCGGGTGCGCGGCGGTGGGTTGAAGGGCGAGCTCGACGCGGTCGAGCGGGCGTTCCGGATGCGACCCGAGGGCCTCGGCGAGCAGCGCCCGCAGCCGCGCCCGCGCGCCGGCCTCGCGCTCGACCAGCGCGATGACGTCCTCGGTCTCGACCTGCTCCCAGCGCCGCAGCGCGGCCTCGACCAGCGCGTCGCGGCCGCTGAAGTGCCAGTAGAAGCTGCCCTTGGTGGCGCCGAGGCGGGCGGCCAGCGGCTCGACCGCGACGGCCGCCACGCCACCGGCGGCCAGCGCAGCCAGCGCGGCGTCGACCCAGTCCTGCGCCGAGAGCCGCTTCCGTTGCGCCATCGCCGTACGCTACCGTACGGTGATACCATACGGCACCGTACGGAGGTGGAGATGGTCCGCAACGTGCACGAGCGACTCCTTCCCGCACCGGTCGACGAGGTCGGGCCGTTGCTCGACCGGCTCGGCGGGCCCGACGACGTCCTGTGGCCCTCGCCCCGATGGGAGCCGATGGTGCTCGACCGGCCGGTCGGCGTCGGAGCCGCCGGCGGCCATGGGGTCATCCGCTACCGGGTCGTCGCGCACGAGCCTGGCCGCCGGGTGGAGTTCGCGTTCGATCCGGGCCAGGGGCTGGACGGCACGCACGCGCTGTCCGTCGATCCGGCCGGGCCGGGGCGGTCGCTGCTGCGCCACACCGCGGACGCCCGGCTGAGCGGCGGGATGCGGCTGCTCTGGCCCGTCGCGGTGCGCTGGATGCACGACACCGTTCTCGAAGACCTTCTCGACCGGGCCGAGTCGGCGCTCGGCGGCGCCCCGACGCCGCGGCGCCCCTCGGCCCGGGTGCGACTGCTGTGGGCGCTGGAGGCCCCGCGCGCCCGCGCCGCCGCCGTCCCGGACACGCCGCTGCTGGTCGGCGCGCTCCCGCGGGTGGACTGGGCGGACGCGTACGCCGTCGACGTCCGGCCCGGCATGCCCACCGACCCGCAGGTCTGGGCCGACGCGATCTTCCGCGACCCGCCACGGGTAGTGCGGGGCCTGCTCGGGCTGCGCAACGCGCTCGTCGGGCTCGCCGGGATCGCGCGCGGGGACGCGTCGGCGTTCGACACCGTCGCGCGCACCGGCGACGAGGTGCTGCTGGGCACCGACGCGGCCCACCTCGACTTCCGCGCGTCGGTGCACCACACCCCGGACCGCGTGGTGCTCAGCACCGTCGTGACGATCCACAACGCGCGGGGCCGGGCCTACTCCGCGGTCGTCCGCCGGATCCACCCGTCGATCGTGCGCGCGATGCTGAACCGCGCCGCGCGGCGGTTCGCGGCGGGCGGCGCCGGCAGCGCCTGCGGCATCTGAGGTAATGGCCGTCCTCCGGACGACCCGGCGCCGCCGGGTCAGCCCTGGAGGTCCCGCTTGCGCCGCCGGGCGGTCGCAATGATTCCAGCGAGAAGGGCGCCAAGCGACGCGCCCGACACAGCGGCGCCGGTTCGTCGGCGGCGTGGTGCCGCAGGCCCTGAACCGGACGCTGCAGGCTCCAGTGGTACCGAATGATTGGCGGAGTTTGCAGGCGGGCGGAGCTGCCCGAAGCTCCCCCCGCGAACATGCTTGCGGTCGGCTGGCAGCGAATATCGTCATAGCGCTGGTGCGCCCCAGCTCTGGGCTGAATGGTCAAGCTGCTGGGTCGCGGAGTCTTGGCTGCAGCGCGCCCGACCTCGGAACCGCACGGCATCCGGAGCGGCGCGGCGCCTGCAACGTCCGGTGTCCTCACGGACCCGAATCAGAACACCATCGGGTTGTCCAGGAACCCCGCCAGCAGCGCCACCCCGAGTGCGACGACCAGCACGACCAGCACGGCCATGAGCAGCCGCGCCCACCACAGCCCCTGACGCCGCGCGACGCCCGCCAGCTCGGCACGGCGTTGCGCGCCGACCGGCGCCTGGTGGTCGCTGAACCGGAAGCGCGCGTCGAACTCGGCCACATCGCGGACGCCGTCGAGCAGCTGGGCCGCGGGACCGGCGGCGACGATCCGCCCGCCGAGCAGCACGGCGAGGTGGTCACCGAGATCGCGGGCCAGGCCGATGTCGTGGGTGGTGACGAGGAAGGTCGCGCCGGTGCGGGCCTGCGCGCCGGCGATGGCCCGCAGCATCGCCTCGCGGTTGACGAGGTCGAGCGCCGGGCCCGGGTCGTCGAGCACCACGAGCGACGGTTCGGCGACGAGCGCCTTGGCCAGGGCCACCCGCCGCTTGGTGCCCGCCGAGAGCGTGTCCGGCAGCGCGCGCGCGACGTCGGCGAGGCCGAACTCGTCGAGGACCCGCCAGGTGCGCTCGGCCACGAAGTCCGGCGGGGTGTCGAGCGCCCGCAGCGGGGCGGCGACGTTGTCGAACACGCTGGAGGAGGCGAACAGCGACGCGTCGTACACGCTCGACCCACCCAGCAGCACGCCCATGCGGTGGCGCAGTTCGGTGAGCTCGGCCGGAACCATCGCGTCCACCGCCCGGCCGTCGACGTAGACGCGGCCGCCGTCGGGGTCGCGCAGGCCGAGCAGGTGGCGCACCAGAGTGGTCTTGCCGGCGCCGGACGGGCCCATGAGCACGGTCGTGCGCCCGGCCGGCACGGACAGGCAGACCCGGTCGAGCACCGTCTCGTGGTCGTACTCCGCGATCAGCTCGACGATCTCGATGGCGGGCGGCGTGTCGAGCCCCTGCGTCCCGGTCACGACGACCTCCCCGTGCGCCGCCGGGATGTAACCGGCGGTAACTCCCACAGAGAGTAGGGAAGATCGCGGCCGGTGTCACCCGCTCTGGGTTACCGGCGGCGACCCGGTTCCGATCTGTGCCGTCGCCCGCCGGGTCGGCCCACGCCGCCGGAGCCGGGCGGCGTGGACGTCGCCGAGTGTGCGTTCAGACCGATCCTGGCGAGCGCCGGTGCAACCTCGACGCCCACCCACCGACCGCGCCCGACCATGATCGGCGACTGGGGACCGGTGGCCGTACCCAGCGCGGCCGGGCGTCCCGAGACGGTGATCATGACGGGCAGCGGCCGGCGGGAGGCGCGCCCCGCCGGCCGGCCGCGGTCAGTCGTCGGCGTGGCTGAGCAGCACGTCGTAGGGCCGCGCGTCGCGGCGCCCGGACAGGTCCAGATGCACGTTCTTCACCTCGACGAACGGGTCCAGCGCGTCCGGGCCGAGCTCGCGGCCGACCCCGCTCTGCTTGTACCCGCCGAACGGCACCTCGCAGTTGATCTGGTGCGAGTCGTTGATCCACACCGAGCCGGCCTGGATCTTCTCGGCCACCGCCAGCGCGCGCGAGTTGTCCTGGCTCCACACCGACGACGCGAGGCCGTACGGGGTGTCGTTGGCCAGGTCGACGCCCTCGCGCTCGGTGCCGTACGGGATCACCGTCAGCACCGGGCCGAAGATCTCCTCGCGGGCGATCCGCATGTCGTTCGTGGCCCGGGAGAAGATCGTCGGCTCGACCCACCAGCCCCGCTCGAACTGCTCACCGGCCGGCACGCCGCCGCCGAGGGCGACGATCGCGCCCTGCTCCCGGCCCGAGGCGATGTAGCCGAGGATGCGCTGCTGCTGCTCCGCGGAGACGACCGGGCCCATGTCGGTCTCCCAGTCGCGGGTGTCGCCGAGCTGGATCGTGCTCGCCCGGGCCACCAACCGCTCGACGAACTCGTCGTGCAGCGGCTCGGGCACCAGGACCCGGGTCATCGACTCGCAGACCTGGCCGGAGTAGAGCATGCAGCCGTAGAGCACGCCGTCGACGGCCAGCGCGAGGTCGGCGTCGTCCAGCACCAGCGCCGGGGACTTCCCGCCCAGCTCCAGGGTGACGGCCTTGACCGTGCCCGACGCCAGCCGCATCACCTCGCGGCCGACCTCGGTGGACCCGGTGAAGCCGATCTTGCCGACGTCCGGGTGCGACGCCAGTCGGGCGCCCGCGTCCGGGCCGGGGCCCGGGACCACGTTGAACACGCCCTTCGGCAGGCCGCACTCCAGCGCGATCCGGCCGAACTCCAGCGCGGTGAGCGGGGTCTTCTCGTCGGGCTTGACGACCACGCTGTTGCCCACCGCCAGCGCGGGCCCGAACTTCCACAGCGCCAGCAGCAGCGGGAAGTTCCACGGCGCGATCGCCCCGACCACGCCGATCGGCTCGCGGCGCACGACGCTCTGCCCGAGCACCGGGAACGTCGCCCGGGGCATCGGCACCTCGAACCGGTAGCGGGCGCCGAGGTCGGCGAAGTACGCCAGGTGCGGTGCGGCGTACCCGACGTGGAAGCCGGTGGCCTGCCGGATCGTCGCGCCGTTGGCCATGATCTCCAGCTCGACCAGCTCGTCGAGCCGCTCGCCGAGGCGTTCGGCGATCGCGTGCAGGACCTGGGCCCGGTGCGCCGGGGTGGCGCGCGACCAGTCGCCCTTCGCGAAGGCCGCCCGGCCCGCCTCGACGGCCGCGTCGATCGCCGCCGCGCCGCCCGACGCGGCGGTGGCGACCAGTTCGCCGGTGCCCGGGTCGCGGATCTCCAGCACCTCGTCGCTGTCGACGTCGAGGCCGCCGATGAACATCGGGAAGTGCCGTACCGCCGTGGTCGTCATGTCACGACCTCGGGTCGAGGACGATCTTGGTCGCCTCGCGCTCGTGGAACAACCGGTACGCCTCGGGCGCCTGCGACATCGGCATCCGGTGCGAGACGAACCGGCTCGGGTCGAGCTTGCCGGCCGCGATGAGCGCGAGCGTCTCGTCCATGTAGTTGACGATGTTCGCCACGCCCTGGGCGATCGTGACGCCCTTGAGGTAGAGGTCGCCGTAGGGCAGCTCGATCGAGTCCTCGGTGTAGACGCCGGGGATCGAGATCGCGCCGCCGTTGCCGACGATCGCGCACGCCGACAGCAGCGCCGAAGGGTGCCCGACGGCGTCGATCACCAGATCGGCGCCGCGCCACTCGGTGAGGTCCTGCACTGCCTCGGCCGGGTCGGTCTCGTCGGCGTTGATGCCGACGCAGCCGATCGCCTCGGCCTCCTTGAGCCGGGCCGGCACCTTGTCGACGACCATGACCTGCGCCGCGCCGAGCACGTTCGCGGCCATCGCCGCGCAGAGCCCGACCGGGCCGGCGCCCACGACCGCGACGTGGTCGCCGGGCTGGATGAACTTCCGCACAGCCTCGTAGCCGGTGGCCATGATGTCGCCGACGAACAGCGCGTCCTCGTCGGTGCCCCGGCTCTCCTCGGGCAGCTTGCGCAGCGTGAGATCGGCGTTCGGGACGACCACGTACTCGGCCTGGCCGCCGTCGATGCTGCCGAACGTCAGGCCCAGCCCGAAGATCCGCACGCCGAAGCACTGGCCCGGACGGCCCCGGCGGCAGTTGCGGCAGTGCCCGCAACTGATCACGCAGGAGGCCACCGCCCGGTCGCCCTCGCTCACCAGGTTCACCGCGGACCCGACGGCCTCGACGGTGCCGAGGAACTCGTGGCCGAGCACCACGTCGTCCTCCAGCGGGACGCGACCCTCGTAGGGGTGCAGGTCGGTGCCGCAGATCGCGGTGAGGTCGACGCGCATGAGCACGTCGCCCGGGTCGGTGATCTCGGGCCGGTCGATCTCCATGACCTCGATCTCGTGCTGCTTGCGCAGCACGACAGCGCGGTGCTTCGCCACCGTCAGGCGTCCTTCTCGGTGACCAGCTCGCGGTACATCGGGAACAGCGGCTTGGTGAGCGGCACCAACTTCAGGATCTTGTTCACCGGGCCCTTGGCCTTGACCTCGCCCTTGGCCAGGCCGACGGCGAGGTTGTACTCGCCGCGCCAGAACTTGTCGCCGGTGTCGGCCCGCATCATCATCGTGATGTCGGCCTTCTCGTCGGACGGGCCGAGCGTCGTGGTCATCGGCTCGCGCATGTGCACCCACATCTCGGTGTCCGGGTCGGTGTAGAGCACCCGGAGGTTGATGTTGGCGGCCTTCAGCTTGGGACCGGACTCGGGGTGGTCGGCGGCGAGGCGGAACACGCCGCCGATGTACTTGTCGACCTCGTTGGAGTCCTCGAAGTAGCCCATGTCGTCTCCTCGTTCACAGGGTCACGGGGCGCGCTCGCGGCGGCACCGTGCGGGATGGGCTCATGGTCGGGCGCGGGGCCGGGCGTCACATCGCTCCCGGGGGGGAGTTCCGTGCTCCCAACGGATCGGGCCGGCGACGCCGCGCGCGGGCCGGCGGTACCGTCGCCCGGTGCCGAGCAACAGTCAGCGCTGACCGCGCCGGATGCAGACCCCGCGGTCCACGGCGCTGCCGCCCGGCGCCGTCCCTGCCGACCCGGCGCAGCGGCCGGGGGCGCCCCGGTTCACCCGCGCAGGCGTCGCGGACGTCGCGCCCGGGGCGTTGACGCCGCTGAGTGTCACCGCCGGACCGGCCTCGGTGCTGCTGGGCCACGTGTGCGCGGGGATCGCGGTGGTGACGCACGCCGGCCACCTCTACCTCGACCGGCCGCCCCCCGAGCCCGCTGCCGAACCCGGCCCCGACACCGGCCCGGAGCTGACCGACCCCGGCCCCGGCTCGCCCGGTCCCTGCCCCGGCTTGCCCGACCTGTCCCGGCCTGCCTGCCCCGTCCTGCCCGACACCGCCACGGAACGGGCCGCAGACCGCGTCGCCGGACGCGCCCGCGAGGTTCGCCCGGACCTGCGCCGCTGCCCGGACGGCGAGCTGGCCGAGCGGGTACTGGCCCTGCGGGCACCGCTGGAGACGGTCGTGCCGCTGCTGGTGACGGCCCAGCGCGCGCTCGACCACGCCGCCCGGCGGAGCCCCCCGCACCGCACCGGCGGGCCCGCCCCGGAGCTGGACCCGGCCGACCAGCTCTGGGAACTGGCCGGCGTCGTCGCCCGCAGCGACACGCTCAACACCCTGTTCGACGAGGGCGGGCCCGACCTCGCGCCCCGGCTGGCCGCATCCCGCGTCCCCGACGTCGTCGCGTTCCGCCAGGGCCTCGTCGCCACGCTCGCGGAGTTCGCGCACGTCAGCGACGGTGGCTGGGAGCTGGCCGTGCCGGGGTGGCTGCACGCCCCCGCCGACCTGCTGCGCATCCTGGAGGTCCTGCGCCGCGCCCCGGACGCGGCGACGCGGCGGCGGGCGCGCGCCGCCGACCTGGTGGATCCGCCCGCCGTGGCAGCCGCGGCCGCCGCCCGGCAGCGCGCCGCCCAGCGCGTGGACCTCATCGCCCACGAGCAGCGGTTGCTCGTGCACGAGCTGGGCAGGCGCGCCGAGGCGGCGGGGGCGCTCGTCGACGCCGCCGACGTGTTCGGCCTGACCGTGGACGAGCTGCCCGCGTTCGCCGCCGACCCGCACCGGCACACCGACGCGCTGCGCCTGCGCGGCTACGACCACCGCGCGGTCACCGAGCTCGTCGCGCCCGCCCAGGGCGACGAGCCGCCGCCGAGCCCGGTCCGCTGGCGCCGCGCGGGCTCGAGCCCGGCGCTCGGCGCGGGCGAGACCCTGGCCGGCGTGGGCGCCGCCCCCGGCCGCGCGTCCGGCCCGGCCGCAGTGCTCGCCACCCCCGCCGACGCCGAAGGGCTCGAACCGGGCTGCGTGCTCGTCGTCGGCACCGGCGGGACGTTCTGGGTGCCGCTGCTGCGCGCGGTCGCGGCGCTGGTGGTCGACGCCGGCGCGGTCACGTCACCGGCGGCGGCAGCCTGCCGCAGGCTCGGGGTGCCGTGCGTCGTGGCGGCCACGGGCGCCACCGAGCGGGTCGGCGCGGGCGGGGGGCTGACCGTCGACGGGGACCGTGGCGTGCTGTCCGGCTAGTAGTCGCGCTGCCGGCCGCGGTAGGTCCCGGTGAGCCAGCCGACGACCACCGCGATCGCGAACGGGGCGACGATGAGCTGCCACTGCGCCGACCCCACCCGGCCGGCGCCGAGGATGATGATCGGCAGGAACAGCAGGTAGGCCGCCACCGCGGCGGCGGCGCCGTGCACCGGCGGCACCACGGCATCGCCGATCCGCCATGCCGCGACGGCGAAGCCCAGCACCGCCACGATGACCAGCCACGGCCCGCCGACGACCGGGACGTTCGCCATCAGCGGCCCGGCGTAGAACCCGATGATCAGCACCGAGAACCCGGCCGAGGCGCCCTTCACAGCGCTGGGCCAGTCGACCTGCGCCGACAGGGCGTCCCACGCGGTCATCGCAGGTACTCCCGGGCGCCGCGGGTCATCAGCGCCACCGCCCCCACCAGCACCAGCGGCATCGCCAGCAGCGTCTCCCAGCGCCCGCCCGAGGCCAGCACCAGGACGCCGACGAGGCCGGTCAGGGTGAGCGGCCACAGGACCCAGCCCTTGCGCAGGAACAAGCCGAACAGCGCCAGCACCACGACCACCGCCAGCAGCGGCAGCAGCATCGCCAGCGCGCCGCCGCCGTTCCCGCCCGCCACCGCCGACGGGCCGAGGGCGTCGCGGATCGGCGCGACCGACTCGTCGCCGGCCGAGCCGGGACCGGCGTCGAGGCCAAGCCAGGCGAGGACGAGCACCGCGGCGAGCACCAGCCACGCCGAGATCGAGACCAGGATCGCGCGCGGTACGGCACCGCCCGCGCGCGTCGGTGGCGCCTGCCCGGCCCGCGGGTCCGTGGGACTGCTCATGGGCCGCGACTCTAGGGTCCGCGCGCGCCGCCACTGCCCCCGCCTGCCCAGGAGTAGGGAGGAAACTCCCCACTTCGAGCGGCGAGAGCCACGGGCCCGGGCGGGCACGATGTCCGCACGCGAGAGCGCGCCCCCGCGCCCCCAGAGAGGCACCGACGCCCGTGACGCCCCGAACCCGGAAGGCCTGACCGATGGCTGCTGCGCCGGGCACGGCCGCGACCGTCGCCCCGCAGGTGCGGTTCGGCGGGCTCACCACGATCCTCGACGACACCCCGGTCCTGCACGGCCTCGACCTCACCGTGGCCCCGGGGGAGATCACCGTGCTGATGGGGCCGTCGGGCGCGGGCAAGAGCACGCTCGTGCGCCACCTCGCCGGGCTGCTCAAGCCCGACGCCGGCACCGTCCAGGTCGGCGACGAGGACGTGTGGCGGGCCACCGAGGGCGAGCTGCGCGCGCTGCGCAGGCGGATGAGCGTCATGCTCGGCGGCTCCTCGCTCTACGAGTCGTCGCTGTTCGCCTCGCTCTCGGCCCTGGACAACGTCCGCTACGGCCTGGGCTCGCGCGGCATCCCGAGGACGATCCACGACGAGCTGGCCATGGCCCGGCTGCTCGAGGTGGGCCTCGGCGACGAGATCGAGCGGTTCCCGGCCGAGCTGCCCGCGCACGCGCGCAAGCGCCTCGCCCTTGCGCGCGCGCTCGTCGTCGACGCGCCGCTGCTGGTGGTGGACGAGATCGAGGTCGGGCTCGACTCCGTGCACCGCGACGGCGTCATCCGCGCACTGGTCGCCCAGCACCGCCGAACCGGGTGCACGATGCTCGTCACCACCCACGACATCTGCCTGGCCCGCGAGCTGGGCGACACTCTCGCCGTGCTGTGCAACAGCCACATCGTCGCCCGGGGCCCCGCCGCCGACCTGCTGCGCGGCGTGGAGACCAGCGAGGACTTCGACCACCGCTTCCGCATCTCCGACTTCCTCGGCCCGCCCCGGCTCGCCGACGCGCGCGCGGCCGTCGAGGCGCGCGATCGCGGCCGGACCCGCGGGTACGCCATCGACGAGAACGTGCTGTGGTTCGGCCTGGCCGGGCTCATCCTCGTGGCCATGCTCGTCGCGCTGCTGACCGTCGGCCCGCCGGCGCCGTTCTGAACCCGAGCCGGCCCGACCCCACCCTCGCCGCCCCGCGGCCGAACCCCGGAGATCGCCCCGTGACCCCGTCGCTCCGCACCGGCCCGCACCGGCTCGCCCTGCTCGTCGCGCTGCTCGTCGCGCTCGGCACGGCCGCGCTGTCCGGCTGCGGGGGCCCGGAGCCCGCGACGACCGAACCCGCCCCCACCCTGTCCGGCGCCGACACCATCGTCTCGGTCGCCGACAGCGAGCTCGGGCGGATCCTCGTCGGGCAGCAGGGCCGCACGCTGTACACGTTCGCCGGCGCGGCGGCGAACCCGTGCACGGGTCCGTGCCTCGCCCAGTGGCCCGCGTACGTCGCCGACGGCGTCCCGTACAGCGCCGACCAGACCCTCAGCACCCTCGACGTCGACGCGCTGGGCACCGTCGCCCGGCCCGACGGCACCCAGCAGGTGACCTACGAGGGCATGCCGCTGCACTACCACGCCGCCGACCAGGCGCCGGGCGCCGTCGCCGGCCAGGGAACCACCGCCTTCGACCGCACCTGGCAGGCCGTCACCCCCGCCGGCACAAGAATCACCCGCTGACCCCCCTCCCCACCCCCCGCCCCCGTCAGCGCGCGAGGAGCGGGGACAGCAGGCCGACCACGACGAAGGCGGCGCCCACGACCGCGCACGTCGTGGCGCCGCGGCGCATCCCGATGATGCGGCGCTCCTCGTGCTCCTCGGGCATGCCCGGCACCGCGCCGAGGGAGTCGGCGTTGCGGCGGCCCCAGGCGCCGAGCAGGAACAGCACGGTGCCGAGCGCGACCAGGACGATCAGGTTGGCGAGGGTCAACGCGGACCTCCCGGGGACGGGGCGGGGGCCGGCGCGGGTGCGGCCGGCACCGGGGCGGCGGACACCGGGGCGGCAGGCGCGGGCGGGGCGGCGGGTCCCGCTACACCCGGGACGGCGCCCGGGACGGCACCCGCGGCCGGGTCGCCGGGCACGGCCAGCGGGTCCGCGGGCTGGTAGGCCTGCGCGTAGCGGACGTCGGCGTCGGCGATGGCGCCCGCCAGCCAGTCGGCCCACACGGCGTTGCGCCGGTCGATGTCGACCAGGCGGGTGAGCTGGGGGAGCACGGCGTCGAGCTGCGCGGGCCGGCCGGGCACGACCTCGACGACCTGCCCGACGTTCCAGCCGAAGTCGTTTTGCACCGGCCCGAACACGCCGCCGGCCGACGCGCCGAACGCCGCCTGGGCGTATCCCGGCAGCAGCTGCGCGGCGGTGACCTGGCCGAGGTCGCCCCCGGTGTCGCGGGTGCTGCCGTCGAGGCTGAACGTGCGCGCGAGACCGGGGAAGTCGGCGCCGGCGCGGGCCTGGTCGGCGATCTGGACGGCCTGCTCCTCGCTGGTGACGACGATGTTGCGCAGGCCGCGCTTCTCCGGCACGCCGAGGCGCTCGGCGTACTGCGGGAACACCGCGCGCGCCTCGGTTTCGGTGACCGACACGTCCTCGGTGACCCGGTTGAACAGCTCGCTCACGGCGAACTGCTGGCGGATCTCGTCGAGCACGGCCTGCTCGGTGGCCCCGACGTTGCCCAGCGCGCGCACGAACCGTTCGCGGGCCGCGGGGTCGTCGCCGAACTGCCCGGCGACGAACTGGTCGAGCGTGGCGCGCACCTTCGTGTCGGCAATGCCGATCTCCCGCTCGGCGGCGGCGTCGTCGAGGATCATGCCGACGGCGACGGCCTTGGCGGCGTCGCGGCGGAACGTGTCCATCCGCGCGGGGTCCTCGACGGGGGGCTGCACGCCGTAGAGGGCGCGCAGCGTGTCGATGCGCCGGTCCAGCTCGTCGACGGAGACGACCCGGTCGCCGACGGCGAACGCCGCCCCCGCGGGTAGCGCGGTGGCGCGGGCGTAGGCGAGGGTGCCCAGCCCGCCCAGCACGACGGCCAGCACCGCGGCGAGGACGATCCGGCCGGCCGCCGTCGCGGGCAGGCGCCGGGCGCGCACCATGTCGATCGCCTCACCCAGGGACCAGGCCAGCGCGGCCTTGACACGCATCACGTCGCTCCAACGAGTGACCCCACGGGGGGGTTGCCGGCCGGAGCCGGGTCGGGGTCGGGCGGTGCGGTGGGCGGTGCGGTAGGCGGTAGCGCCCGCACGACGAACCGCGCCGCGAGGTACGACAGCAGCACCGACCCGGCGAGCAGCACGCCGAACTG
This sequence comes from Pseudonocardia sp., assembly GCA_052387455.1. Classification (GTDB taxonomy): domain Bacteria; phylum Actinomycetota; class Actinomycetes; order Mycobacteriales; family Pseudonocardiaceae; genus Pseudonocardia. The sequence goes on from JBQTJE010000160.1 coordinate 43,819, forward strand.
GCGCATCACGGCCAGCTCGGAGACGGCGAGTACCGCGAAGCCGACCGCGGAGGTGAGCGTCGCGAGCCCGACGGCGACGTGCAGGGAGCGGTCCCCGCGGCGCACGGCCTCGGACATCATCACCGTGAACTCGCAGCCGACGGCGGCGGTGAGCGAGCCCAGCGCCACCGTCAGCGGGTTGAGCGGGGTGGCGGTGCACCACAGCACGAACAGCTCGACGCCGGTGGCCAGCGCCGCCGCCACCACGGCGCGGGCGCCGTCGGAGCGGTGGCGCAGGCCGAGCAGCAGCACGCCGCCCGCGACGACGAGGCCGGCGAGCCCGGCGAGGTAGCGGTCGCCCGATACGAGCTCGTAGCCGCGCACCGCCACCGTCGGCAGCCCGGACAGTTCCGCGGTGAAGCCCGGCGGCGGGGGCGGCAGGGCGGCGCGGATGCCGTCGGTGAGCGCGCGGAGCCGGTCGAGGTCGTCGAGGCGCACGCCGTAGGACGCCACCGCGACCTGCCCGTCGTCGCGCACCACCGCCCCGGTGAGGTACGGCGGCAGCAGGCGCAGCCCGGCCCGGATCTGGGCGGCGGTGGGCTCCGGACCGAGGAAGCCGAGCAGCCCGGGTGCGGACAGCACCGGGTCGGCCTGGTCGGCGTAGCGGGTGACGACCGCCTCCTGGGCCTGGCGCATCCACGTCCACGCCGCGGGGCTGAGCACGTCCGGGCCGCTGAGCACGACGACCAGCTCGCCCGACGAGCCCAGCACCTGCTCGACGGCCTGCGCGTCGGCGAGCGCGGGCAGCCCGGCGGCGAGGTCGTCGATGTTGGTCTGCAACGCCAGCGCGGGCAGCAGCGCCCAGCCGGCGAGCGCCACCGCACCGGCCGCGCCGACGGCGGCGACCCGGGTGCGCAGCGGGGCGGCTGCCGGGTGTCCGCCGCTCCGGCCCGCGACGGTGTCGAACTCCGCGACTCGGGGTGCCGGATCCCCCGACTCGGGGTGTCGATTATCCCGACTCGCGGGACGGCGCAGCAGCAGCCAGCCCAGGGCTACGGCGAAGGCGATGCCGATCGCCAGGGTGACGCCGAGGTCGCGCACGAACGGCAACGGCGAGAGCGCGAGCGAGCCGAACCCGGCGGCGGTGCCCGCGGCGACCACGACCACGACCCGCGGACGGGCGCCCCGGGCGAAGTAGGTGGGGTAGTAGCTGCCGAGCCCGACGAGCACCGGCAGGAACGCCACCACACCGAGCGACACCGGCCGGTCGAGCCAGCCCAGCACGGCCACGGTGAGCACGGTCGCCGCGACGGTGACGCCCAGCGGCAGCAACCGCCGCCGGCGCCGCGTCCAGGGCACGAGGAACAGGCACAGCCCGATCGCCACCACGGCCACGGCCCCGACCAGCGGGATCTCGGCGTCGATGGTGGCGCCGAGCGCGGCGACGATGCCGGGCACGCCGGACACGGTCGCGGCCGCCGGCAGGTCCGCGGCCGCCACCGCCGCGCGCACGGCCGCGACGAGCCGCTCGGTGCCGTCCTGCGACAGGCCCTCGCGCGGGCGCACCAGGATCGCCAGCGACCGCGCGTCCGGCACGACGTAGCGCCACTGCGGCTTGGGCTCGCCCGCGTCGTTGAACACGACGTTCTCGACGAAGCGCGGGTTGCGCAGCGTCGGCAGCCCGACCGGCAGGCTCTCCACCAGCAACGGCCCGTACCGCGCGTCGAACTCGCGGACGGCCTGCTCCCCGGCCGCCACCGCCGCCTGCTCGGACTCCCCGCGCGCCCGGGCGGCGCCCACCGCCGCGACCCGCAGGCCGTCGCGGCGCCCGGAGAGCTCGGCGAGCAGTCGCTGGGACTGCGCGGCGAGCTGGTTGAGCGTGGACAGCGGCCCGTACACCGCCGCGACGTCCGCCAGCCGCGACAGCTCCCCCTCCAGCGCGAGCACGGCGTCGACGCGCTCGCGGTCCAGCAGAGCCCGCGGTTGCTCCGACCGCAGCAGCACGACCACCGGGTCGCCGCCGAAGGAGCGCGCCAGTTCCTCGAACCGCGCCACCGACGGGTCGGACGCGGGCAGGAACGAGTCCACCCCGGTCTCCACTCGCACCTGCGCCAGCCCACCCGCGGCGAACGCCGCGACGAGCAGCACCGCCAGCGTCCGGATGACGATCTTCGTGGCCGGAACACGCCGCGTGGGGCGCAGGACCGCGAGCATCCGGCGCCCCACGCGGGCGGTGCGTCGATCGGTCAAGCGTCAGTTCTCCCCGGCCGTGGACGGCTCCAGCTTCGAGTGGTCCGGCGGCGGGCTGTCGTCCGGGGGCGTCTCCTGCACCCCGGGCGCCGGGTAGGGGTTGTAGTCGTCGAACTGCGACACCTCGTTGGCGTTCACCGGGCTGCCCTTGAACGACTGCGCGTGGAACACCGGCATCACGCGCAGCAGGTTCCCGTCGGTGTTGCCGCGCGAGACCGTCCAGCCGAAGCTGGTGAAGAACTGGTAGACGTCCCCGCCGTAGGGCTGCAGGTAGCCGACCATCGGGTTGAGGTGCGCCAGCGCCCCGTCGGCCTGGGGCAGGAAGACCTCCAGGTCGTCGGCCACCGCGGGCACCGCGCGGAACGTGGCGGGGCTGCGGTCCAGCGCCGTGTTCAGCGAGGGCAGCAGCTCGCGCAGGTTGGTGCTCGTCTCGGGCAGTTCCTCCAGCGCGTTGCGCAGGAACGGCGCGGCCTGCGACAGGTTGGCGGCCACCGGGTCGAGCCCGGCCGCGAGCGCGGAGATGTCGTCGCTCGCGGCGTCGGCGGCGTTCAGCACCCCGGGCAGGGTCCGGACGAACTCCTCCAGGTCGCCGGCGTTGTCCGACACCACCCCGGTGACGGTGCCGGCATCGGCCACGAGCTGGGCGATCTGGCCCTGCCGGGTGTCGAGCGCGGCCAGCACCCGTGCGGTGTTCATCGACAGTTCCTCCAGCGCCGCGGACTGGTCCGACAGCGCCGTGAGCGCCGTGCCGCCCTCCCGGCCGAGGAACCCGAGCCCGCGCAGCGCGCCGGCGACACCCGCCTGGGCGTCCTGCGAGCCCTCGCCGAGTGACTGCAGCGTGGCCGCCAGCGCGACCCGGTCGGACTCCGGCAGGTCCTCCAGCACGTCGTCGAGCACGACCGCCGGGATGATCGCCCCGGTGGGCAGCACCGTGCCGGACTCCAGCTCCGCGCCGGGGCCGTCGACGAGCTGCACGTAGGACTCCTCGATCAGCGTCTTCGCGCTGATCCGCCCGGTGACGCCGTCGTGCAGCGGCAGGGCCTGCTCGTCGCTGATGTTCGCGACGACGGTGGCGGTGCCGTCCGGGTTGGTGGTGATCGTCTCGACGTTGCCGACGAGGATGCCGGCCACCGACACGTCGCTCTGCGGCACCAGGTTGCTCACCCGGTCGACCGTGAACTGGAACGTGTACAGCGGCTGGGTGTAGAGCGGCACGTAGCCGCCGACGCCGGTCCAGAAGTAGCCGAGCACGAGGAAGCTCGCCCCGGCGAAGGCGGCCAGGATCGCCGTCCTGATCTTCGGCATCACATAGTGAGGGATCTTCACTGCGTGCTCCTACCGCGGGGTCGGGGAGAGTTCGGTGGAGCCGGGGACCGGCACGGTGCCCGGGCCGCCCTGGAGCATGCCGCGCAGGATGCCGCCGTTGGCGTCGCTCAGGCTCACGACCGAGTTGGTCTGGTGGACGAAGGCCTGCAGGTCGGGGAGGTAGTCGACCAGCCCGGCCGTCACCGGCTGGAGGTTGTGGCTGATCGAGCGCAGCTCCGGCCCGGAGTCCTTGAGAGCCTTCACGAACGGCCGCAGGTCTGCCACCACCGGCTTGAGCAGGAACGCCACCGGCTTCGCCGCGTCGACGGTGTCGCCAAGGTCGTCGGCGGTGTCGCTGAGCGCCTCCAGGGCGCCCGGCAGCTTCGCCGACGCGCCCAGCAGGTCGTCGAGGGTGGGGTCGAGCTGGTCGGACAGGTCCGCGACCGCGGTGGTCGCCGAGTCCAGCTCGGTGACGACGCCGGGGAGCCTGTTCAGCGTGTCGCGGAGGTCCTGGTTGCGCGCCGAGAACGTGCCGAGCGTGGTCTGCAGGCGCTCGGCGAGCGCGGTGAGCCGCTCGTCGTCCTCGCCGAGCGCGGTGGACAGCTGCGACACCGCCGTGATCAGCCGCGCCAGGGCGTCGCGGCGGGTGTCCAGCTCGACGGCCACGGGGCGCAGGTTCTGCGCCAGCGTGTCGGCGGCCGCCAGGCCCGCCGGGAACTCCTCCGGAGCCCGGGCCAGCGCCTCGTCGGACTCGGCGAGCAGGCTCTGCAGCCCGGCGAGGGCGTTCTGGTCGAGCTGGGCCAGCGACGCGTCCACCTGGATCGGGTAGCGCGACCGCTCCACCGGCAGCACGCCGTAGTCCGGCAGCGGCGTGCCCGCCGGGGAGCCCGGGTCCATCTCGATGTACATCTCGTTGAGCGGGCTCTTCGGGCGCAGCACCACGGTGGCGTTGTCGTAGATCTCGCCGCCGTAGCGGTCCGGGTCGATGGCGAGCAGCAGTCGCGCGTTGCCCTGCTCGGTGGTCTCGGCGGCGCGCAGGTCGCCGACGGTCACCCCGCTCATCCGCACCTCCTGGCCGCGGCCGGGCGCGACGGCGGGGGCCTGGGCGAAGGTGGCGTAGACGAACGTCGAGTCCTCCCACGGCGGGTTGAACCGCTGCTGGCTGAGGATGTAGCCGCCGCACACCATGCCCATCACGAGCACGACGCCCAGCGCCACGACGTTGCGGCCCAGGCCCGGCTCGCGCCGGACGTGCTCGACCGCGTCGCTGAACCGTCCCATCAGTTGCCCCCACCCTGGAACTGCTCCTGGAGCAGGTTCTCGCCGCTGAAGTCGCCCGCGCCGGAGAGCGTGCCGCTGCCGGGGCCGGGCTGGAACGCGACCGCGTGGCCGTTCGGGTCGACGTAGCCGCCGGCCCTGGACAACCCCACGAACATGTGGCCCAGCGCCTCGTTGAACGGGGTGTCGCTGGCGGTGTTCGCGAACGGGCCGACGCCGTGGTAGCCGGCGTACGCGACGTCGAGCACCGGGCCGTTGAGCCGCTCGACCGAGGCCGGAAGCTTCTCGCCGAAGATCACCGTGACGTCCTCGCCGACCGGGGTCAGGTCCTCCAGCAACGGCCGCAGGTCGTCGAGGCTCTCGCGCAGGTCGGAGAACACCGGCCGGCCCTCGCGCAGCACCGGCTCCAGCCGGTCGAGCAGGTCTTCGAGCTCCTGCACGATCGGGCGGGTCGGCCCGGCGGTGTCCTCCAGCTTGTCGAGCGTGGTGTTGAGCCGGGTCAGTCCGCGGTCGGCGTTGTCCAGCGCGGCCGGCAGCTTGTCGACCGCCTCGGCGAACGCCGGGCTGGTGTCGGCCAGCGCGGAGGAGGTGTCCTGCAGCGTCGCGACGATCGCGTCGAGCTGACCCTCCTTGCGGGTGAGCACCGCTCCGGCCTGCTGCAGGCCCAGCGCCAGTTCCCGCAGGTCGGCGTCAGGCCGGGTGCCGCGGAACGCCTCGATCACCCCGGCGCCGGGCCGGAACGTGTCCGGCGCGGTGGCGAGCAGGGACTTGAGGGCGTCCGTGCCGCCGGCGGCGAGCGTGGCGTCGAACTGGGTGACGGCCGCCTTCGACCCCTCCAGCGCGTCGGGCTGGAACGTCTCGATGAGGTCGTCGACCTCCATCGGCAGCCGGGTGCGCTCCACCGGGATCGGGTCGACCCACTCCGCGGTGCGGTCCCCGCCGGGCACGAGCTCGATGTTCATCTTGCCGCCGAGCAGGGTGTTGGGTCGCCACCGCGCCGCGGGCTGGGCGCCGACGGCGCGCACGACGTCGTCGTTGACGACCATCGTCACCAGCGCGCCGCCCTCGTCGAGCCGTTCGATGTCGCTCACCACGCCGACGTCGACACCGGCGAGCTTCACCGTGGTGACGTCCTCCAGCACGAACTGGTTGGCGGCGAAGTAGGCCTCGCGGGTCTCGGCCCCGGTGAGCTGCTTGAGCGCGGTGGTGATCTGCGGCTTGAAGATGCCGGCCGCGAGCGAGCCGAGCACCAGGCCGAGCACCACCAGCGCGAGCACCGCGGTGGGCAGTTTGCGCCGGTCACGGCGACGCGTCTGCGCGTTCACTCGCCACCTCCGGGAAGGAGGCCCTCGGGGGCCTCGGGGAACTCGGGTGCCGCGGGCCCGCCGTTGTCCTCGACGCCCTGGGAGAGCGGGTTCTCGGGCGTCGGGTCGGGCGGCGCGAGCGGGTTCGCCCGCTGGTCGGGCACCTCGCCCGGACCGGGGTACGCGTCGCCCTGGCGCAGCGGGTCTTCGAACCCGCCGCCGCCGGAGACGCTCTCGATGCGGGGCAGCACGCTGAACCGCAGCCAGTGCCCGGCGGGGTCGCCGTCGGACAGGGCGTTGGCGGCCGAGCTGAACCACCCGGCGAGCTCCGGGGAGTAGGGGCGCAGCGTCTGCAGCGGGTCGGCGGCGAACCCGCCGAGCTCGCGCAGCTTCGCCGCGAACGGCCGCGCGTCGTGCATGACGCTGGACAGGCTCCGCAGCGCGGGCTGCCCGGTCTCGGACGCCTCGGGCAGCTTGTAGAGCGGTCCGGGCGCCTCGCGCAGGAACCCGCGCAGGTCGGGCTCGGCGCGCGCCAGGGACTCCGCGGCCGGCTCGATGTCGGTGAACGCGCGGTTGGTGTCGCGCAGCGGCTGCTCCAGGTCCACCAGCGCGCCGCGGGTGCTGGCCAGCGCGCCGGGGGCGGCGTCGAGGGTGCGGCCCAGCGCGTCCCCGCCGTCGGCGTTGAACGCCGCGAGCGTGGTGGCCAGCTGCTCCTCCAGCTCGGTGATCTCCTGCGCGCGGCCCTCGAACCGCGACGACAGGCGCTCCAGCGAGCGGAGCATCGCGGTGAGGTCGCGCCCGTCGTCGACCGACAGCGACCTCGACACCGTGCCCAGGTCGGGCAGGATCTCCGGCGCCGCGGTGGCGAAGTCGGCAAGGTCGGGCCCGCGGGCGGCGAACCCGCCACCGAGCTCGCGCAGCGTGGTCTGCGCGGCCGCCTGGGTGGCCGGGTCGAAGACCTGCGCCAGGTCGAGCAACTGCGTGGACACCTTGCCCGGGGTGGCCGGGAGCGTCTCGTTCTGGCCGAGCTCGCCGGACTCCGGCGTGCCCGGCTGCACGTCGAGGTACTTCTGCCCCAGACCCGACCGGGACACCACCTCGGACGTCCCGTTGCGGAAGATCCTGGTCTCGACGTCGTCGATCTGCATCTCGACGATCGCCACCCGGTCCTCCAGGTAGATGCCGTTGACCCGGCCCACCCGGTTGCCGTTCATGCGCACGTCGTTGCCGACCGTGAGGTCGCCCGCGTCGCTCACCGCGATCTTGTAGTACCCGTGCGGGACGAAGGGCAGGCCCTTCTGCGCGTTTAGCGCGATGTAGAGGGCGAACCCGATGAACACGAGGATCACCACCCCGATGACCCCGGAGCGGAAGCGCGCCCCGCGCGCGTTGAGGCCGGTCGCAGCCATCAGTTGCCTCCCAGCAGGAATCCGACGCCGCCCTGCTCCTGCTCGGGCGTGAGCCCGGTGGCGCTGTCGTCCGGGTTCGGGCCGCCGTCGAGCAGCGACGGGGCGGGCGCGCCCGGGGATCCGACGTTGGCGTGCGACGGCGACGGGTCGGCCTGCGACTTCGCGACCGGCTCGTCGATCTGCTCGTTCGGGGTGTTGTCGAAGGGGGTGTCCGGCGCCAGGTCGGGCGCGCCGCCGGGCACGAAGCCGGTGACCTCGTCGCCCGCGGTGGCGTAGTGCGCCCGGAAGTAGTGCGACAGGCCGTCTTTCTGGTTCGTGGTGAGCGCCCAGTTGCGGATGAACCCGAAGACGTTGCCGAGGTTGTCGGTGAGGTTGGCGACGATCGGCTCGGCGCCCTCGACGGTGCGCTCGAGGTCGCCGCTGCCGCGGCGCAGCTCCGCGGCGATCGGGCGGGCCTTGTCGAGCAGGTCGTCGGCCTCGTCGAACAGTTCGTCGAGCGCCTCCAGCGACGGCTCGGCGGCCGCGGAGAAATCGTTCAGCTCGTCGGCGAGGTCGTTGAGGTCGTCGGTGACCTCGCGGGTGTCGGACAGCGTGCCCGACGCCGAGCGTGCGGCCCCGGTCAGCTCCGCGAGGGTGCGCTGCGCGGCGTCCAGCGTGCTGGGCAGCTCGGCGAGGGTGGCGCGCAGTTGCTCGTCGCGCGCCGAGGTGGTGCCGAGCAGGCCGTTGGTCGAGGCGACGAGCCGGTCGAGGCTCTCCCCGTCCGGTCCGGCGACGCTCGTGGCCACCGGCTCCACCCGGTCCACGACGCTGCCGATCAGCGTGTTCTGGTCGCGCAGCACCCGGACGAGCTCGTCGGTGTCGCGCAGCGACGGCGCCAGCGCCGAGATGGCCTTCTGGATGTCCTCGCCGTTGCCGTCGAAGCCCTGGCCCAGGCCGGTGAGCATCGCGGCCAGCGACGCGGCGGTGGGGTCGTCCAGGGTGTCGAGCACCGCCTGGAGGTCCTCCGCGCGGCTGGTCGCGGTGACCGGGATGCGGTCGTTGTGCCCCAGCTCCGGCGCGGAGTCCGTGCCGGTGTCCAGGTTGATGAACCGCTCGCCCAGCAGGCTGATCGGCGCGACGCTGGCCGAGGCGTCGGAGTGCACGGGCAGCGCCGACGCGTCGAGGAACAGCGGCACCACGGCGACCTTGCGCACCGGGTCGAGCACCGGCTCGCCGACGTCGCCGACGGTCACGCCGCTGACCTTCACCTGCTGGCCCGCGATGATCGGGCTGACGTCGCTGAACTCCGCGACGATGACCCGGCCCTGCGGCGGCCCGGCGGCGAGGCTGCCCGCCGCACCGGTGGCGCCGACCATCGCGACCGCGACGACGGCCGCGACCCGCCCCTTCGAGTACCCGAGCATCAGCGCACCCCCTCGCCGCCGGCGTCGACTGCCTCACCAGCGCCCGGGTTGCCCGCGCTGTCGTCGGCCGAGCCGCAGAGCTGAGTGAGGTTGCCCGAGACGCCCGGCGTGGTGAACCCCGGGTTGATCGTGGGCGTCGCCGGGCCGCCCTGCGCGAAGATCCGCATGTACTTCCCGTTCGCGTCCTGGTTCTGGCCGGCCGAGCCCCACGAGACGAGGAACCCGGTGATGTCGGGGGCGCAGGGCCGCAGCGAGTCGAGGAACGGCGTGTAGTTCGCCGCCACCAGCCCGAGGTCGCGCAGGGTGCCGTCGCCCAGCGTCGCGAGCAGCTCCGGGGAGACGTTGAGGAACGTCGCCAGCGCGTCGAGGGTGGGCTTGAGGTCGCGGGCCAGCGGGCGCAGGTCGTCGAGCGCCAGGTCCAGTTCCCGGGCCGCCCCCGGCAGCCTGCCGGTCGCCGACTCCAGGTCGTCGAGCAGCGGCAGCACCTCCTCGGTGACGCCGGGGATGCGCTCGAGGGTGCTCTGTGCCGTCTTGAAGGTGCCGGGCAGGCGCTGCAGCGCCGCCGCGAGCTCGTCGCGCTCGGCGGCCGTGGCCGCCGAGCTGACCGACAGTTCCCGGATCACGGCCGCGAAGTCGTCCTCGCGCCCGGCGACGGTGGCGAGCATCGCGTTGAGGTCGGTGACCAGCTTCGTGATCACCGGGCCGTCGGCGCCGACGCCGCGGAGCACCTCGCCGACCGCGGCCAGCGCCGGGCCCGCGGTGCGCACGGTCTCGTTGAAGTCGCGCTCGGAGCCCTCGAACGTGGTGTTCAGCCGGTTGACCAGGGAGCTGAGGCTCTCGCGGGTGGCCGGGTCGAGCGCGGCCAGCACGTCGGCGACCTGGGTGGGCCTGGGCAGCTTGCCCTCGATCATGCCGCCGTCGGGGATCTCGGCGTTCGTCTCGGGTCCGTCGGCGACGAACAGCAACCGCTCCCCGACCAGCGCCTTCCACTCGACGTTGAGGTACGCGCCGTCGTGCAGCGGGGCGATGTCGGGATCCAGCGAGAACGTCACGACGGCCTGGTTGCCCTCGGGCCGGATGTCCTCGATGAGACCGGACTCGAAGCCGTGGACGTAGATGGGGGTGCCCTCGATGAGCAGCGGGTCGCTCGACGGGAGGACCGCGGAGTAGGTGTAGGGGCTGCCGTTGGAGACGGCGACCCCGACACCCACCACCGCGAGTCCGACGAGCAGGCCGCCCATGACGCGGGGAGCGAGGCGGTTCATCCGGCTGTCAGTCCATTCCGAGCGGGCCGGCGGACTCCCCGGCCAGGAACTGCCGGACGAAGGGATCCGGGTTGTCGAACGCCTCCTCGGCGGGGCCGTAGTGCACGACCTCGCCCTTCCAGATCAGGCCGACGTAGTCGCTGACCTTGCGGGCGGTCTTGATGTCGTGCGTGACCAGCAGGTACGTGCCCCCGTGCTGGCGGTGGACGTCCATGATGATGTCGCAGAGCAGGCTGGTGCGGACCGGGTCGAGGCCCGAGTCGGGCTCGTCGAACAGCACGATGTCGGGGTTCATCACCAGCGCCCGCGCGAACCCGGCGCGCTTCTTCATCCCGCCGGACACCTCGTTGGGTGCCTTGTGCGCCGCGTCGGCGAGGCCCACCTCGTCCAGCGCGGTCATCACGATCTGCTCGATCTCGCGCTCGGGCTTCTTCGTGTGCTTGCGCAGCGGGAACGCCGTGTTGTCGTAGAGGTTCATCGAGCCGAACAGGGCGCCGTCCTGCCAGCAGACCCCGAAGCGGGTGCGCATGTCGTAGCGCTCGTCCTCGGTCATCGACCAGATGTCCTGGCCCTCGACGAGCACCTGGCCGCGGTCCGGCGCGAGCAGCCCGACGAGATGCTTGATCAGCACGCTCTTCCCGGTGCCCGACGGCCCCAGCACGGTGGTGATGGCGTTGTGCGCGAACCGGAAGTTGATGTCCCTGAGCACCTCCGCCTTGCCGAACGACTTGGCGAGGTGGTGCACCTCGAGGATCGGCTCGGTGCCCGCCTGGTGCGCCCGGGCTTCGGTCGACCAGCCGGGGCCACGCCGGGGAACGCCGGCCGCTGCATAGTTCGGATGGGCCACGTCATCCTCCTGGTGCTCGTCCGCGTCCGGACCCGTTCCGGGAGCGAACCTGAGGGCGGGCGGTGCTGGGGAGCGACCCGCGTTCGGGGGTGGCCGGCCGTGGGTGTGGCCGGGTGGTGCGGACGGCGGTTGCGGGGAGCGGTGCCGTCGGGTGGTGCCGGTCCGAGAGGTGTAAATGCCCGGTCCAACGTTGCGGTGTGTGCTTGGTTACTCCGACGTAGCGGCATTTCCAGTCGCCACTGACTGTTTTAACGATCGTGTTGCACGGACGTTGCGCGGCCGGGCGTCACCCGGTCGGGCGGAATACCGCAGCGGGGGGGGCGCCCCGGCCCCCGGGGCGGGCCCCCC
>JBQTJE010000161.1:0-5094 GCA_052387455.1 Pseudonocardia sp.
CGCCGCGGCGAGCGCGCGCAGGTCGCCCACCAGCACCGCCACCTCGGGACACGTCTGGTCGGCAACCCAGCCGTGTCGCACCACCGCGCGCTCCCACGGCGAACCCGCCGGCACCTGCACCCGCGGCGCGGTCGCGTGCCGGGCCGCGAATGCGCGCAGCGCGTCGAGGGCCGCCTCGACCGGCATCCCGGGGTCGCCGAGGACCAGCGCCCCGCCCGCCCGGCCGGCGCCCCCCGCCCGCAGCCGCCACGCCCCCAGCGGCTCGTCCACGGGCGCCGGCCGGGCGTCGGCGCACAGGTTCGCCAACCGGGCCACGGCTGCCCACGACGCCCGCCGCGGCGGCGCCGGGGGCACCAACCGCACCGCGACGACGGCCGCGCGTGCCACCCGGACCGGCCCGCGGCGGGCATGCACGACGACCTCGTCCGGGCCGGCGTCGGCGAGCTCCCCGACGGCGTCGCTGTGCAGCGGGCGGCCGTCGCGCTCGCCGACGCGGTGGCGCAGCGCGACCCGCCGCCCCACCCACTCGAACAGTTCGTGCACGTCACATCCCCCCGCTCTCGATTCACGTCCGTCGGCGTACATACTGGGTTCCGTCTGGAGCTTGCCGTGATGGAGGACCACCCGTGACGTACGTGATCGCCGAGCCGTGCATCGACCTGCTGGACAAGGCGTGCATCGAGGAGTGCCCGGTGGACTGCATCTACGAGGGCGAGCGGATGCTCTACATCCACCCCGACGAGTGCGTCGACTGCGGGGCGTGCGAGCCGGTCTGCCCCGTCGAGGCCATCTACTACGAGGACGACGTCCCCGACCAGTGGACGGCCTACACCAAGGCCAACGTCGACTTCTTTGACGAGCTGGGCTCGCCGGGTGGCGCGTCGAAGGTCGGCAAGACGCCCGCCGACCCGCAGTGGATCAAGGATCTGCCGCCCGTCGAGCACGATCACTGAGCTGACCTGCACCGAGCGGGGGGCGGCGTCGGTGGGTCGGTCCCTGCCCGACTTCCCGTGGGACTCGCTGGCGCAGGACGCGGTCGTCGCGCGCCGGCACCCCGACGGCATCGTCGACCTCTCCGTCGGCACCCCGGTCGATCCGGTGCCCGACGTCGTGCGCGCGGCTCTCGCGGGCGCCGCGGCGGGCGAGCCCGGCTACCCGACCACGCACGGCCCGCAGGCGCTGCGCGAGGCGATCACGGGTTCGCTGCACCGCCGCTTCGGCGTGCACGCGGACCCGGCGGCTGTGCTGCCCACGATCGGGTCGAAGGAGCTGGTGGCCTGGCTGCCGACGCTGCTCGGACTGGGCCCCGGCGACCTGGTCGTCGTCCCCGAGCTGGCCTACCCCACCTACGAGGTCGGCGCGCGGCTGGCCGGCGCGCAGTGCGCGCGCGCCGACGCCACCACCGCGCTGGGCCCGCAGCGGCCGCGCCTGGTGTGGCTGAACTCGCCGTCCAACCCCACGGGGCGGGTGCTGCCCGCCGCGCACCTGCGCACGGTCGTCGCGTGGGCGCGCGAGCGGGGCGCGGTGCTCGCCTCCGACGAGTGCTACCTGTCGCTCGCGGGCGGCACGGGCGCGCTGTCCGTGCTGCATCCCGACGTCTGCGGCGGCTCGCCCGAGGGGCTGCTCGCGGTGCACTCGATGTCGAAGTCGTCCAACCTCGCCGGCTACCGCGCGGGGTTCGTCACCGGTGACCCCGCGCTGGTGGCGGCGCTGCTGGAGGTGCGCAAGCATGCCGGGATGATCGTGCCGCGGCCGGTGCAGGCGGCGATGGCCGCCGCGGCGTCCGACGACGCCCACGTCACCGCGCAGGCCGCGGTGTACGCCCGGCGCCGCGCGGTGCTGGCGCCCGCGCTGGCTGCGGCCGGGTTGCGCGTCGAGCACTCCGAGGCTGGGCTCTACCTGTGGGCGACCGCGGACCGCCCGTCCCGGTTGACGGTGCGCGACCTCGCCACGCAGGGTGTCCTCGTGGCACCTGGCGATTTCTACGGCCCCGGCGGCGCGCGGCACGTGCGCGTTGCCCTCACCGCGTCCGACGAGCGCATCGCGGCGGCGGTGCACCGGCTGACGGCGGCGTGACCCGCGCCCCGCAGTCGCGCGGGGACCGCACGGCACCAGGGTCGGCGCCGGCCGCCGTGCGCCCCGCCGTGGTGCTGCTCGGCCTGCTCGCGCTCGCGCTCAACCTGCGCGCGGCCCTCGCGGGCTACCCGCCGCTGCTGGAGACCGTCCGCGACGACCTCGGCCTGTCGGCCACCGCGGCGGGGCTCGTGCAGTCGGGCGCGGTGCTGATGATGGCCGCGGGGTCGTTCGCCGGGTTCGGGATCGACGCGCGGTTCGGCCGCGAGCGCGCGCTCGGCGGGGCGGTGGGTCTGGTCGCGCTGGGCAGCCTGGTGCGCGGCGTCCCGCACGCCGCGGCGCTGATCGGCGGCAGCCTGGCCGTCGGGTTCGGCATCGGCGTCGCGGGGGTGCTGCTCACCGGTGTGGTCAAGGAGCACCTGGCGGCGCGGGCGGGGGCTGCGACGGGCGGCTACGTCGTGGCGATGATGGTCGGCGCCACGGTGTCGAGCGGGCTCGCGGTCCCGCTGGCCGTCGCGCTGGGCGGCTGGTCGTGGTCGCTCGCGGTGTGGGCGGTCCCGGCGGTGCTCGCCACCGCGGTGTGGGCGCCGGTCGCGGCGCGGATGCGCGCGGATGCGGGGCGGGAGCGGGTGGTCGCGCGCCGGCTGCCGTGGCGCGACCCCTTCGCCCGCCTCGCGGCCTGCTACCAGGCGGGGACGTCGGTGATGTTCTACGGCTGGCTCACCTGGCTCTCCCCGTACTACGAGACCCAGGGCTGGACGCCGCAGCGCGCCGGATTGCTGCTCGCGGTGTGGAGCGTCGCGCAGATCCCGGCGGCGCTGTTCGTCCCGGCGCTCGCCGAGCGGCGACGGCGCTGGCGGTTCTGGTCGGCGCTCACGCTGGCCAGCGGGATGCTGGGCACGCTCGGTGCGCTGCTGGCGCCGATGCCGCCGGTGATCGGGCCGTGGGTGTGGGTGGTGCTCATCGCCGTGGGCCTCGGGGCCGGGTTCCCGCTGGGCCTCGCCGTGATCGCCTGGCGCACTCCCGACGGCGCGGCGAGCGCCGCCACGAGCGGGCTCGCCCTCGGCGTCGGCTACACCGCGGCCGGGCTCGGCCCGCTGGTGATGGGCCTGCTGATCGACGTCAGCGGCTACCCGGCCGCCATCGCGGTGCTGCTGGTCGCCGGGGCGGTGCAGGCGTTCGCGATCTGGCGCATCGGCGACCGGTAGGGGTCACAGCTCCTCGGCGCGGGCGCCGACCTGCTCCCACGCCGCCCGCCAGCCGCCCCGCTTCTCCTGCGCCCGGGTGCGCTCCCGCTCCACGAGCCGACCCGCGACGAACACCACGTGCGCGTCGACGACGTCTCCCAGGCCGTCGAGCAGCTCCCGGATGCGGTGCTCGGCGACGCAGGCGTCCTGGTGGTCGCCGAGGACCTCCTGCAGCTCGGCGGTGGCGGCGAGCAACCGGCGCACGGCCTTGGCCTGCCGGGTGCGGCCCAGCGCCGGCTCGACCAGCTCACCGGTGTAGCGCACCCGCTTGCCGTCGATGCGCAGCGCGTGCAGCACCTCGTCGGCGGGGTCGTCCCCGGCGCGCTCGACGGCCCGGCGCAGCCGCCGCGCCTCCCCTCGGACCAGGTCGATCAGCGCCGGCTGGACCTGGGTGGCCGACGGGGTGGGCAGCGGCAGCCGGATCGCGTCGGCCAGCCGCTCCACGAGCGCGGTGTAGCGCGGCGCGTTGAGCGCGGCGAGCATGGTGGCGCGCGCCTGCGCGTGCTCGACCTCCAGCCCGCCGACCAGGACCTCCGCGGCGGCCCGCTCGCGCTCGGGCAACGTGGCGGCCTCGCCGCGCAATCGCAGCAGCATCACGTCGAGGTCGCGCACCGGGCCCAGCGCCCGGCCCAGCCAGCCCAGCTCGGCCCGCAGCCCGTCGGCCCACGTGGCGTCCAGCAGCGGGCGGGCCGCCTTCAGCGTGGCCCGCATCCGCCGCACCGACACCCGCATCTGGTGCAGGTCCTCGATGTCCTCCCCGGTGCGGGTGCCCGGGTCGTGGCGCAACAGCGCGCGCAGCCGCAGGTCGAGGGCGGCCCGGACGTGGTGCGGCGCCGGGTCCGACGGCGAGGCGGTCAGCGGGGCCGGCAGGTCGACGTCGGCGGGCGACACCGAGCGGGTGCGGGCGGGAGCGGCGGTGGGCACGGCTCGGAAGAGTAGGCCAGCGAGGTGAACGAACCGCCGGCCGGTCAGTTGGCGTGCAGCACGCTGTTCAGCGCGATCCCGTGGCCGGTGCGCGGCCGGGCCTCCACCGCGCCGGACACCGAGTTGCGCCGGATGAGCAGCCCGTTCTGGCCGGAGAGCAGCCGGGCCGCGACGACCGAGCCGTCGGGCACCGTGACCTTCGTGCCCGCGGTGACGTAGAGCCCCGCCTCCACCACGCAGTCGTCGCCCAGGGAGATCCCGATGCCCGCGTTCGCGCCCACGAGGCAGCGCCGGCCGATCGAGATGACCTCCTTGCCGCCGCCGGACAGCGTCCCCATCACCGACGCGCTGCCGCCGAGGTCCGACCCGTCGCCGACCACGACACCCGCGGAGATCCGCCCCTCCACCATCGACGCGCCCAGCGTGCCGGCGTTGAAGTTGACGAACCCCTCGTGCATGACCGTGGTGCCCTCGGCCAGGTGCGCGCCGAGGCGCACCCGGTCGGCGTCGGCGATCCGCACGCCGGCGGGCACCACGTAGTCGACCATGCGCGGGAACTTGTCCACGCCGAACACGGTGACGGGCCCGCGGGCGCGCAGCCGGGCCCGCACGACCTCGAAACCGGGCACGGCGCACGGCCCGTGGTTGGTCCAGACGACGTTGGCGAGCAACCCGAAGATCCCGTCCAGGTCGGCCTGGTGCGGCGCGACGAGCCGGTGGCTGAGCAGGTGCAGCCGCAGGTAGACGTCGTGGGCGTCGCGTGGCGGGTCGGCCAGCGAGCCGATCACGGTGCGGACGACGACCGTGCTCACCCCGCGCGTGTCGTCCACGCCGGTCAGCGGGTCCAGCG
>JBQTJE010000162.1:0-31166 GCA_052387455.1 Pseudonocardia sp.
CGGGGTGAGCCACTGGATACCCGACGAGGCCCCGGACGAGGTAGCCGGGCTGCTGCTGGCCCATCTGAGGCGCCCATGAGGTCGGTGGCGCTCTCCCCCGCGGCGCGCACCGCGGCACTCGGCGCGATGGCCGCGACGGAGCTGGACGTGCTGGTCGTCGGCGGCGGCGTCGTGGGCGCGGGGTGCGCCCTGGACGCGGCCACCCGCGGCCTGTCGGTGGGGCTGGTCGAGGCCCGCGACTTCGCCGCCGGCACGTCGAGCCGGTCGAGCAAGCTCATCCACGGCGGCCTGCGCTACCTGGAGATGCTCGACTTCCGGCTCGTCGCCGAGGCACTGGCCGAACGCGACCTGCTCGTCGACCGGCTCGCCCCGCACCTCGTCCGGCCCGTGCCCTTCCTCTACCCGCTGCGCCACCGCGGCTGGGAACGGTTCTACGCCGGCGCGGGGATCGCGCTCTATGACGCGCTGGCCGCGCTCTCCGGCAAGGCGCGTGGCTTGCCCCGGCACCGCCACCTCACCCGCACCGGCGCCCGCAAGCTCGTCCCGGCGCTGCGCCGCGACGCGCTGGTCGGGGCGCTGCAGTACTGGGACGCCCAGGTCGACGACGCGCGGCACACCATGTTCCTGGCCCGCACCGCGGCGGCGTACGGCGCGCACGTCGCGTCGCGGGCGCGGGTGGTGGGGCTGCTGCGCGAGGGCGAGCGGGTCACCGGCGCGCAGGTGCGCGACCTGGAGACCGGCGAGACGGTGCGGGTGCGGGCCCGGCAGGTGGTCAACGCCACCGGGGTGTGGACCGACGAGACGCAGGGCCTGGCCGGCGAGCGCGGGCAGTTCCACGTCCGGGCCAGCAAGGGCATCCACCTGGTGGTGCCGCGCGACCGCATCCGCGGGCGGTCGGGGCTGATCCTGCGCACCGCGTCGTCGGTGCTGTTCGTCATCCCCTGGGGGCGACACTGGATCATCGGCACGACCGACACCGAGTGGCGGCTCGGGCTCGCCCATCCCGCCGCCAGCGCTGCCGACATCGACTACCTGCTCTCCCACGTCAACGAGGTGCTGTCCCCGCCGCTCACGCACGCCGACGTCGAGGGGGTGTACGCCGGGCTGCGGCCGCTGCTGTCGGGCGAGTCGGCGTCGACCTCGCAGCTCTCCCGCGAGCACGCCGTCGCGCACACCGTCCCGGGGCTGGTCGTCGTGGCCGGCGGCAAGTACACGACCTACCGGGTGATGGCCCGCGACGCGATCGACGCCGCCGTGCACGGGCTCGCGGTGAAGGTGCCGCCGTCAGTCACCGAGAACGTGCCGCTGCTGGGCGCGGAGGGCTACGCCGCGCTGCGCAACGCCCGCCACGTCCTCGCCGCGGAGTCGGGGCTGCACGAGGCCCGGATCGGGCACCTGCTCGGCCGGTACGGGTCACTCGTCCACGAGGTGCTCGCGCTCGTCGCCGCCGACCCCGCCCTGGGCGCCGAGCTGGCCGGCGCCACCGACCACCTGCGCGCCGAGGTCGTCTACGCCGCCTCCCACGAGGGCGCCCGGCACCTGGAGGACGTGCTGTCGCGGCGCACCCGGATCTCCATCGAGACGTTCGACCGGGGAATCGGCGCCTGCCGGGAGGTCGCGGAGCTGATGGCGCCGGTGCTGGGGTGGAGCGGCGAGCAGATCGAGCGCGAGGTGACGCACTACCAGAAGCGGATCGCTGCCGAACGCGAGAGCCAGCGGATGCCCGACGACGAGACCGCCGACTCCGCCCGCATGGGCGCCCCGGAC
Source organism: Pseudonocardia sp. (assembly GCA_052387455.1). GTDB lineage: Bacteria > Actinomycetota > Actinomycetes > Mycobacteriales > Pseudonocardiaceae > Pseudonocardia. The sequence goes on from JBQTJE010000162.1 coordinate 1,768, forward strand.
GTCGTCCCGCTGGTCTGACAGGCGCCCGCGCCCGGCCCGTTGCCTCCCCGCCCGGTCCCCGCCCGGTCCCCGCCCGCCCGACCTGCTTCGGCTGCCCTCGCCTCCGCTCAAGATCACCCTCTGAGGACCGGAAGCCGCGCCGAGCACGGCCGGACGTCCCCAACCGACGATCACCAGACACGTTCGGCCCGCAGGCTGCCTCCAGCACTCCCGTCACCCCCATGATCACCGTTTCGGGACCGGGGACCGTGCCAGGCACGGCCACGCGTCCCCATCCGCCGATCATCTGCGCTTGGGCCGCGACGGCCGCGCGGGAACGGCTGCACGTCCGGGAGGGCTAGCGTGGCGGCCGTGGGCGAGCTGATCGGGATCGACGACGTCCGGGAGGCGGCGCGACGGATCGCCGGTCACGTCCTGCGCACGCCGACGTTGCCCGGCCCCGGGCTCACCCGGCACCTCGGCGTGCCGGTCACGGTGAAGCTGGAGCTGCTGCAACGGTCCGGCTCGTTCAAGCCCCGGGGCGCGGCGAACAAGCTGCTCACGCTCACCGCAGCGGAGCGCGCGGCCGGGGTGGTGGCGGTCAGCGGGGGGAACCACGGGGTGGCGCTGGCCGACGTTGCGGCGTCGATGGGGGTCGCCGCCACCGTCGTCATGCCGGAGTCGGCGCCCGCCCGCTCGATCGCCGCGGTCCGTGCCACCGGCGCCGCGCTGCGCCTCACCCCCGACATGGCGGGCGCGTTCGGGCTGATGAACCGGCTGGTGCACGAGGGTCGCACGCTCGTGCACCCGTTCGACGACCCGGTCGTGGTCGCCGGTCAGGGGACCGTCGGGCTCGAGTTCGCCGCCGACGCCCCCGACCTCACCGACGTGCTGGTGAGCATCGGCGGCGGCGGGCTGATCTCGGGGGTCGCGACGGCGCTGCGCGCCGCGAACCCGGACGTCCGGGTGTGGGGGGTGGAGACCGCGGGCGCGGAGGCAATGTCGCGCGCGCTCGCCGCCGGCGGGCCGGTGGAGGTCGAGCTCGGCTCGATCGCCTCGACGCTGTCCGCGCCGCACGTCTCGCAGCTCACCTACGACCACGTCGCGGCGCTGGTCGAGGACGTCCTCGTGGTGCCGGACGCCGACGCCGTGCGCGGCATGGTCGTGCTCGCCGAGGAGGCCAAGGTGTGGACGGAGCCCGCGGCCGGGTGCCTCGTCCCCGCCGCCGGCCGGGTTCTGGAGCGGGTGGGCCCGGGCGCCCGGCTCGGGCTGGTCGTGTGCGGCGGCAACGTCACCGCAGGCGAGGTGCGCGCGTGGCTCGACCGCTTCGGGATTCGCTGACGCCCCGTCCGCTCCGGGCGTCGGCGGCGTCGCGCCCTCGACCGCGGGTCGCTTGTGGCGGCGACACCGGCCTCCCTAGGCTCGGCAGGACCTCGACCGCTGTCCCCCATGGAGCCCGCCGTGCCACGTTCGTATGCCAGCACCGTCGTCCCCGCCGACCCCGACACCGTGTGGGGTTTCCTGCGCGACTTCAACGGCACCCCGAACTTCATCGAGCTGGTCGCCAAGAGCGAGATCGTCGGCGGCGGCCCGGCCGACCAGGTCGGCGCGGAGCGGGTGCTGACCCTCGGCGACGGCGGGTCGGTGCGCGAGACGCTCATCGCCCTCGACGACGCCGCGCGCAGCTACACCTACCACCTCACCGAGGGCCCGTTCCCCTTCACCCGGTACTACTCGACGATGACGGTGAAGCCGGTGACCGACGGCGGCCACAGCTTCGTGGAGTGGTGGAGCACCTACGACTGCGAGGCCGCCGACGCGACCGCGATGGACGACCTGCTTGCCGGCGCGCTCTACGGCGGCGGGCTGGCGTCGGTGAAGGCCCGCTTCTCGTAGCAAGCAAGAGTCAGGCGTGCCGGAGGAGCTCGGCGACGTCGACGGCGAGCCCGGCCGCGGGCACCGTGAGCACGTCGCCGGGCTTCACCGTCTCCACCTGCGCGTACTGCCGGCCGGACGGCGAGCGGTGCACGTCCACCCGGCGCCGGTGGAGGTCGACGATCCAGTACTCGGGCACGCCGGCGGCGGCGTAGAGCGGCAGCTTGCGCGTGCGATCGACGTACTGGGAGCTGTAGGACACCTCGACGACCAGCGCCATGGCCCGGGGGGCCGGATGCAGCCCGGCCGCGACGTCAGCCGGCCGGGCGACCCATACATCGGGCTCCGGCTCGGACAGGTCGCTCAGCGCGATGGGGTCCTGGCCGCCGACGAGCCACCGCAGCGGGTCCAGGCCACGCGCGAGCTGCGTGCGCAGCCACCGCGTCGTTGCGGCGTGCGGCGGCTTCTGGGGAGACATGACGACGATCTCACCATCGAGCAGCTCGACGCGGGTGTCTTCGAACAATCCCGCGTCGACCGCGCGGTCGTACTGCTCGCGCGTCCAGCGGTAGGCGATGTCCGGTGCCGTCGACATGGCGTGAGGCTACCGCCCCGGACCGCTCACGAGCAGCGTTGCAGGATCAGCTCGCGCACCCGCTGGGCGTCGGCCTGGCCCCGCGTCGCCTTCATGACCGCCCCGACGATCGCGCCCGCGGCCTGGGTCTTCCCGGCGCGGATCTTCGCCACGACGTCGGGCTGGGCGGCCAGCGCCTCGTCGACGGCGGCGATCAGCGCGCCGTCGTCGGACACCACCGCGAGCCCGCGCGCCGCGACGACCTCGTCCGGCGAACCTTCCCCGGCGAGCACCCCGTCGACGGCCTGGCGGGCGAGCTTGTTGTTCAGCGACCCGGACGCCACCAGCGAGATCACCCGCGCCACCTGGTCCGGCGCGATCGGCAGTTCGTCCAGCGCCACGCCCAGGGTGTTGGCCTGCTGGGCGAGGTAGGCCACCCACCACGACCGCGCCTCACCGATCGGGGCGCCCGCGGCCACCGTGGCCTCGATGAGGTCGAGCGCGCCGACGTTGACCAGGTCGCGCAGCTCGGCGTCCGACAGCCCCCACTCGGCCTGGATCCGCCGCCGGTGCACCCACGGCAGCTCGGGCAGCGTCGCGCGCAGCTCCTCGACCCACTCCGGCGACGGCGCGATCGGCACCAGGTCCGGCTCGGGGAAGTAGCGGTAGTCCTCCGAGGTCTCCTTGCGCCGGCCCGCGCGGGTGCTGCCGGACTGCTCCTCGAAGTGCCGGGTCTCCTGCACGATCGGCTCTCCGGCGTCGAGCACGGCCGCCTGGCGCGTCATCTCGTACCGGACGGCCCGCTCCACCGAGCGCAGCGAGTTGACGTTCTTCGTCTCGGTGCGGGTGCCGAGCACCCCCGAGTCGCGGGGCGAGAGCGACAGGTTCACGTCGCAGCGCATCGACCCCTGGTCCATCCGCACGTCGGAGACCCCGAGCGCGCGCAGCAGGTCCCGCAGCGCCGTGACGTAGGCCCGCGCGACCTCCGGCGCCCGCTCGCGCGTGCCGGGGATCATCTTCGTGACGATCTCGATCAGCGGCACGCCGGCGCGGTTGTAGTCCAGCAGCGAGTACTCCGCGCCGTGGATCCGGCCGGTGGCGCCGCCGACGTGCAGCGACTTGCCGGTGTCCTCCTCCATGTGCGCGCGCTCGATCTCCACCCGCACGGTGGTCCCGTCGTCGAGCTCGACGTCCAGCCACCCGTTGACCGCGATCGGCTCGTCGTACTGGGAGGTCTGGAAGTTCTTCGGCATGTCCGGGTAGAAGTAGTTCTTCCGGGCGAAGCGGCCCCACGGAGCGATCGAGCAGTTCAGCGCCAGGCCGATCCGCATCGCCGACTCCACGGCGGCGCGGTTCACCACCGGCAACGATCCCGGCAGCCCCAGGCAGACGGGACACACCTGGGTGTTCGGCTCGGCGCCGAAGTCCGTCGGGCAGCCGCAGAACATCTTCGTGTTCGTGTTGAGCTCGACGTGCACCTCGAGCCCGAGAACGGGGTCGAACCGCTCGACGACGTCGTCGTACGCCACCAGTGCCGTGGTCATCGGGCCACCTCCGGGACTCGGGTGATCAACGGGCCGCCTTCGCTCGCATTCCGGGCGGCCTCGTACGCGGCGGCCACGCGGTACATCGCGGCCTCGCCCAGCGCCGGGGCCATCACCTGCAACCCGACGGGCAGCCCGTCGGCCAACCCGCACGGCACCGACATGCCGGCGGTGCCCGCGAGGTTGGTGGGGATCGTCGCGAGGTCGTTGAGGTACATCGCGAGCGGGTCGTCGATCTTGTCGCCGATCGGGAACGCGGTGGTGGGCGTGGTCGGCGAGACGAGGACGTCGGCCTTGGCGAACGCGGCGGCGAAGTCGCGCGAGATGAGCGTGCGCACCTTCTGGGCCTGGCCGTAGTAGGCGTCGTAGTAGCCCGACGACAGCGCGTAGGTGCCGAGAATGATCCGGCGCTTGACCTCCGGGCCGAACCCGGCCTCCCGGGTGGCGGCCATGACCTCCTCGGCGGAGCCCCCGCCGGACACCCGCAGGCCGTAGCGCATCGCATCGAAGCGGGCCAGGTTGGACGACACCTCGCTCGGCAGGATCAGGTAGTACGCGGCCAGCCCGTACTCGAAGTGCGGGCAGCTCACCTCCACCAGCTCCGCGCCGAGCTTCTCCAGCTGCCGCAGCGCCGCGTCGTAGCTGTCGCGCACCCCGGGCTGGTAGCCCTCGCCGCCCAGCTCCCGGACCACGCCGACGCGGACGCCGGTGAGGTCGCCGCGCGCGCCGATCCGGGCGGCCTCGACGACGGCCGGGACGGGCTCGTCGATCGAGGTGGAGTCCCGCGGGTCGTGCCCGGCGATCACCTCGTGCAGCAGCGCCGCGTCGAGCACGGTGCGCGCGCACGGCCCGCCCTGGTCCAGCGACGACGCGCACGCGATGAGCCCGTAGCGGGAGACGCCGCCGTAGGTGGGCTTGACGCCCACGGTGCCGGTGAAGGCGGCGGGCTGGCGGATCGAGCCGCCGGTGTCGGTGCCGATCGCCAGCGGCGCCTCGAACGCCGCGAGCGCCGCGGCCGAGCCGCCGCCGGAGCCGCCCGGGACCCGGTCGAGGTCCCACGGGTTGCGGGTGGGCCCGTACGCCGAGTGCTCGGTGGACGAGCCCATCGCGAACTCGTCCATGTTGGTCTTGCCGAGGATCGTGATCCCGGCGGCGCGCAACCGCGTCGTCAGGGTGGCGTCGTAGGGCGGGCGCCAGCCTTCGAGGATGCGGGAGCCCGCGGTGGTGGGCATGTCGGCGGTGGTGAAGACGTCCTTGAGCGCGAGCGGCACCCCGGCCAGCGGCGAGGCGGGCGGGCTGCCGGCGTCCAGCGAGGCGTCGACGAGCGCGGCGGACTCCAGCGCCGCCGCACCCGCGACGTGCAGGAACGCGTGCACCGCACCATCGACGGCGGCGATCCGGTCCAGGTGCGCCTGCGCCACCTCGACCGCGCTCACCTCGCGCGAGTGGATCTTCTGCGCGAGCTCGGCGGCGCAGAGCCTGGTGATCGTCACTGCTCCTCCCCCAAGATCTGCGGGACGCGGAACCGGCCGTCCTCCCCGGCGGGCGCGCCGGCCAGCGCCTGCTCCTGGGTGAGCCCCGGGCGGCGCTCGTCGGCGCGGAAGACGTTGCGCAGCGGCACGGCGTGCGACGTCGGCGGGATGTCGTCGGCGGCGACCTCACCGACGCGGGCGACCGCGCCGAGGATCACCCCGAGCTGCCCGGCGAAGACGTCGAGCTCGGCGTCGGTGACCGCGAGCCGCGCGAGGCGGGCCAGGTGGGCCACCTCCGCGCGGGTGATGGCGCCGGATTCGGCGGCGGACATGTTCCTCCTGCATGAAGAATGAGACCGGGCTGTGCTGTGACGACGACAGCAGCGACGAGTGGGTGGCGCGGGCTTTCACACCCGGCGACACCCGGTGGAACCCCGAGCGCCCGGCGATGTCCGAGTGTAGGCCCGGACCTGATTGAATCTTGCGGGGCCGCCACGAGGGGCCATCGGGGTGCCGCAGCGGCCCCGGGCCGGCCGGTGTGTCGCGGTGGAGGAGGGTGCACGACGTGTCGTACCTCCTACGGCTCGTCCTGCCCGACAAGCCCGGCAGTCTCGGTGCGGTGGCCACCGCACTGGGCAACGCGGGCGCCGACATCCTCGGCGTCGACGTGGTCGCCCGCAGCAACGGCGTCGCCGTCGACGACCTCGCCGTGGAGCTGCCGTCGGGGCGCCCACCCGACGTCCTCATCACCGCCGCGGAGTCGGTGCCGGGGGTCGAGGTGGAGTCGGTGCGCCCGTACTCCGGGCGGCTCGACACCCACCGCGAGCTGGAGCTGATCGAGGAGGTCGCCGCCGACCCGGACAGCGGGCCGCGGCTGCTCGCCGAGGGCGTGCCGCGGATCTTCCGGGCGGGCTGGGCGCTGATCGTGGTGCGCGAGGACGACCGGTCCTACCGGCTCGCCGAGAGCGCCGCCGCCCCCGAGACGCGGTCGGGCGACCTCCCGTGGCTGCCACTGCGCCGCGCGCTCGTCCTCGACCCCGTGGTGCACTGGGTGCCCGAGCCGTGGAGCGACCTCGACACCGAGCTGGCCGCCGCCCCCTACGGCAACGCGCCGCAGGCCCTGGTGGTCGGGCGCCCCGGGGGGCCGGCGTTCCGGCCGTCGGAGCTGGCCCGCCTGGCCCACCTGGCCGGGATCATCACCACGGTCCTGGGGACCTGACCGCGTCCGGCGGGGCGGGCACCCTCAGACGCGGATGCCGAGTGCGGTGCTGACGAGGTCGTCGTTGCCGGTGGCGAGCCAGCCGTCGGGCCGGACCAGGACGTCCTCGAAGCCGATCCGGGTGTCGACGCCCATCCGCAGCGCGTACTCCAGCACCGGCCAGGCGCCCTCCTCCTCGCCATGCAGCAGCACCGGCACCGGCAGCATCGAACCCAGCGCGCGCAGGATCCGCACGGCCTCGGCCACCGCCGTCTCGGGGTCGGACACCGTGGACTCTGCGAGGACCCGCACCGTGCCCTGCGGCACCCCGTGCTGGCGCAGGGTGACGGCGTCGCCGCCCGTCCACACGCCCAGCTCCACCCCGATGCCGACGGAGTGGGCGGCCGCGCACACGTCCACCCAGCCCTTCTCGTGCACGTTGACGGCGCAGACGTCGGGCTTGCCGATCCCGAGCCGGCCCCAGCGCAGGACCGCGGCGATGCGGTCGCGCGGGTCGGGCTCGATCCACCGGCCGATCGCGACACCGATCTCCATGCCGGGCGCTTCGGTGCGGATCGCGGCCACCGCATCGCCGATGTGCACCGGGTCGAGCGACTCCTCGCCGTACGGGTCGCGCGGGTGCACGTGCACCGACGACACGCCCAGCCGCGCGACGGCCCGCGCGTCGCGGGCGAGGTGGCGCGCCTGCACCGGCAGCGCGGGGTGCGCGTCGGCGGGCCGGGACCCGTTCAGCACGGCCTGGAGCACGCGACCCCACTCTCCGACGTGGGCCGCGAGGGCCCGCCCGTCCACCGCGCGGGCACCGCCCGCCGGGGAAGCGCAGAGCCTAGTCGCCTCGGCGGCGAACCGGACCCACCGGTCGGCCAGTCGGCCGCGGGCCCGGCCCCGGTCGCAGGGCGCCGCCACCGCGTCAGGACACCGCCACCGCGCGGGCCTCGTCCGGGCCCCGGTCCAGCAGCACCCGGAACCCGGCCTCGTCCAGTACCGGGACCCCGATCTCGAGGGCCTTGTCGTACTTCGATCCCGGCGCCTCGCCGGCCACGACGAACGCCGTTTTCTTCGACACCGAGCCGGCCGCCCGTCCGCCGCGGACCATGATCGCCTCCTTGGCCTCGTCCCGGGAGAACGCCTCCATCGAGCCCGTGACCACGATCGAGAGCCCCTCCAGCGTGCGCGGCACCGACGCGTCGGCCTCGTCGACCATCCGCACGCCCGCCGACCGCCACTTCGCGACGACCTCGCCGTGCCAGTCGACGGTGAACCAGTCGCGCACCGCCGCGGCGATGGTGGGCCCGACACCCTCGACGTTCGCGATCGGGGCGAGCGCCGCCGCGAGTGCCTTCGCCTGCGCGCGTGCCGCGTCGCGCACGGCCTTCGCCGCGGCGGCGGCAGCATCGGCATCGGCGGCGGCGGCACCGGGTTCAGCGGCGGCGCGACCGGGTTCAGCGGCGGCGGCATCAGCGGCAGGGGTGCCGCCGTCAGGGACGATCACGGCGGGGGCGGGGCCGACCCCCATGTCGGCGTCCGGCTCCGCCGCCGACCCGTCGGAGGTGATCGCCATCCCGGCGGCCTCGGTGTCGCGCGCGGCCGCTGCCGCGGCGGCCTCGATCGCGTCCATCGACCGGAACTCCCGCGCCAGTGCCTGCGCGGCAGTCGGTCCCACGTGCCGGATCGAGAGCCCCACCAGCACCCGCCACAGCGGCCGGTCCCGCGCCTCGGCGAGGTTGGCGAGCAGCTTGCGCCCGTTGGCCGACAGCTCGCCCGCCTTCGTCGTGAACAGTTCCGTGCGCAGCAGGTCCGCCTCCGTGAGCCCGAAGACGTCACCCTCGTCCGCCACCACGCCCGCGGCGAGCAGCGCGACCGCCGCCTCGTAGCCCAGACCCTCGATGTCGAACGCCCCGCGCCCGGCGACGTGGAAGAGCCGCTCGCGCAGCTGCGCCGGGCACGACCGGGCGTTGGGGCAGCGCCGGTCGACGTCGCCCGCCTTCTGCCGCACGAGCGCCGTGCCGCACTCGGGGCAGTGCGTCGGCATGACGAACTCGCGCTGCGTGCCGTCGCGGGCCTCGACGACCGGGCCGAGGACCTCGGGGATGACGTCGCCGGCCTTGCGGATCACCACCCGGTCGCCGATGAGCACGCCCTTGCGGCGCACCTCGTCGGCGTTGTGCAGCGTGGCCAGCGACACCGTGGACCCGGCGACGACCACCGGCTCCATAAACGCGAACGGGGTGACCCGCCCGGTGCGCCCGACGTTGACCCGGATGTCCAGCAGCGTCGTCGTCGCCTCCTCGGGCGGGTACTTGTAGGCGATCGCCCAGCGCGGCGCGCGCGACGTGGAGCCCAGCCGGCGCTGCTGCGCCACCTCGTCGACCTTGACGACGATGCCGTCGATCTCGTGGGAGATGTCGTGGCGGTGCTCGCCCCAGTGCTCGACGTGCGCCACCACCTCGTCCACGGTGTCGCGCACCACCGTGCGCTCCGAGGTCGGCAGTCCCCACGCCCGCAGGGCCGCGTACGCCTCGGACTGCCGCGCCGGTCCCCAGCCCACGCGCCTGCCGAAGCCGTGGCAGATCAGCCGCAGGTGCCGCGACGCCGTGACCCGCGGGTCCTTCTGGCGCAACGACCCGGCCGCGGTGTTGCGCGGGTTGGCGTACACCGGCTTGCCCGCCTCGACCATGGCCGCGTTCAGCGCCGCGAAGTCGGCCAGCCGGAAGTAGACCTCGCCGCGCACCTCCACCAGCTCCGGCACCGGGAACTCGTCACTCGCGGTGAGCCGTTCGGGCACCTCGGCGAGCGTGCGCATGTTGAGCGTGACGTCCTCCCCGACCCGCCCGTCGCCGCGGGTGAGCGCCCGGGTGAGCCGGCCGTCCTCGTAGAGCAGGTTGACCGCCAGGCCGTCGATCTTCAGCTCGCACAGGTACCGGACCTCGCCCACATCGCGCTGCACCCGCTCCGCCCAACCCCGCAGCTCGTCCTCGGCGAAGGCGTTGTCCAGGCTCATCATGCGTTCGAGGTGCGCGTGCGCGGTGAACTCGGTGGTGAACCCCCCGCCGACCTTCTGCGTGGGCGAGGCTGGCGTGACCAGCTCCGGGTGCGCCTCCTCGATCGCGAGCAGCTCGCGCCACAGCTCGTCGAACTGGCCATCGGAGATCACCGGGGCGTCGAGGACGTAGTAGCGGAACTGGTGGTCGGCGACCTCGGCGGCCAGGCGCGCGTGCCGCTCGCGAACGTCGGGAGAACTCACGGTCGGAGGCTACCCAGCCCCACCGACAACGCCGCGGACGTGCGGGTTCCGCTGACCTCACACAGGTTCGGTCGGCCACACACAGGTTGGGCGCGGTGTGACGTCGACCGAACCTGTGTGCGGTCACGTTCCCGACGGTGGTCGGGCGCCGTGGCGGCAGCGGTCACGGGGTTTCCTCTATGTCACCGCTGGTCGCCGTGGCCCACCCTGGACGGGTGATGCGACGGGCCGTCCGGGCGATGCTGGCGGGGGTCCTCGTGCTCACGCTCGGTGGCTACGCCGGGCCGGCCCCGACCCGCTGGGAGCATCTCGACGGTGCGCGGATCGGGCTCGCCGCGGGCGACGGTACGACCCTGACGACCGGCGCCCTGCGCGCCACCGCCGGCCCGGGTGGCGTGACGCTGCGGCTGCCGATGCGCCCCGGCGAGCGGTTCTTCGGCCTCGGCGCCCGCTACGGCGCGTTCGACCTGCGCGGTCAGGTGCTGCGCAACCGCACCGCCGACGGGATGGGCCACCCCACCGCCGACGGCACCTACTCGCCGATGCCGTTCCTGCTGTCCAGCCGCGGGTACGGGCTGCACCTGGACACCCTTGCCGACGCGACGTTCGACCTCACCGGCCCCGAGATCACCATCCGCGTCGCCGCCTCCGACGTCACGGTGCACCTGCTCACCGGCCCCGACCCCGCATCCGTGCTCACCGCGCACGCCGCGCTCGTCGGGCGCCCGCCGCTGCCGCCGGCGTGGGGGCTGGGGGTGTGGAAGACCCTGGTCGGCGGCCCGGAGCGGGTGCGCGCCGACACGGACGCGCTGCTCGCGGCCGGGGTGCCGATCGACGCGGTGTGGGTCTACGACGTGATGGATCCGCCGTCGGGGTTCGGCTGGCCGTGGCCGATCTACGGGCGGGTCCCGACCGGGCACTACCCCGACCCCGCCGCGCTCGTCGCCGACCTGCACTCCCGCGGCCTCAAGGTGCTCGGCTACGTGCACCCGTTCCTGGTTCCCGGCCACGCCGACCACGCCGAGGCCGCCGGGCGCGGCTTCCTGGTCCGCGCCCCGGACGGGACGGTGTTCACCGAGCCGTGGATGGGCACCGACCGCCGGGCCTACGTCGACTTCACGAACCCGGACGCGACGGCATGGTGGCAGGCCAGGTTGCGGCACGCGGTCGCGGTGACCGGTTTCGACGGCGCCATGCAGGACTACGGCGAGGACGCCCCCGTGCACGGCGTCTACGCCGACGGGCGGCCGGGTGCGCTGGTGCGCAACGACTACCCGGTGCTCTACGCCCGCGCGGCCCGGGCCGCGGCCCAGGCCGCCCGGCCCGACGGCACGGTGCTGTTCGCGCGGGCGGGATACACGGGCGGGCAGTCGGTGGTGACCGGCCGCTTCACCGGGGACCAGGCGCGGAACTGGTCGGCGCGCAACGGCCTGGCGTCGGTGCTGCCCGGGATGCTCAACGGGTCGGTGTCCGGGTGGCCGTACTGGGGCCCGGACGTCGGCGGATTCTTCGACGGCGACGGCGCCCGGGACCGCGAGCTGTGGAGCCGGTGGGTGCAGCTCGGCGCCCTGTCGCCGCTGATGCGCGATCACCTCGGCGCCCAGGCCGACCCGGTGGACGCGCACACCGACGCCGTCACGCTGGCCACCTTCCGCGGCTACGCCCGCCTGCACCGCGCGCTCGTCCCGTACCTGCACGGGCTGGCCCGCGAGGCGCACGAGACCGGGATGCCGCTGATGCGCCCGGTGTGGCTGGCCGCCCCCGACGACCCGCTCGCGTGGGCCGCGACCGACCAGTACCTGCTCGGCCCCGACCTGCTCGTCGCGCCCGTGCTGACCCCCGGCACCACCGAACGCGCGGTGTACCTGCCGCCCGGAACGTGGCGCGACTACTGGACCGGAGCCACGACGACCGGCCCCGGCCGGGTCGTCGTCGACGCCCCCGCCCAGCACATCCCGCTGCTGGTCCGCACCGGCTCCCCCCTCACCGCCGCCCTCCCACCCCCCACCGCCCTCGCCCTCCCCCCCACCCCCTGACGCCCGTCACCCGCCACCGAGACCGCACCTTGGACCCTTGAGGCTGGCGCACCCCCCTCGCCGACCGCATCAAGGGTCCAAGGTGCGGCGGGGGCTGCGGCGGGGGCGGCGGGGGGCGGGGGCGGGCGGCGGGCTGGGCGGGGGTCGGCGCGTGTGGGAGCATCGCTCGCGTGGTCCACACTGGATCTTTGTCGGGCACGGAGGTGGTCGGCGAGCTCGCCGCGCACAACCTGCCGGTGGAGCTCACCCGGTTCGTGGGCCGGTCCGCCGACGTCGCGGACGTCGCGGCCGCGCTGGCCGACACCCGGCTGGTGACGCTCACCGGCCCGGGCGGGTGCGGCAAGACCCGCCTCGCAACCCGCGTCGCCGCGGACGTCCTCGACCGGTACCCGCACGGGGTGCGGCTGGTGGAGCTGGCCGCGCTCACCGACGGTCGCCTCGTGCCGGCCCTGGTCGCGCAGGCGCTCGGGGTGCGCGAGCGGCCGGGCGCCACGCCACACGACACGCTGGTGGCGGCGCTGCGCGAGCGCGGCACCCTGATCGTGCTGGACAACTGCGAGCACCTGCTCGACGCCGCCGCGCAGACGGTCGCGACCCTGCTCCGCTCCTGCCCGTGGCTGCGGGTGCTCGCGACCAGCCGCCAGCCGCTGGGTGTCGCCGGGGAGCTGGTGTGGCGGGTGCCGCCGATGGACCCGGACGACGCCGCGGCGCTGTTCACCGACCGGGCCCGGTTGCGGCAGCCCGCGTTCAGCCTCAACCCCGGGCGGGCGGCGGCCGTGCGGGAGATCTGCCGGGGCCTCGACGGGTTGCCGCTGGCGATCGAGCTGGCCTGCGGGCGGGTCGGCGTGCTGGGCGTCGAGGAGATCGCCGCGATGCTGTCCGACCAGCTGGCCCTGCTCACCGGGGACGGGCACGTCGAGCCGCGGCACCGGAGCCTCCAGGCGACGCTGGCGTGGAGCCACGACCTGCTGGACGCCCCGCAGCGGGCGCTGTTCGCGCGCCTGGCGGTCTTCACCGGGTGGTGGGACCGCCACGTCGTCGACGCCGTCGCCGCGGACCTCGGCGGCGCGGCGGCGCCCGGTCTGCTCGCCGCGCTCGTCGACCGGTCCCTCGTCCTCGCCGAGACCCTCGGCGAGCCCGGTGCGGAGGGCCGCTACCGGATGCTCGAACCGGTGCGGCAGTTCGCGCTGGCGCGGCTGAACGACCGCGGCGACGCGCAACCGGCGCGCGCTGCGCACGCCCGGTCGCTCACCGAGCTCGCCGAGCGGGCCGCGCCGTTGCTGCGCGGGCCCGAGCAACTGCGCTGGCTGCGCCGCCTCGACGACGCCGAGCCCGACCTGCGCGCGGCGCTGGCCTGGCTGCTCGCCGCCGGGGAGCGGGAACGGGCGGCGTCGCTGGGCTGGTCGTTGTGGCTGTACTGGTGGCTGCGCGGGCGGTTCACGGAGGGGCGCGCGGCGATGGAGCAGGCGCTGGCCGCGCCGCTGCCCGCCCGGGCGCACGCCCGCGCGGCGTTCGTGGCGGCCACGATGGCGTGCGGGCAGGCCGACTACGAGTGGGCGGGCGAGCAGCTCGGCGACGCCGTCGCCCTGTTCCGGCAGGTCCACGACGACCAGGGCGAGGCGTACGCGCTGTCCAGCGCCGGGTTCGCCGCGGTCGGTGCGGGGCGACTGGCCAGGGGGGTGGCGCTGCTGGAGGTCGGGGTGGACGTCGCGCTCGCCGCCGGCGAGCGCTGGGCGGCGGCGTTCATGCTGTGCTTCCTGGCCACCGTCGCCCGCGACGGCGGCGATCCCGCGCGGGCCGCGGAGCTGGGCGAGCGGGGCCTGGAGCTGTCCCGGTCGGTGGGCGACCGCGAGGGCGCGGCGATGGCGTCCTACCTGCTGGCCGGGCTGGCCCGCGACGACGGCGACGAGGTCGGCGCCGCCCGCCGGTTCGGCGAGGGCCTCACCCTGGCCGCGGAGGTCGGCGACGTCACCAACGTGGTCTTCTGCCTGCAGGGCCTGGCCGGGATCACGGCGAGCCGGCAGCGGGCGGTGCGGTTGTGGGCCGCCGCCGACGCGTTGCTGGCCGGGACCGACCCGGCGGGCTACATCTACCGGCCCGACCAGGAGCCCGTCCGCCGCGCGGTGGCGCAGGCGCGGGCCGATCTCGGCGACGTCGCGTTCGATGCCGAGTGGGCCGCGGGACGCGCGCTGCCACCGTCGGAGCTGCTCGAGTTCGCCCTGCGCCGCGCCGGCGCGCCCACCGCACGCGGCGCCGACCCGGACGGTCTCACCTCCCGCGAGGCGCAGATCCTGGAGCTGATCGCGGCGGGGCGGGCGAACAAGCAGATCGCGGGGACGCTCGCGATCAGCGTCTCGACGGTGGAGCAGCACGTCAGCAGGCTCTACGTGAAGATCGGCGCGCGGTGCCGGGCGGACGCCGCGGTGCACGCGCTGCGGCGCAGCGTCCGCGCGCTCGCCTGAAACCACTCGCGGAGAACAGGGGATTCCCCGGATACCGCTCCCCCCGTCACGCCGGTGACGATGGCCGGACAGGCGGAGGGGGCCATGATGCGAACCAGGCGGGCGGGGTCAGCGCCGCCACAGCCACCAGCCGCAGGCGGCGACGAGCCACGCGGCGTTGAGCACGGCGGCGAGCGGCCGGTCGAGCAGGACCCAGCCGGTGACGATCGCGGCCATGGCGGTCTCGTGCAGCAGGAACAGCCCCAGCGCCCGGGTGCGGACGATCCGCCGGAAGCGGGTGAGCACCGCGATCGCGGTCGGGTACCCGGCGGCGAACAGCGCCCCGACGAGCCATCCGGTCACGCCGGCACCGGGATCGTCGTCGCCCGGCCGCGCGCCGAGGCGCAGCCGTCCCCGGTCGCCGTCGGCGAGCGGGCGTACTTCGCCGCCGTCGGCGCGCTGGCCGCGTGGGTGGGGCTGCCCGCGTACCTGGCGCCGGGCGCGGTCGCGGCGGTGCTGCCGTTCGGCGTGCCGGCGCTGCACGCCCGGCTGATCGGGGCGATGTACCTGTCCGGGCTCGCGATCCAGCTCGGCGGGCTGGCGGCCCGGCGCTGGTCGCACGCCCGGCTGATCCCGGTGGCCACCGCGATCTGGACCGGCGGCCTGCTGCTCGTCACGGTGGCGCACCTCGGCGACTTCGACCTCACCCGCACCCAGACGCAGATCTGGCTCGGCGCCTACGTGGCATACCCGGTGATCGGCGTGGCGATCCTGCTGCGCCGACGCGGCGAGGGTAGCGGCGACGCGGACGGTGGCGCGCCGGCGACCTGGGCGCGGCGGTGCCTCACCGTCCAGGGCGCGGTGCTCACCACGATCGCGCTCGCGCTGCTGCTGGCGCCCGGCCCGGTGGCCGCGGCGTGGCCGTGGCCGGTGGTCCCGCTGCTGGTGCAGGTCTACTCCGCGCCGCTGCTGGCCTACGGAGTGACGAGCCTGCTGCTCGCCCGGGTCGGGACGTGGCCACAGATGCGCGTCGGCGTCGCCGGGACCGCGCTCTTCGCGGTGCTGGCGCTGGTCGCGTCGCTGCGGCACACCGAGCTGTTCACCGCGGGCGACCCGGCCGCGCTCGCCTGGTTCGGGCTGCTCGCCGCGCTCAGCGCGCTGGGCGTGCTGCTGCTGGTCACCAGAGGAGGACGCCGTGCCGGTCGCTGAGCTGCACACCCCGATCCGCTGGCCGTTGCGGGCGTGGATGGCCGTCGAGGTGCTCTTCGGCCTCGCCGCGATCTCGACGATCTTCCTGCGGCCCCAGGACACCGACACCGGCTTCGCCTGGCCGATCGAGCCCGTGGTCGCGGCGGCGGCGCTCGGGGCGTTCTACCTGGCCGCGGCGCCGTTGTTCGTGCTGCCGCTGTTCGCGCGGAGCTGGCAGCACGTCCGGGTGGTCGTGCTGCCCGCGGCGGCGTTCGCCACGGCGATGCTGGGCGCGACGTTCCTGCACTGGGACCGGTTCTCCGTCGGCACGTTCCCGTTCGCGTTGTGGTTCGCCAGCTACCTGCTGCCGCCGCCGATCTTCGTCGGGCTCTATGTCTGGCACCAGCGGGGGGCGGCCCCGGTCGGCACCGGCATCGGCGCGCCGCTCGCGCCGGCGGTGCGCGCGCTGCTGCGGGTCAACGGGGTGGTGGTGACGGGGATCGCGGTGCTCGGCTTCGCCGTGCCCGCGGCGCTGATCGCGGTCGCCCCGTGGACGCTCACGCCGCTCACCGCGCGGACGCTCTGCGGCTGGCTGCTCGCCGTGGGCCTGCTCCAGCTCTCGATGGCCGCCGAGGGCGACCGGCGCCGGGCCCGGCTGGCCGCCACGATGCTGGTCGTCCTGCCGTTCGCGCTGGCGGTGCAGCTCCTGCGGTTCCCCGAGCAGGTCGACGCCGCGGCGGCGTCGCTGTGGCTGCTGGGCGCCGACCTCGTCGTGGTGGCGCTGGCGTGCACGACGCTGTGGGCACGGTCCCCCGAGCCGGCGGCGGTGCCGCGATGAGGTTCGTCACCTGGTACGTCCGCGTCGTGGGTGTCGCGCTGCTCGTGCAGGGGGTCGTCACGGGCGCGTTCCTGCTGGTCGAGCCGCTGCGGGCGGCGGTCCCGGCGGTCCTGGACCTCACCCGGATGGTGCCCGCGCACTCCGCGCTGCACCTCCTGACCGGGTTGCTCGCGCTGGTCGTGCTGCGCTGGGGCGGGCCACGGGAACGCTGGCTCTACGCGTTCGGCTTCGGCCTGGCCTACACCGCGCTGGCACTCAATGGCCTGCTCGCGGGCCACGACCCCGGCCTGGGCCTGCAACACCCTTCGACCACCCCTTCCACCTCCTGATCGGCCTCCCCGGCCTGGTGGCCGCCGCCGTCACCGTCCGCACCCGCCGCCCCGAAACGCACCTGGGACCCTTGCCGCTGCCGCGACCCCCTCGCGGACCGCATCCCGGGTCCAAGGTGCGGGGGTGCCGGGCGGGCGGGTGGGGGTGGGGGTCATTGCAGGGCGCGCAGTGCGTCCTCGATGCCGCGGTGGAAGGTCGGGTAGGCGTAGATCATCCGGGTGAGCACGGCCGTCGGGACCTGCGCGTGCACCGCCACCGACAGCGCGCCGAGCACCTCCCCGCCCGCGGGTCCGGCCGAGGTGGCGCCGACGAGCACGCCGCGGTCGGCGTCCTCCACCAGCTTGATCACACCCTCGTTGCCGGCCTTGTGCAGCCAGCCCCGCGCGGTGGACGGCACCCGCGCCGTCCCGACCCGAACCCGCAGGCCCTGCGCGCGCGCCGCCTCCTCGGTGAGACCGACCGCGCCGATCTCCGGGTCGGTGAACGTCACCCGCGGCACGGCGCGGTGGTCGGCGGGCGGGCCGTCCTCGCCGAGGATGTCGGCCGCGGCGATCGGCGCCTGGTAGGTCGCGACGTGGGTGAACGCGCCCGCGCCGGTGACGTCCCCGACCGCCCAGATCCCGGACGCGACTCGCAGCCGCTCGTCGACGGTGAGGTGCCGCGCCGTCTCGTCGAGCCCGACCGCTGCCACGCCCAGCCCGACGAGGTCCACCCGGCGGCCGGTCGCGACGAGCAACCGTTGCGCCACCAGTTCCTCGCCGCCGGCCAGGCGCACGGTGAAGCGCTCGCCGTCGTGACGCACCGACTCCGCGCCCACTCCCGCCCGCACCCCGATGCCCTCGGCGGCGAACACGTCGGCCAGCAGCTCGCCCGCCTCCGGCTCGTCGGCGGGCAGCAGCCGGTCGGCGGCCTCGACGACCGTCACCGCCACCCCGAACCGGGCGAACACCTGCGCGAACTCGGCGCCGATCGCGCCGGCCCCGAGCACCACGAGCGACTCGGGCAGGTGCTCGACGGCCACGGCGTCGCGGTTGGTCCAGTACGGCGTCGCGGCCAGGCCCTCGATCGGCGGGACGGCGGGCTCGGTCCCGGTGGCGAGCACGATCCCGCGCCGGGCCCGGAACACCTGCTCACCGGCCGTCACCTCACCGGGCGCGGTGAGCCGGCCGGTGCCGCGGACGAACCGCCCACCCGCCTTCTCGAACCGCTGGACGGCCACCGTGTCGTCCCAGTCGTCGGTGGCCTCGGCGCGGATCCGGCGGGCGACCGGCGCCCAGTCCGGCGTCACGGTCGCCCGACCGGCGAGCCCGTCCACCCGCCTGGCCTCGGCGAGCGCCCCCGCGGCACGGACCATCATCTTCGTCGGCACGCAGCCGTAGTACGGGCACTCGCCGCCCACCAGGTTCCGGTCGATCCCGACGACGTCGAGCCCGGCCCGCGCCAATCGTGCGGCCACGTCCTCCCCGCCCGGCCCCATCCCGATCACGACGACGTCGACGTCCTCGACACCCATGTCCACTCCTCCGTCGGTCATGCCTGCGTCAACCACCGCACCCGGAGTACCCATCGCGGCAAGCGGTGAGCGTCAGGGATCGGTAAGGCGGTGCTCGCGCGCGGGCGCCCGGCGGAGGATCGTGAGCGGGTGCTCGCCGTCCACTGCCCCCGGCACGGCTGCCGGGTGCTGCTGTCGCCCGAGCGGATCCGGGCGTTGCACAACACCCCGGACGGCATCGTGCTGGAGATCGAGTGCACCGACGGTGCGGAGATCGTCGCGGTCACCGGGCACGCGGTGTGCGCGGGTGCGGCGGTCGACCGTTTCGCCCACCGCACCCGGGCGCTGATCGCGGCACTGGGCGTCGGGCTTTGAGCGGCCCCGTCCTCGCCACCTCCCGAGCGCCGGCCCGCGTGCCGTCCGTGGCGCACGCCGTCACACCGCCGCCGGCGCAGCACCGCACGGGCATCGTGCGGCCGGCACGGGTGCAGCAGCACCCCTGCCGGCCCGGCAACGCCCGTGCGGTGCGGATGTCCGGTGATCAGCCGAACGTGATCAGCGGCTTGATGATCCCGTCGTCCTTGGTGACCATCAGGTCGAAGGCACGCTGGATCTCGTCGAACGCGAAGGTGTGCGTGGTCATCGGCGTCGGGTCGATGCGGTTGGTCTGCATCAGCCGCATCAGCCGGCTCATCCGCTCGTTGCCGCCGGGGCACAGGCCGGTGTGGATGGCCTTGTCGTTCATCCCCAGGCCGAACGCGTCCAGCGGCAGCTCCAGGGGCGCCGGGTTCTCGCCGTGGTAGCCGATGTTCGACACCCGCCCGCCCGCCTTCGTCACCCGCAGGCAAGCCTCGAACGTCTGCGGGAAGCCGAACGCCTCGATCGCGGCGTCGACGCCCACGCCGCCGGTGATGTCCATGATCTGCTCGACGGGATCACCCTGGGTGAAGTCCACGATGATGTCCGCGCCGAACCGCTTGGCCAGCGCCTGGCGCTCCGGGCGGGCCTCCACGGCGATGATCTGCCCGGCGCCCATGAGGTTGGCGCCCATGGTCGCGCACAGCCCCACCGGCCCCTGGGCGAACACCGCCACGGTCTCGCCGAACTGCAGGTACGCGTGCTCCGCGCCCATGAAACCGGTGCTCAGCATGTCGCAGACATAGACGGCCTGGGCGTCGGTGATGTCGTCCGGAATGGGTGTGAGGTTCGCCTGCGCGGCCACGACCGTGAAGTACTCGGCCATGTTGCCGTCCATCTGGATCGTGAACTTGTAGCCGCCGAGCGGACCCCCGCACTGTGACGTGAAGCCGCGCTGGCAGTAGCTGCACCGGTAACAGGGAGTCACCGCGTTGACGGCGACGCGTTGCCCCTCGGTGAACCCGGTGACCGCCGAGCCCAGTTTGTGGATCACGCCGACCGACTCGTGGCCGAGCGTGCGATCGGCCGGGACGGGCAGCGCGCCCTTCACCGTGTGCACGTCGGAGGTACAGATCAGCGCCGCCGTGGTGCGGACGATCGCCTCCTCCGGACCCGGTTCGGGAATGGGCTTCTCCATCACCTCGGTCTTGCCGATCTCCTTGATCACGAACGCGCGCATCGTCCCGGCCATGGCTGTGCCCCTTCGCACCGATGGTTGGAGTCACCTCAGCATGCAAGGACGCGCATGTGATCGTCGTCTCAATGTGGAACGTGATCAGAGCGCACTGCGACCCGCCGGAGTCAGGTGGTTTCCCCGATACCGGCCACGCGGCGGTGGCGGCATCGTCGAGTTGGGCCCGCAGGAGCCGGCCGAACCGAGGGAGAGCCGATGTCCAGTACCCACCGCAGCGCCACCCGGGCAGACGCCGCGACCGGCCGGACGCTCGCCGGCCTGGCCGTCCGCCTCCTCGAACGGCACGCCTCGGACATCCCGGCGGCCGAACAGAACGACGTGGACCGGCGGACGGCCGCCGCGCTGGCCGCGGCCCGGATCCCGCGGTCCGCCGTGGCCGCGGCCGTCGCCCGCGTCCGGCGGCTGCCCGCCGATCGCCGGCGCGCGCTGTTCGGCCGGGATCTGGTCGACGTCCCGGTCACATCGGCCGTCGACATCGAGCGGATCCGTGACCTGCTCGGCACCATCGGCCCGATCGAGCTGCCCGATCCCGGCGCGCCGCGCCCGTTCGAGGTGACGTTCTCCCACCTCGTGTGCGTCGATCAGGTCAGCCTGGTCGGCTCCGACGAGCCGTTCGTCGTGTTCGGGATCGTCGTGCCGGGCGAGCTCGGCCTGCCGCCGACAGTCCGCACCGTGGCCACCCCGGTCTACGAGAAGGTCGATCCCGGCGACCGGCGACCCGCCACCGGCTCGCAGAACCTCCGCCTGTTCGGCGAGACCGGTGCCGCGCTGATCGACCCCGAGCAGCCGCTCGTGGTCACCGCCAGCCTGTTCGAACACCAGCCGGGCACGAACGTGCAGAACGCGCTGGTCGTGGTCGGGCTCGCGATCATCGGGCTGTCCGGCCTGCTGGTCGAGATCCCGCCGCTCGCCGCGGCCGTGTTCATCGCCGGCGCCCTGACGTTCCTGATCGCCGGGCTCGCACCGTTCGGGAACGTACCGGTAGCCACCGTGTCGATCAGCCTCACCGCCGCCGACGCCACCGACCGCACCGCCGACACGGCGCTCGTCACCCTGCCCGAGCTCCCGCTGGGCCGCGTCCCCGAGGCGCCGCACTACCGGGCCGTCCTGCAGCTGCGCCGCGGCTGACCATCACCGACCGAGGAGACCTGATGGGCTCGAAGAAGATCACGATGACGATCACGTCGACCGCCGGTTGCACCGTCAAGGTGGACGGCACCGCCACCTGGGACGGGCCGACCGCCATCCCACCCCGGGGGGTGCACAACTTCGGCTTCACGGGCACGCTCACCTTCGGCGGCGGCACCGGATGCCCGAGCGGCACGATGGAGTTCCGCAGCGCCCGGCCGGGCGGCGCCGTCGGCGGGCGCGAGGCCGTCGCGGTGCTGGACGTCCCCGACCCGGCCGGGCTGCGCCGGATCACCTGGCGCGCCCCCGACCGGCGGATGTCCGCGCTGCTCAACGACCCGTCGGCCAGCGCAGCGCTCTGCGCACGGTTGCGTGCGGCACCGGCAGCCGAGGATCACCGGGCCTCGGCCAGGCTCTGACACCCGCCGGCACTCCACGGGACGGCCACCGCATCATGACCGGACTCGCTGGCCGTTCTCGCTGCTGGGAGGGATCGAGCGGGCGACGGGAATCGAACCCGCGTAGCCAGTTTGGAAGACTGGGGCTCTACCATTGAGCTACGCCCGCGGTGCCCGGCACGCCGGGCTCTTCCAGGGTAGCCGACGACCGTCCGCCCCCGACCGTGGTGGGGCAAACCCCAGCTCGCAACGGGTGCCCGCCCTCGCCGGACGCGTGCGGGCCCCATCGTCACGGGAGCCGGCGCGGCGCAGCCTTGAGGGCATCCGATCCCGCGAGCCGCCGAGGACAACATGACCACCGCCGCCGTCACTCCGCCCCTCGCCTCCCCCCTCGCCGGCGAGATCGACCGCTTCCGCCGGGCGGGCGTGCACGCCGACGCCCTCGCGCTCGCCCGCTCCGTCGGGGCACACGTCCTGCGCCGTGGCCGCCACCACCTCGGCGACGGGCTGCTCACCGCCCTCGACGCGATCCGGCGCGGCCACGGCGGCCGCGACGCGTTCCTCGACGCGCAGCTCGACGCGGTGCTCGCCCGCAGGCGCGGTCGTTTCCGCAACCAGAGCTACCTCGCGCTACCGCTGGTCGAGCTCGTCCGGGCCGATCTCGGCATCGACCACGAGCGGATGTCGGCGCTGCTGATGGCCGACGTCGTGCGCCACGAGCTGCGGCCCGCCCACGCCCCCCGGCTCGACCACCGCACCCGCCAGGCCCGGGTCCGTCACGCCGCCCGGTTCGTCACCACGGTCGACCGGGCACTGGACGTGCGCTGGCTGCCCGGGCCGTGGTTCGCGCTCACGGTGCTGCCGGTGTCGGGCGAGCACGACGAGTACGTCTTCATCCGGGCGTTGCAGGCGCAGGAGATGGTCTTCACGAACCTGGCCGACGGCATCCGCGGCGCCACGGAAGCCCTGCGCGGCGGCGACGTCACGGCCGCGACAGCCGCCGTCACCGACGCAGGCGAGATGCTGGGCCGCGCGGGGCTGGTCTTCGGGCTGGTGGCCACGGTCCGCCGGGCGGCGTTCCACGCCTTCCGACGGCACGGGGAGGGCACCGGCGTGTTTCGCAGCGAGTCCTACTCGCGCTTCGCCCAGGAGTGCTCCGACCATGCCGGCCGGGAGGCGGGCGCCGGTCCCGCCGGCCCGGACACGTTCGCCCGGGCCTGGCGCGACGTTCGCCGTCCCGGACCGGTCGCCGACGAACTCGACCGCGCCGTCGCGCATCTGGAGGCCGTCCACCGGCGATGGACGATCTCCCGGCACGCCCTGGCCGCGTCCCTGCTCGGCGACGGACCCGGCCATCCCGAGAGCCTCATGGCCGTGCACAGCAGCCTCGACGACGGCCTGTTCAGCCTCGACCCGCCCACCCGTCGACCACTCGCGGCCTAGGTCAGAGCTTGACCTCGCTGATCTGGATCATCGGCTCGATCTTGGTGTAGTTGGGGATGTCGCCCATGATCTCGTCGCTGTGCGGGCCGAAGGCGGACTGGAAGTCCTCGACCGAGTCGAACAGCAGGTGCCCCACCGCGGCGAACGGTGCCGGTGCGCCCGGCGCACCGCCGGCCAGCCCCCCGTCGACCGACATGCCCCGGATCGCCGGGCTGCACCGGTCGTGGACCAGCGGCATGTGGGTGGCCACGTAGTAGTCCATGTCGAATGTGGCGCCGTCGCTGTTCGGGTAGTACACGCTGACCTTGATCACTTCTGGTCCTCCGGGTGGTTCGGTTCTCGGTGACGCGGCCCGACCCTGCCGCACCCGCGGGTGCACGGCAACCGGCGTTCACCCGGCCGTACCCGGTCGGTGATACCCGGACGACCGCTGCCGCCGGTCGGCCTACACTCGCCGACGACGGGGTGTGGCGCAGCGTGGTAGCGCACTCGCTTTGGGAGCGAGGGGCCGCCGGTTCAAATCCGGCCACCCCGACCAGGTCAGGAGCGTGATCGGCAATCTCGACGAGCCGTTGACGGGTAGGTATGTAGCAGCCGTGTAGCAACGGGGAACGCCACGCGTGTAGGTGGAGACGGAGAGCCGCTCGCCGCCCCATGACCCCCGTCGAACGCTAGTTCGGCCACGCGGGTGTGCGCACACACGCGCCCGCGTACTTTCGACTGCGACGGCCGTTTGCTCCCCTCGGCCCGAAAGGACCGCCTGACCGTGCAGGACTTCTCGCACCTGGCTCGCTACCTCTCGCAGGTCCAGCGAGACCTCGCGCCCCTTCAGCAGGCCCAGCGCGAGATCGCCGCCCTCGGCGTACAACCCGCGATGGTGGACTTCGCGCGCAACGTGCAGCGCGCCCAGCGCGAGCTGGCAACGTTCGCCGCGCAGCCGGCCATGGTCGACTTCGCGCGCAACGTGCAGCGCGCCCAGCGCGAGCTGGCAACGTTCGCCGCGCAGCCGGCCATGGTGGACTTCACCGATGTCATGCATGCCGCCGAGCGCGTGATCGCGTCCGACGAGTGGTCGGAGTTTGCCGAGACGACAGCCGTCCAGGCTGTCGCGGCTACCGAAGCAGCCGAGGCCCCATGGCAGGACGAATTCGAGGTCTACGACTTCTCCTGGATCTTTACGCCTGCAGCGCGCAAGCCGATTCAAGCCTCCATCGCGGCAGTCGTTTTCGTGGCGACGTTCTCCTTCGTTGTAGAGCACTTCAGTTTCGCCTCGATCGCGGGCACCTTGATCGGTACCAGCCCGCTGTGGGCCGCCCAGGTCGCATGGACACTGACCGGCGCGTTGCTCAAGAGTCTGTCTGACGAGGAGTAGAACGTCGTCGCCCGCTCGGCTCGGCCACCCGCTCACTCGACCTCCCACTCGATCGCGTCCAGGGCCTCGCGCATGGCGTCGAGGTTCGTGTGCGCGTAGATCGAGAGCGTCACGTCCAGGTCGGCGTGCCGGGCGATGGCCTGGACGACGTGCGGCGGCGTGCCCAGCTCCAGCAGAAGCGTCACGACGGTGTGCCGGAAATCGTGGAGCCGGACGCCGGGCAGGCCGGCGCGGGTGCGGATGCCGTCGAAGTGCCGGTTCAGACTCCTCGGCTCGACCGGCGTGCCGACACGCGTCGGGAACACGAGGCCGAAGTCGTGCCAGACGTCGCCCGCGTCGACGCGCTCCTTCGCCTGCCGCTCCTGATGCGTGAGCAGCACGCGCCGCATGATCTTCGGGAGCGGGATCGTGGAGTCCGACGCCTCGGACTTGGTCTCGTCGACCACGAGCCGGCCCCCGACCCGCTGCACGGTCTGCTCAACGGTGAGCGTCGCGCGGTCGAGGTCGACGTCGGTCCACCGGAGCCCGAGCAGCTCCCCGCGACGCAGGCCGAGCGTCGCGGCGACGACGTAGAGCGCGTAGAGCCGGGTCTTCTTCGCCTCGGCGAGCAGTGTCTTCACCTGGGCGACGCTGAGTCCCTTGCCGACCTTGTATCGCGGCGCCGGGATCTGCACGAGCTTCGCGACGTTGCGGATTACCAGCTCCTGGCGCTCGGCGCTGCTCAGCGCGTTCCGCAGAACGGCGTGGATGAACTGGATCTGGCGCTTCGACGGCGTCCGGCCGCAGCACTTCCCGACCGAGCAGCAGCGGGCGTCCTCAGCCCGGTGCTTGTCGTAGCCGTTGAGGCAGCACAGGCATTTGACCCGGCAGACGGCTACGAGCCGGCGCACGTCCGCGCCGGTGAGCTTGTCGAGCCGCCTCGTCCCGAGCACCGGGACGATGTGCAGCCGCACCGCGCTCTCGTAGCCGCGGTGCGTCGTGGCGCGCTTGGTCTCCTTGACCTGCCCGAGCCAGTGGGCGAGGTAGCCGGCGACGGTGATCGTCCGGTCCGGCACCGCGACGCCCCTCGCCGAAGCACCTTTCAGCCGATCGAACTTCTCGCGGACCTCATCGAAGCTCCGCCCGTAGACCGGCCGGCGCTTCATGACCCCGGTCGACGTGTAGACGTACGCCATCCCGACCCACAGCCCGTCGGACGCGCGCTGGTAGAACGAGCCCTCGCCGTTGGCCCGGCGCCGGCGCCGCTCGCCGGCCATCAGGACGCCTCGCCGAGCAGTCGGGCGATGTACTCGTCGATCGCGCTGCCGGGAACCCGGCGCAGGCCGCCGATCTTCACCGACCGCAGCTCACGGAGACGGATCAGGTCGAACACCTTCCACCGGCTGATCGTCAGCAGCTCGGCGGCCTCCTCGACCGTGTAGAGCAGCGGCACCCGTCGGTTGATCGTCATCAGCTCTCCCCCGTCAGCTGGCGGTCAGGTCGGTGATCGCGTCCCAGTAGGCGCCGTAGTCGGGCATCCACGGAGTGCGCAGTCGGCCGCTCACGTGGCCGGGCGCGTCGTAGAGCGCGACGCCGGGCTGTCCGTGCCGGATGTGCGACTCGGCCTGCGGGATCGAGACGCTGGGATGCAGCAGGCGGACAGCGTCGACATTGTCGACCGGCAGCGTCAGCCGGTACGCGAACTGGCCTCGGAGCAGGCCGCCGCCGACCTCGTTGGCCTCGGCCCGCTGCGGCAGCATGATCACGCGGACGTTCACCTTGCCGCCCTCAGCGGCGAGGCGGCGCGCGGAGATGGCGAGGCGTTCGCGGAGCTTGCGGTCCGAGCCAGCGAGGCCGAGCAGCGCGAGCCACTCCTCGAGCACGACGAACAGGAACGGCGCGTCGGCGCTGATCGGGAGGACGTCGGCGCGGGTGGGGATCCGGGCGAGCCTGGCGTCCATCGCGCTGACCAGGCGGCCGAGCAGCTCCGCATGAGCGAGCGGATCGGCGCCGAGGACCTGGAGCCGGCCGTGCCGCGTTCCGCTGAACGGTCGGAGCAGCACCGAGGACGGATCGCAGCCGGCGATGACGGCGTCCGGCGCGGCCGCGAGCTGCTGGAGGATCGCGTAGGAGAACCGGCTCTTCCCGGAGCCGGTGCGGCCCTGGACGATCAAGTGCGCACGCTCGGCGAAATCGATCGTCACCGGGCGGCCGTACTCGTCGGCGCCGAGCAGGACGGGCACCGCCGCCGATGTGCCGGGCGCGCGGGCGGGCAGCGGCATCGGCGTGGTGAGCGGATCACGCACGAGGAGGGCGACCCGTAGCCAGCCGAAGCGCTCGGAGGTCACCCGGACCATCGGAACGCCCATGCCCTCGGCGAGCCGGTGCGCCTGCGCGCGGAAGTCGTCGACGACCTGGCCCGGCAGCATCCGGACGATCAGCGTCAGCGGCGGGCCGCCCTCGACCCAGCGGACCCGCGGCGCCGAGGTGTGCGGGATGCTGGCGGCGGTCTTCGAGTGGTGCACCAGGCCTGCGCCCTGCACGGTGTCCTCCCAGCACCAGCCGAGCCGGGCGGCGAGCTCGTCGAGCTCGCGGATCTCGCGGCGGCGGCGCCATCGGGTGAGCAGGCCGCCGCCGCGGCGCCAGTCGTCGGTGATGGCGTCCGGGGTGTTGCTCGGCACGAGCGTCATGGCGCGCCCCCGGCTCCGACCAGCTCGCCCAGCCAGATCCAGCCGCCGCAGTCCGGGCAGCCGGCGCGGACCAGCACGGCGAACTCGTCGGCGTCGGTCTGCGTCGGCTCCCACACGTACGGACACGCCTGGCACACCAGCACTGCGCGCGTCGGCTCGGGCGCCGGCTTATGGGCGAGCAGCCAGCGCACGGCCGCTCGACGGCTGGACAGATCCGTCCGGCGCTCACTCGCGGCGAACGGCTTCCCGGCCGGGTTGACCGCGGCATACCAGCTGAGGCGGGCCGCGTACCGGCCGCCGAGCCATCGCTTCTCGCTGCCGATCACGCCGTGCCCGCGCCAGAACTCCTGCACCGTGCCCCGGCCGTTCACGTCACGCCTGCGCACGACGCGGTACCGGCAGCCGGCGTGCTGGACCGTGACCCGCTCCCCCGACCCGTCCATCGTCAGCCGGCCACCTCGACCGGGCGCTTGCCCGTCGCGGCCGTCGAACGGATGGCACCAGCCCGGTACCAGACCTGCACGCCGGTGACCTGGCCCTCGCGATTCTTGCGCTCCATCACGCCGATCTCGAAGTCGAGCAGCTCGACGGGCGTGCCGGGCGCGATGTTGTCGCCCGGGTTCTTGTCGCTGGTCACGCCGACGTTGATCAGCTCACGCTGCGGCCGGCCGAACGCGCGGAACTCCGCTGCGAGCTGGGCGACCCACTTCGGCGTGCCGTCCTTCGCCGTCTCCTGCCGGTACGGATCACCGAACGCCGTCTTGGGCTCGACGCCGAGCAGCAGGACGGAGCTGAACGTCCGGGCCTGGTCGACCTTGAAGTTCTGAATCATGGCTGTGCACCTCTCACGTCAGGTGACGAATGCGTCCTCGACAGAGGACGTCTACGTCCCTACCGTGGCGGACATGAGTGTCACATGTCAAGGACAAGTACGTCCTCGCGTGTCGGACGGTAGCGTCCCTCCGACCGGACAAGACCGTCCCCGTCTACGGGTGGACCACATGGAGATGAACGAAGTCATCCGCCAGCGCCGCGCTGACCTGGGCATGTCCCAGGGCGACCTGGCCGCGAAGGTCGGCGTCGACCGCCGGCAGATCCGCCGCTACGAGGCGGGCGAGACCCAGCCGACGTTGCCGATGGCGAAGACGATCGCCCGCGCGCTCGGCATCACGATCGACGAGCTGGCCGGCGACGAGACGCACCGCGTCGACCTCACCGGCGACTGGTGGGCGTGCTGGCAGTCCTGGAAGGACGGCGCCGAGGTCATCAACCCGCACGAGGTGCGGATGACCCAGCGCGGCGACGCCGTCGAGATCGTCGCCGTCACCCGCGGCACGCCGCTCGACGAGGGCGGCTACATGTGGCGCGGCGAGATGCGCCTCTGGGATAACGAGATCCTGATGGGCTGGTACACGGCCGACGAGGGCGCCGTCCGCTCGAAGGGCACGCTCTACTTCGCGCTGCACCAGCACGGCGTCAACGCCCGAGGCCGGTGGGTCGGGTTGAGCTACGACGGGCCGATCGTCAGCGGGTGGAGCGCGCTGGCCCGGAGCGAAGAGGAGGTTGTGCGGCTTATGGACGGCCTGCGGAACGAGGAGAAGGCGAGCACGTCATGACCGAGCCGGCGACGGAGCAGCTGGAGTGCGTCGAGGTCGTCATCACGGCCCAGAGCGCCGACTGGCTGGCTGACTTCACGCGGTCGCTTGTCGAGGATCGACTTGTCGCGTGTGGGCACAACATCGCGCAGATCCGGGCGATCTACCGGTGGGAAGGCAAGATCTACGACGAGCCGCAGGCGCGGGTGGGGTTACACACGCGCGCCTCCCACGTCCCCGAAATTGTCGCCCGCGCCGATCGCGACCACGCGGACGACGTGCCCTGTGTAATCGCATTCCCCCTGACAGGTGGACACTCCGCCTATCTTCATTGGATTTATGCCGAGACTACAGGAGGATAGGCTTCCTGCCATACCCCGCGGACCAGCTCAAAGAGTTCGTATGACCAGGTCTGAGTAGACGACATGACTCTTGGCCGCGTCCACAATAATCTTCACATGGGCGGGTTCTCTTTCGTCGCCGGGATCCACTATATGCCCGAGCTTGACATCGTTGAGGAAGAACTCGATCCTAGCGTCTTCCATCCGAACTCTAATCCTGCCGGATGGGTCTCCAGACACCTTCCCGGTTGCTATGACCTTGTCCAACTCGCCGTAGACGTCACAGGTGACTTCCCACCTCTTGTCGCCTCCGATGTGCAAGCGACATCTACCGCGAAAGCCGAGCCCAAAGCTATCGGTACTGGCTAACTCGACGATTCGTACACTGATGGAAACATCGGCGTCATATACCTTCGGCACATACGCATTAGTGAAGCAGAACCCGCGAGTATTCGCCACATGAAAGCCATCCACGTCAGGCCCTCTTGATCCCAACCGGTGGAAGCAATTGATCTTGGTGTAGATCGTCGGTGACATGGAGCCGACGAGGAGCACCGGGTGGGCGCGCAGCGCACGATGTTGACTGAGGCCGATCGGGAGGAGATCTCC
>JBQTJE010000163.1:0-6955 GCA_052387455.1 Pseudonocardia sp.
GGTGGCGCGCCGCCCTGGCCCGCCCGCCCCCCGCCCCTCCGGTGGGCGGCGGGGCAACCCCCCCCGGCCCCGGGCGGGGCCGGCGCCGCCCCGGGGCCCGTACCCCGCGGCCCGGCGACGCTCAGCCCCCCGGAGCCGGTGCGGGCGCCGGAGCGGCCTGGCCGTTGGCCGACTGGAACGCCTGCACCGCCCGCTCCAGCGCGGCCAGTGCCTGGCCTTGGGCGGCGAAGTCGCCCGACTGCTGGGCGGACTTCAGTTGGGCGAGCGCCGACTGGATGTCGGTGGCGGCCTGGGTGAGCGCCGGGCCCGCCGCCCCGCCCACCGACGGCGCGGCCGTGCCCGGCGCCGGCGCTGCGGTACCGGGCACCGGGGTGGGCGGTGCCTCGGTCGCCGCCCGGCCCGCACCGGCACCGAAGATCTGCTCCAGCGCCGCGCCGAAGCTCGCGGCGAAGCCGACCTGACCGTTGTAGCTCACGAGCACGCGCGCCAGCACCGGGTACGACGACCCGCTGGACCCGGCCCGCTCGATGTACACCGGCTCGACGTAGAGCAGCCCGCCTGCCACCGGGAGCGTCAGCAGGTTGCCGTAGTCGACCGTGGTCTGGCCCTGCCGGGACAGCAGGCCGATCTGCTGGCTGACCTCGGGCGAGCCCAGGAACAGCGCCTGCACCTGCTGCGGTCCCTGGGTCTGGGTCTCCGCCGGGAGCTCCAGAACGGTCATCTGCCCGTAGTTCGCCGGGTCGGAACTGACCGAGACGTACGCGGAGAGGAATTGCCGGGCCCGGCTGACCAGCGCACTGGTGAGCTGGAACGTCGCTCCCTCCTGCTCGGGCAGGCCGGAGAGCAGGTAGTACGGCGGCTGCGCGTCGCCGGCGCTGCCCGTGGCGCCCTGCACCGTCGGGTCGGACGGGACGTCCCAGAACGACACGGTGGAGAAGAACTCGCCCGCGTTGTCGACGTGGTACTCGGTGAGCAGCTCACGTTGCACCTTGAACTGGTCCTCCGGGTAGCGCAGGTGCGCGCGCAGCCCGTCGGTGATCTCGGCCGCCGGCCGGACGGTGCCGGGGAACACCTTCGACCAGGTCTGGAGCACCGGGTCGGTCTCGTCGAACGCGTACAGGGTGACGGTGCCGTCATAGGCGTCGACGGTGGCCTTCACCGAGTTGCGCAGGTAGCTGACGTCGGTGTCGGGCAGCCGGGGCACGCCCTGCAACGCGGTGGCCGTGGTCTCCCCCAACGACATGCGCTCGGCGTACGGGTAGTTCTTGAGCGTCGTGTAGCCGTCGACGATCCAGGTGACGCGCCCGTCCACGACCGCCGGGTACGGGTCGGTGTCGAGGGTGAGCCAGGGCGCCACCCGCTCGACACGGTCGCCCGGGTTACGCACGTACATGATCTTCGAATTGCCGGTGATCGACCCGTTGAACAGGATGTTGCGCTCGCTGTAGACCAGCGAGAACACCAGCCGGTTGAACAGGTTGCCGACGGAGACCCCCCCGGAACCGGTGTAGGTGTAGCTCTGCGTGTCGGAGTCGTACTCGCGCGGCGCGGCTCCGGGATCGCCGCCGACGATGGAGTAGTCGGTGATCAGCTCGCCGTAGTAGATGCGCGGCTCGTCGACCCGGAAGCCACTGGGCGCACTCGCGGCGTTGCCCGTGTCGATGCTGGTGAACTTCGGCAGGCCACCCTGTCCGCCCGCGTCGTCGAGCGGCGCGTTGAGCTCGTTGGCCGGCGCGACGACCAGGCCGTTGCCGTGGGTGTAGACGAGGTGGCGGTTGATCCAGTCCTGCTGGTTGTTCACCAGGCCCGCGGTGTTGAGCTCGCGCGCGGCGACGACGTAGTCCTGGGTCACGCCGTTGATCGTGTAGCGGTCGATGTCGAGGTTCTCGGGGAACCCGTAGAAGTTGCGCCGCTGCTGGAACTGCGTGAACGTCTCGCCGACCTTGGCAGGGTCGAGCAGCCGCACGTTGGGAATGGTGTCGGTGTCAGCCGCGACCTGGCCGGGAGCGGCCTGTGAGGTGCCGCTGTACGGGATGTAGGTGACCCTGTCCTCGGTGATCCCGTAGGCCTGACGGGTGGCCTCGATGTTGCGCTCGATCGACGGCGCCTCGCGCACGTTCGCGTTGGGCTGCACGACGAACTGCTGCAGCACCGCCGGCCACGCCGCCCCGACCAGGATCGACGACAGGACCAGCAGCGCCGTCGCGATCGCCGGCAGCTGCAGGTTCTGGCGGAACACCGCGACGAAGAACGCCGCCGCGCAGATGATCGAGATGAACAGCAGGATCAGCTTCGCGGGCATCACCGCGTTGAGGTCGGTGTAGGTGGCCCCGGTGAAGATGTTGCTGCGGTCGGAGAACAGCAGCTCGTAGCGATCGAGGTAGTAGGCCACCGCCTTGAGCAGCACGAACACGCCCGCCAGCACCGCCAGCTGCGCCCGCGCTGCCGACGACACGACGCCCGCGCGGCCGGTGAGCCGGATGCCGCCGAAGATGTAGTGGGTGACCAGCGCGACGATGAACGCCAGCGCGACGGCGACGAACAGCCAGCTCAGCAGGTAGCGGTAGAACGGCAGCTCGAAGGCGTAGAAGCTGATGTCGATCCCGAACTCCGGGTCGGCGACGCCGAACTCGGAGCTCGACAGGAACTGCTGCACGGTCTGCCAGTCGCCCTGCGCGGCCAGCCCCGCGACCAGCCCGATGCCCACCGGCACGCCGATCGCGAACAGCCGCAGCCGCTGGATGATCACCGTCCGGTACCGGGCCACCGGGTCCTCCGGGCCCGTGACCGGCACGAACACCGGCCGGAACCGGTAGGCCACCCACAGCGACGCGGCCACCGCCCCGCCGATGAGCAGCGCGCCGAGCAGGAACTGCACGATGCGGGTGAGCAGCACCGTGGTGAACACCGAGCGGAAGCCCACCTCGCCGAACCACAACCAGTCGACGTAGAAGTCGATGAGCCGGGAGCCGACCAGCGCCAGCACCACCAGCACACCGGCCGCGGTGAGCAGGATCCGGGTACGGCGGGTGAGCGTCGGCGCTCCCACCGGGGGCCGCATGGCCACGGGGCACACTCCAGGATCGTCAGGGCCGCGACGGGATCGCCACGCCCTCTGGTCAACCCAACTTTACGGACGCCCCATCGGGTTCCCGTTCCGGCCTGCCGACTGCACCGAAGTGCCCGATCGGGCTACCGGCCCGACCCGGCGACCGGGCGTGGTCAGACGGCCCCGACCGGTGGGGGGTTCTTCGGGAACCGCGAGTTGATGTTGTCGGTGAAGATCTGCAAGCTGGCCTGCGCCACCGTGGCGGAGTTGAGCGGGCCCAGCACGGACGCGCCGCTCACCGGACCCCAGGCGTCGACGTGCAGCGCCTTGAGGCTCGCGTTCCCGACGACGTCGGCGGTCACGAACCGGAAGGTGATCGTGCGGTCGGCACCCTCGGGGTGGCCGGGCAGGGAGCGCAGCGCGAACCCGGTCGCGCTGACCGCGACCACCCGCACGGGCGCCTTCCCGATCGGCGTGCCGAGCTGGCACACCTGTCCCTCCCGGATGTGCCGGCCGCAGCCGCTGAAGGTGAAGTAGCCGTCGACGTTCGTGTTGAACTGGGCCATGAGCTGCTCGGGGTTTGTACCGGGGAAGCGCATTGATGAAGTACGACTTGTGGTAGCTGCCGTAGCCGCCCTGGGACGGGGGCAGCAGCGATGCATCGGCAGCGCCCCCCGCCCACCACCAGGGACAGCAGCACGGCGACGAGTACGATCACGACCCGGACGGGCCGACGATCCGGCGGACGCAGGGTATGCACGTTGTGCACGGGAGCTCCTTCACCCGCCGGGTCCGGGTCGGCCGGGGCCCGGCAGCCTTCGCGTCGACGTCCGCGCTGCTCAGCGGATGGGATATGCACCGGCGGGCGGGCGTCGGCGTCCTCCCGGCGGGCGTCGAACAGCGGGCCGGCGCGACCGTGCTGCTGCGCTGGGGCCGCTGGCCGCTCCGGATCGTCGCGCCCTGCCGCGTCACCGCGGTGACCCGCACGCAGCGCCGCGCCGGGTTCGCATATGCAACGCTGCCGGGCCACCCCGAGTGCGGGTACGAGAGCTTCCTCGTCGAGCTCGACGAGGACGGCGACGTGTGGTTCACGCTGCGGGCGGTGTCGCGCTCGGCGACGTGGTACGCGCAGGCGGCTGCTCCGCTGGTGCGGATCGTGCAGCGCGTGGTGACCGACCGCTACGTCCGCGCGCTCGTCCCGGCCGGGAGCCGCCGCGGCGACCCGCCGTAGGGTGCCGTTCCATGGACTGCCGGGCCCGGACGCTGGGGGCGGCGACCGCGCTGCTCGTCACGCTCATGGTCGCCGGCGTCACGCTGCCGGTCCCGTTCGTGGCGGTCGGGCGCGGGCCGACATTCGACACCCTGGGCGCGGTGGACGGCAAGCCCGTCGTGACGATCACGGATCTGCCGACCCACCCCACATCGGGGCAGCTCAACATGACCACCGTGGGCGTTGCCAGCGGCCTCACCGCCGCCGACGTGCTCCGGCTGTGGATCGCCGACGACCGTCAGGTCGTGCCGCGGACCGCCGTCGCCCGGCCGGGTGAGACCGAGGACCAGGCCGCCCAGCGCAACGCCACGCTGTTCGCCGACTCCCAGACCGCGGCCAAAGCGGCGGCGCTCAGCCACGTAGGGCTGCCGACGATCCCCGTCGTCGAACGGCTGACCTTGGACTCACCGGCCGCCGGGCTCCTCGAACCCGGCGACGAGCTCGAGGCGATCGACGGCGTCGCGCTGTCCGGCGCGCAGTCCCTGCAGGCGGCGTTGCTCGACAGGCGCGCGGGCGAATCGGCGGCGCTCACGGTCCGGCGCGGCACCGAACCACCACGCGACGTGGAGGTCGTCGTCGGCGCCCGGCCGGGAAGCGACGGCGGCTACCTCGGGGTGTTCCTGACGGCCCGGCCGACCCGGGACGACCAGGTCACGATCTCACTCGGGGACGTCGGCGGGCCGTCGGCGGGACTGATCTTCGCCCTCGCCGTCGTCGACCGGCTCACCCCGGGAGAGCTGACCGGCGGGCGGTTCGTCGCGGGGACCGGGACGATCGTGGCCACCGGCGAGGTCGGCGAGATCCAGGGCATCCCGTTCAAGATGCTCGCTGCCCGCGAGGCCGGGGCCACGGTCTTCCTGGCGCCCGCGGCGAACTGCGACGAGGCGCGCACGACGGTCCCCGACGGCCTCCAGCTCGTGCGCGTCGAGACGCTCGCCGGAGCGGTCGCGGCGCTCGACACGCTTCGCGCAGGGGGAACGCCGCCGACCTGTTGAGCCGGCGGGCCGCGCGTACGGTGGGTGCCATGAGCGACACGCCCTTCGGATTCGGCCCCGGCGACCGCGACCGGGATCCCGAGCGCGACCCGCAGGGGCCGTTCGGCTTCGGCTTCGGGCTGCCCGGGATGCCACCCGGCGCGATGCCCCCGGGCGGGATGCCCGGCTTCGACGTCGGCCAGCTCGGCCAGATGTTCAGCCAGCTCGGCCAGATGCTCAGCCAGGCCGGCACGTCCGGCGGCGGCCCGGTGAACTACGAGCTCGCCGCGCAGACGGCCCACCAGCAGCTGGCCGCCACGGCGTCCTCGCTCACCGACGCACAGCGCTCCGCGGTCACCGACGCCGTCAAGCTGGCCGAGCTCTGGCTCGACGCCGCCACCGAGTTCCCCGCCGGGGCAACCGAGACGAAGGCGTGGTCGGCGCAGGAGTGGGTCGACGCGAGCATGCCCACGTGGAAGCGGCTGTGCGACCCGGTGGCCCAGCGCATGTCCACGGCCTGGATCGACGCGCTGCCCGCCGAGGCCCGCACCGCCGCCGGCCCGATGCTGGCCATGCTCGGCCAGATGGGCGGGCTCGCGTTCGGCAGCCAGCTCGGCCACGGCCTCGCGCAGCTCGGCGGCGAGGTCGTCAGCTCCACCGAGATCGGCATCCCGGTCGGGCCGGACCGGGTGGCGGCGCTGCTGCCGGAGAACGTCGAGAAGCTCACGAAGGACCTCGGCCGCCCCGGGAGCGAGGTCATGATCTTCCTGGCCGCGCGGGAGGCCGCACACCAGCGGTTGTTCGCTCATGTCGGCTGGCTGCGCGAGCGGCTGCTCGGCGCCGTGGAGGAGTACGCGCGCGGCATCACCGTCGACGCCTCCCGCATCGAGGAGCTCGCCCGCGGCATCGACCCGTCCGATCCCGGCGCCGTCGAGGAGGCCATGCGGTCGGGGGTGTTCGAACCGCAGACCACGCCGGAGCAGAAGGCCGCGCTCGCCCGGCTGGAGACACTGCTGGCGATGGTCGAGGGCTGGGTGGACGCCGTCGTCGCCGAGGCGGTGGGCGACCGGCTGCCCGGGGCCGACGCGCTGCGCGAGACGCTGCGGCGCAGGCGGGCCTCCGGCGGTCCCGCCGAGCAGACCTTCGCCACGATCGTCGGGCTGGAGCTGCGGCCGCGGCGGCTGCGGGCGGCCGCCGAGCTGTGGCGCGGCCTGCGCGAGCAGCGCGGCGTCCAGGGCCGCGACGCGCTGTGGGCGCACCCGGACCTCATACCGTCCGCCGACGACCTCGACGATCCCGCCGGGTTCCTCGCCCGCGAGGACGGCGGCGACCCGCTCGCCGAGCTCGAGCGCCAGCTCGCCGAGGAGGCGGCCCGGCCGGAGGGGGCGGGTCGCGGCGCCGCAGGCTCGGGAACCGAGGGGCCAGGGGTGAATGACGGCGGTTCGGGTGCCGCCGGTGGCTCGGCTGCCGGTGGAGACGGGGGCGCCGGCGGCTCGGGTGCCGGTGGAGACGGGGGCGCCGGCGGCTCGGGTGCCCGGCAGGATGAAGAGCCCGGCCCTGCCAGGCCGGATGCCGAGCCTGGACCGTCCACCGCCTGACGTCCACCGCCTGACGTCCGCCGACCCGCAGGCGCGCGGCCGGCCGCCCGCGCGGGTCGCGTCG
>JBQTJE010000164.1:0-18694 GCA_052387455.1 Pseudonocardia sp.
GCCGGCCCGGGCGGCCCTCGCGCCGGGGGCTGTAGAGGGCGGGGTCCCCCATGGTGCCCCGCGGGTGGGCGCCGACCCGGACGACCCCGAGCGCCGCGAGCTGGCGGCGCAGGCCCGCGCGCAGGTCGAGCGACGGCGTCCCGCGCCCGGTGCTGGCGGCGCTGCCGGGCAGGGCGGCGGCGACCTCGTCGCGCATCGCGGCCGGCACCTCGTAGCAGCGGCCGCAGACCGCCGGTCCGAGCAGCACCTCCACCCGGTCGGGCCGCGCGCCGAGGTCGACCATCGCGGCCACGGCGGCGGGCAGCACCCCGGCCGCGGCCCCCAGCCGCCCGGCATGGGCGGCACCGACCACCGCGGCGCGCGGGTCGGCGAGCAGCACCGGTACGCAGTCCGCGGCGAGCACGGCGAGCGCCACGCCCGGCACCGCGGTGACCGCGGCGTCAGTGCCCGGCACGTCGGGGTCCCCGGGTGCGGGGGCGCCGCCGACCGTCTCGACCCGCGTGCCGTGGACCTGGGCGAGGAACACCACCGGCACACCCAGCTCCGCGGCGAGCCTGCGCCGGTTGGCCGCCACCGCGGCCGGGTCGTCACCGACGCCTGTGGACAGGTTGAACCGGGCGAACGGTCCCGCGGACCGGCCACCCGCCCGGGTGGTGACCACCCGGCGGACGCGCACGGTCAGCGCTTCATGAACGGCGGCACGTCCACGTCGTCGTCGTCGTCGACGTCGAGCCGGTCGACGACGTGCGCGACGCGCGGCGCCGCAGGCCGCTCGGAGGCGGGCGGGAACGCCGGAGTGGCGGGCGGCTCGGCGAACACGTCCGACCGGGCCGGCATGCGCGGCGTGGGTGGGGTGAACGGCTCCGGCTCGGCGGGGACCGCCGGAGGAAGTGCACCGGACTGGTGCACCGATCCGGCGCCACCCGCGACCGGAGCGGGCGCCGCGTGGTCGGCGCCCAGCGCCGGCGTGAGCGTCGCGGTGGGCAGCACCGGGCCGGCCGTGCCGTTGCCGCCGCTCGCGGGCGGTTCGGCGGCGTGCGCACCGTTGCTCGCGGCGGGCGGGTCCGGCCGGCTCGCCGCTGCCGGGCGCTCGGGCGAGCGGACCGCGGTGGGCTCCAGCTTCTTGTGGGTCGGGGCGCCGGCCTCGAAGCCCGCGGCGATGACGGTGACCCGCACCTCGTCGCCCAGCGAGTCGTCGATCACCGTGCCGAAGATGATGTTCGCCTCGGGGTGCGCGGCCTCCTGCACCAGCGACGCGGCCTCGTTGATCTCGAACAGGCCCAGGTCGGAACCACCAGCGATGGACAGCAGGACGCCCTGCGCGCCGTCCATCGAGGCCTCCAGCAGCGGTGAGTTGATCGCTTTCTGCGCGGCCTCGACCGCCCGGCCCTCACCGCGCGACGAGCCGATGCCCATCAACGCGCTGCCCGCGCCGGACATGACCGACTTGACGTCGGCGAAGTCGAGGTTGATCAGACCGGGCGTGGTGATCAGGTTCGTGATGCCCTGCACGCCGGAGAGCAGCACCTCGTCGGCCGAGCGGAACGCGTCCATCAGCGAGACGCCGGCGTCGCCGAGCTGGAGCAGGCGGTCGTTCGGAATCACTATCAGCGTGTCGCACTCGTTGCGCAGCGCCTGGATGCCGGCTTCGGCCTGGCCCGCGCGGCGGCGTCCTTCGAAGGTGAACGGCCGGGTGACGACGCCGATCGTCAGCGCTCCGAGCTTGCGCGCGATCTGGGCCACCACGGGCGCGCCGCCGGTGCCGGTGCCACCGCCCTCGCCTGCGGTGACGAAGACCATGTCGGCCCCCTTCAGGACCTCCTCGATCTCCTCGGAGTGGTCCTGCGCAGCCTTCGCCCCGACATCGGGGTTCGCGCCGGCACCGAGACCGCGGGTCAGCTCGCGGCCGATGTCGAGCTTGACGTCGGCGTCGGACATCAACAGGGCCTGCGCGTCGGTGTTGACCGCGATGAACTCGACGCCCTTGAGCCCGACCTCGATCATCCGGTTGACGGCGTTGACGCCGCCGCCACCGATGCCGACGACCTTGATCACGGCGAGGTAGTTGTGCGGGGGCGTCATGCGCGGCACCTTCCAGTCCAGCTTGTCGGCTCTGTTGATTCGCCTGTCGACCAGCGCTCGTCAGCCGGCGCGTCCCTGCTGGGCATGCCCCCGCACGCTAGGTGGCGCCCACCCCGTACGCCAGCAGGCGCGCCGACGGGCGCAACCGGGCTACTGAGGTAACCCGTCGGCACGGGGGTACGCGGCCGGTGCATGAGCGGATCAGCGCCGGATCGTGGGGAGCTCCGGGCTCGCGACATCGTAGACACTGCCCGGCTGCGAGAGCAGGGCGCCGAGCACGGCGGCCTTCGTCGTCGCCCGATCCGGTGACCCCCACCGCACCTGACGATCCCCGGTCAACGTGAGAGTCACCGGCAGGGCGGGCGGCGGCCCGACCTCGACGGCGCGGACGCTCTCGTGCACGGGGCCGGGCAGCGCGGCGAGCACGTCCAGGGCGGCCCGGGCGGCGGGCGTGGCGCCGGCACCCGGTTCGAGCACGCCGACGGCGAGGTGGGGCAGCGCGGCCGGATCGGGAGCGGGCAGGAAGGCCACTCCGGTGTCGTCGACCAGGTGTGGCCCGCGGGGGGTCTCCGCGACGGCCACCGGCACCCGCTCCGTGACCGCGATGATGACGGTGTGCGGCCAGTCCCGGCCGGCCTCGGCGTCGGCCACGGCCGGGATCTGTTCGACGCGCCGCTCGACGCCCGCGAGGTCGACCCCGGCGAGCGGAAGGCCCACCCCGACCGCGGCGGCCTCCCGCACGGCCTGCTCCGGCACCGTGGCCAGCCCGGTGACCTCCAGTGCCTCGACGTCCGCGAGGCCCGCGTCGTACAGCAGGGCCCGGCCGCCGACGGCGCCCGCGACCAGCACGAACCCGATCGTCAGCGCGGCGGCGGCGAGCCGGCGTCTGCGCCGGATGTGCTCCGGCAGCGGGGTCCCGGCTCGGCTCGCACCGCCGCCGGCCCGGCTCGGCCCCTGACGGGCGGACCGGCCGGTGCGGCCCGGCGACCGGCCGGACCGCTGCGCGCGGGTGGCCCATGCCGCGCGCCCGGCCCTGCCTGCGGGGTCGGGTGCGCGGCTCACCGCGGCTGCTCCAGCTCGCGCAGCACCTCCGGGGCGAGCACCGTGACGTCCCCGGCACCCATCGTGATGACGAGATCACCGGGGCGGGCCAGGGCCGCGACGGTCGCGGGTACGTCGGCCCACCGCGGGACGTAGTGCACCCGTCCAGCGGGCAGCGGCACCGCGGCGGCAACCAGCGCGCCCGTGACACCCGGCTCCGGGTCCTCCCTTGCTCCGTAGACGTCGAGGACCACCACCTCGTCCGCGATCCCGAGGGCCAGGCCGAACTCGGCGGCGAACGCCCGCGTGCGCGAGTACAGGTGCGGCTGGAAGGCCACGACGACCCGGCCCGCACCTGCGACGTCGCGCGCTGCCCGAAGCTGCGCGGCGACCTTGGTGGGGTGGTGGGCGTAGTCGTCGTAGACCGCGACCCCGCGCGCGCGGCCCTTGAACTCGAACCGGCGACGGACGCCGTCGAACCCGGCCAGGCCTTCCAGCAGGAGACCAGGCGCGGCCCCCAGCTCGACGCCCGCCAGCAGCGCGGCCAGGGCGTTGCGGGCCATGTGCTCGCCCGGCACGGCCAGCCGCAGCCGGTGCTCGGCACCGCCGTGCGCAAGCACCACCCGCGCCCCGGAGCCGTCGGGGGTGAAGCCGACCAGGCGGGCGTCGCCGCCGCTGCCACGGGCCTGCGTGCCGTAGCGCCGGACCCGGATGCCCCGCTGCTCGGCATCGCGGGCGAGCGCCGCGGCGCCCGGGTCATCGGCGCAGGCCACGACCACACCACCGGGCACGATCCGGTCGAGGAACGCCTCGAACGACGCCACGTAGGCCGCGACGCTGCCGTGGTGGTCGAGGTGGTCGGCCTCGACGTTGGTGACCACCGCGACCTGCGGCGAGTAGGCGAGGAACGACCCGTCGCTCTCGTCGGCCTCGATCACGAACACCTCGCCGGTGCCCTCGTGCGCGCCGGTGCCCGACGAGGCGAGGTCGCCGCCGATGGCGAAGGAAGGGTCGAGCCCGGCGTGCTGCAGCGCCACGGTGAGCATCGAGGTCGTGGACGTCTTGCCGGCGGTGCCGGTGACGCAGGCCAACCGCCTGCCCACCGTGAGCGCGGCCAGCGCCGTGGCCCGGTGCACCACGGCGAGGCCGCGCTCACGGGCGGCCGCCAGCTCGGGGTTCGTCTCGCGGATCGCCGTCGACACCACGACCACCGCCGGGGCGGGCGGCAACACCGTGGCGTCGTGACCGACGGCGACGCGGGCGCCGAGCGCGCGCAGCGCCAGCACCACCGCGGATTCCCGCGCGTCGGATCCCGAGACCTCCACGCCCCTGGCCAGCAGGATCCGCGCGATGCCACTCATCCCGGCGCCCCCGACACCGATCAGGTGCACCCGATCCCCGGCCCCGAACCCGCCCCGAACGCTCATTCCGGGCCCCCCGAGCGCACCTTGGACCCTTGATGCCGTCGCAACCCGCCCGCTGCCGGTGTCAAGGGTCCAACGTGCGGCTTCGACGGGGTCACGTCCGCGCCCCGGCGGTGTCGAGCACCACGCGGGCGAGGCGCTCGTCGGCGTCGGCGTGGCCCGACGCGCGCGCGGCCGCGCCCATCGCGGCGAGCCGGGCGGGGTCGGCCAGCAGCGGGCCGAGCTCGGCGAGCGCCCGGTCACCGGTGAGCTCGGCGTCGGCGACCACGACGCCCCCGCCCGCGGCCACCACCGGGCCCGCGTTGAGCGCCTGCTCGCCGTTGCCGTGCGGCAGCGGCACGTACACCGCCGGCAGCCCCACCGCCGAGACCTCGGCGACGGTCATCGCCCCCGCCCGGCACAGCACGGCGTCCGCGGCGGCGTAGGCGAGGTGCATGTCGTCGACGTAGGGCAGGGGGACGTAGCCGGCGGCCGCGGGCGCCGGGCGACCGGTCGGTCCGTAGGCGTGCAACACGCCGACCCCGGCGTGCAGCAGCCCGGGCAGCGCCACCGCGATCGCCTCGTTCAGCGACCGCGCGCCCTGGGACCCGCCGAACACGAGCAGCACCGGGCCGTCGGCCGGCAGCCCGAACCGCTCCCGCGCACCGGCCCGCAGGCCCGCGCGGTCCAGCGTGGTGACCGCGCGGCGCAGCGGGATGCCCAGCACCTCCGCACCCGGCAGGCCGCTACCCGGCACGGCGGCCACGACCCGCGCCGCGAACCGTGCGCCGACCTTGTTGGCCAGGCCCGCGCGCGCGTTCGCCTCGTGCACGACGATCGGGACGCGCCCCCGCGCGCCCAGGTAGGCGGGCAGCGCGACGTAGCCGCCGAACCCGACCACCACGTCCGCGTTCAGGTCGCGGAGCACGTCCCGCACCCGTCGCACAGCGCCGCGGACCCGCCCGGGCAATCGCAGCAGGTCCACCGAGGGCCGGCGCGGCAGGGGCACCGGCGGGATCAGCTCCAGCGGGTAGCCGCGGGCCGGGACGAGGGTGGTGTCCAGCCCGCGCTCGGTGCCCAGCGCGGTGACCGTGGCGCCGGGGCACAGGCGGCGCACCGCGTCGGCCAGGGCCAGCGCCGGCTCGATGTGCCCGGCACTGCCCCCGCCCGCGACCACGACCGACGGGGCCCCGGTGGCGCTCACCGGCGCACCGGACCGCGGGAACCCGGACCGGGCATCCGGTAGGGCTGAGGCGGACGCAGTCCGAGGCGCCGCCACGCGCTGCCCGGCGCATCGGAGCGGCGCAGCACGGCCACGGCATCCGGCTCGTGGCGCGCGGCATTGGCCAGCACGCCGAAGACGAACATCGTGACCACCAGCGACGTCCCTCCCGAGGAGATCAGCGGCAGCTGCAGGCCGGTGACCGGCAGCAGCCCCACGACGTACCCGATGTTGATCGCCGCCTGCACCACCAGCCAGGTCGTGGAGGTCGCGACGACGATCTTGAGCC
Source organism: Pseudonocardia sp. (assembly GCA_052387455.1). Taxonomy (GTDB): domain Bacteria; phylum Actinomycetota; class Actinomycetes; order Mycobacteriales; family Pseudonocardiaceae; genus Pseudonocardia. Next base: position 6,038 of record JBQTJE010000164.1, read on the forward strand.
AGGGGTCGGCGGTGCGCGCGGCGATCCGGAACCCCGTGTAGGCCAGCGTCGCGAACAGCCCCAGCACCGCGAACGCGCCGAGGAAACCCAGCTCCTCGCCGATGATGGCGAAGATGAAGTCGTTGTGCGCGTTGGGCAGGTAGCTCCACTTCGCCCGGCCCTGCCCCAGTCCCACCCCGAACAGGCCCCCGTCGGCCAGGGAGTAGAGCGCCTGGCGGGCCTGGAACCCGGCCGCGAGGGGATCGGCGGAGTCGGGATCGAGGAACGCCGCGATCCGGCTGGCCCGGTAGCCCGCCGTGAGCCCGAGGACGACCGCACCCGCCGCGCCGCCGACCGTGATCGCCGCCATCAGTCGCATCGGGGCACCGGCGAAGAACAGCAGGGCGACGAGCACGACGCCCAGCGAGATGGTCATCCCGAGGTCGGGCTGGAGCACCAGCAGCGTGAACAGCAGCACCGTGACGGGCACGACCGGCGAGAGCGCGTAGCGCCAGTTGTGCATCACCGCCCGCCGCGACGCGAGGATGTGCGCCCCCCACAGGGTGAGCGCCACCTTCACCGCCTCCGACGGCTGCACCGAGAACGAGCCGAGCGCGAACCAGGCCTTGGAGCCGTTGCGCTCGGCCCCGACGACGAGCACGGCCACCAGTGCGACGATCCCCGCGACCATCAGCGCGGGCGCGATCGCACGCAGCGCCTTGGGCGTGATCCGCAGCCCCAGCCAGAACATCGCCACGCCCGGGACGCAGAACAGCAGCTGGCGGGCGAACACCGAGTACGACGAGCCGCCCGCGGCGTAGGAGGTGACCGACGACGCCGAGAGCACCATGACCAGGCCGAACAACGTGAGCAGCCCGAAGACGCCCAGCACCAGGTGCAGGGAGGTGAGCGGGCGCCGCAGCCACTGCTGGAGCCCGACGACCACCCGCCCGACCGCGAGCCGCAGCCCGCCCGGCGGCGGCGGCCTCACGCGCCGCTCCCGAGCGCGGCGACGGCGTCGGCGAACGCACGCCCGCGGTCGGCATAGTCGGCGAACTGGTCCATCGACGCGGCGGCGGGCGCGAGCAGCACGACGTCACCCGGCCGGGCGAACGCGGCCGCGCGCCGCACCGCTGCCCCCATCACGCCGTCCGCCGAACGCTCCACCGCCGCATCCTCGCCCGGCACGACGTCGGCGACGGGGACGTCGGGCGCGTGTCGCGCGAGTGCGGCGAGGATCTCGCCGCGCCGCGAACCGATCACCACCGCGGCGCGCAGGCGGGCGGCGTGCCGTGCGACGAGATCGTCGACCGCCGCGCCCTTGAGCAGGCCACCGGCGATCCAGACGATCCGCCCGGCGGGCTGCGCGGCCAGCGAGGCGTCGGCGGCGTGCGGGTTGGTGGCCTTCGAGTCGTCGACGAAGCGCACGCCCGCGACCGCCCCGACGTCCGCGCTGCGGTGCGGGCCGGGCCGGAAGCCCGCGAGCCCGGCGGCCACCGCGGCCGGAGCGACACCGTGGGCGCGGGCGAGCGCCGCGGCGGCGAGGGCGTCGGTGAGCCCGGGTGGGCCGCCGGGGTGGACGTCGCCGGTGCGCGCCAGCTCGGTCCCACCGGCGAGGGCGCCGCCGGGGAAGGCGGGGTCGGGGAAGGCCCGGTCGAGCAGCACGTCCCCGGCGACGCCGAGCTGGCCGGGCTCGGGCTCGCCCAGCGTCACGCCGACCCGCCGCGGGGCCGGGCAGGCGGCCAGCAGCGCCGCCGCGGCCGGGTCGTCGACGCCCGCGACCGCCACCGGCGCGTCCAGCACCCTGGCCTTGGCCGCGGCGTAGGCGCTCATCGAGCCGTGCCAGTCGAGGTGGTCCTCGGCGACGTTGAGCACGCAGCCCGCCGCCGGGCGCAGCGACGGCGACCAGTGCAGCTGGAAGCTCGACAGTTCCACCGCCAGCACGTGGTGGCCCGCCCGGACGGCGTCGACCAGCGGGTAACCGATGTTCCCGCAGGCCACGGCGTCGAGCCCGGCGGCGCGCAGGATCGCGGCGAGCATCCCGACCGTCGTGGTCTTGCCGTTGGTGCCGGTGACCGCGAGCCACACCGGCGGGTCGGGCGCGCGCACCCCGATCCACCAGGCCAGCTCGGGTTCCCCGACCATGGGCACGCCCGCCGCGGCCGCTGCCGCGACGAGCGGGTGCACGGGGCGGCGTCCGGGCCCGGTGACGACGAGCGCGGTACCCGGCGGCAGCACGCCGTCCTCGCCGGGGACGGCCCCGGCCGGCAGGTCCGCGAGCCGCTCCGCGACGGCGTCGGTGACCGTCACGTGCGCGCCCAGCCCAAGCAACGCCCCGGCAGCGGCGAGCCCGGAGACCCCCGCACCCGCGACGAGCACCCGCGCACCCGCCACGTCGTCGAGCCTCATACCGACACTCACACACACCGCGCGGTGGTCGCGCACACGGCCGGACCGGTGCGTGGGCGCCGCGCGGTGTGCGTGGGCGCGATCATAGGCCGGCCGGGGCGTTGAGCCACTCGCTGTAGAATAGGCCCAGGCCCAGGGCGGCGCACATCGCGGCGAGCAACCAGAACCGGATGATCACCGTCGTCTCGGCCCAGCCGGCCAGCTCGAAGTGGTGGTGGAACGGCGCCATCCGGAACAGCCGCCGCCGGGTGGAGCGGAACACCACGATCTGCAGCGCCACCGACAGCGCCTCGACGACGAACACCCCACCGATGACGACGAGCAGCAGCTGGGTGTGCGTGACGATCGAGAGGCCGGCGATCAGCCCGCCGAGCGCCAGCGACCCGGTGTCCCCCATGAAGATGCGGGCCGGGGCGGCGTTCCACCAGAGGAACCCGATGCATCCGCCCATCGCCGCGGCGGCGACCAGCGCCACGTCCAGCGGGTCGCGCACCTGGTAGCACCCGGGCAGGTTCGCCAGCGCGCAGGAGTTGCGGAACTGCCAGAAGCCGATGATCACGTACGTACCCAGCACCATGGCCGCCGTGCCGGCGGCGAGCCCGTCGAGCCCGTCGGTGAGGTTCACCGCGTTCGACCATGCCGCGATCACGACGTAGGCGAACAGGACGAAACCCACCGCGCCGAAGGAGATGACCGCGATGTCGCGGACGAACGAGAGGTTGTCCGAGGCGGGCGTCAGGCCCTCGGCGTTGACGAACCGCAGGGCGAGGATTCCGAAGATCACCGAGGTGAGCAGTTGCCCGACCAGCTTCGAGGTCTTGTTCAGTCCCAGGTTGCGCTGGCGGCGCAGCTTGATGAAGTCGTCGAGGAACCCGACGGCCCCGAGGACCGTGGTGAGCATGAGCACCAGCAGCGCCGAGGCCGTGACCTCCTCGTCGACGACCAGGTGCGCCAGCCCGTAGCCGAGCCAGATCGCGACGAGGATCGCGACCCCACCCATGGTCGGCGTGCCGCGCTTGGCCTGGTGGCTCTGCGGCCCCTCGGCGCGGATCTCCTGGCCGAAGCCCTGTCGGGCGAAGAACCGGATGAGGTAGGGCGTCAGCAGGATGGACACGGCCAGCGCCACACCGGCGGCGACGAAGACGCCCCTCACCGCGCCGCCCCGGCCGCAAGGCCCGCCGCCGCGAGGGCGAGGGCGACCCGCTCCAGGCCGGCGGCCCGGGAGGCCTTCACGAGCACGACGTCACCCGGCAGGAGTTCCGCGCCCAGCACCGCCAGCGCAGCGTCGGCGTCGGGCACGGTGCGGCAGCGCCCGCCGCCGCCGTAGGCGGGTGCGTCCACGGCGAGCACCTCGTCCACCCCCAGCTCCGAGGCCATGGCGGTGGCTGCGGCGTGCGCCGCCGCGGCGGCGTCGCCCAGCTCGGCCATGGGACCCAGTACCGCCCAGGTGCGCCGCGCACCGGCGAGGGCGACCAGCGCCTCCAGGGCGACGCGCATCGACTCGGGATTGGCGTTGTAGGCGTCGTTCACCACGGTGACACCGTCGGCCCGGTCGGTGACCTCCATGCGCCAGCGCGAGGCGGGCACGGCCGCCGACAGGGCCTGCGCCACGCCGGCCGGCGTGCCGCCCAGCTCCAGCGCGACGGCGGCGGCGGCGAGCGCGTTGCCGACGTGGTGGGCGCCGACCAGCCGCAGCGCGACGTCGGCCTCGCCCGCGGGAGCGACGAGCCGGAACCGCGGGCGGCCCGCGTCGAGCGTCAGGTCCGCCGCCCGCACGGTGGCGTCGGTGGCACACCCGACCGTGACGACGCGGGCGCGGGTGCGGGCGGCCATCGCCGCGACGAGCGGGTCGTCGGCGTTGAGCACCGCGACGCCGCCCGGTGCCAGCGCCTCGACCAGCTCGCCCTTCGCCGCCGCGATCGCGGCCCGCGAGCCGAACTCCCCCAGGTGCGCCGAGCCGACGTTGAGCACGACGCCGATCCGTGGGGGTGCGACCGCGCAGAGCGCGGCGATGTGGCCGGCGCCACGCGTCGACATCTCCAGCACCAGGTGCCGGGTCGTCGTGTCGGCGCGCAGGGCCGTCACCGGCAGGCCGAGCTCATTGTTGAACGACCCCGCCGGTGCGACGGTCGGCCCGAGCGGCGCGAGCACCGCGGCCAGCAGGTCCTTCGTCGAGGTCTTGCCGGAGCTGCCGGTGACCCCGACGACGACCAGACCCGGCAGGCGCTCGATCCCGGCGCGGGCGAGCGCGGCCAGCGCCGCCAGCACAGCCGCCCCCGAGCCGTCCCGGTCGGCCGCGGCGAGGTAGCTGCGCGCGGCCAGCGAGCCCGGCGGCGCAGGGGGCACCACGACCGCCGGGGCGTCGACCTCCCGGCCGGCCAGCACTGCAACCGCTCCTGCGGCGACGGCCGCGCCCGCGTGGTCGTGCCCGTCGGCCCGCTCCCCCGGCAGCGCCGCGAACAGCCCGCCCGGCCCGACCGCGCGCGAGTCGAACCCGACGGCGGTGACCCGCTCGTCGCCCGTGGCCCGGTGCAACCGTCCTCCGGTCACGGCGGCGACCTCGGCCAGCCGCATCTCGATCATGTCGTCCTTCCCGGACCGCCGCCGATGGCCGCGGTCAGTTCCTGCACGTCGTCGAAGGGGTGGCGCACCCCGCCGACGTCCTGGCCGGTCTCGTGGCCCTTGCCCGCGACCACCACCGCGTCACCGGGCCGGGCCCGGCCGACCGCGACCATGATCGCCTGTCGCCGGTCGCCGATCTCCAGCACCTCACCGTGGCCGGGCGCCGACCGGGCTCCGTCCAGCATCGCCGCACGGATGGCCGCCGGGTCCTCGCCGCGCGGGTTGTCGTCGGTGACGACGAGCACCTCGGCCCGCGCCGCGGCCGCCGCGCCCATCAGCGGGCGCTTCCCTGCGTCACGCTCGCCGCCGCAGCCCAGCACCACCAGCAGTCGCCCGGGTACCTGCGCGCGCAACGTGTCGAGCAGGGCGGCCACCGCGGCCGGCTTGTGCGCGTAGTCGACGACCGCCAGCCACGGCTGGCCCGCGACGACGCGCTGCATCCGGCCGGGCACGTCCACCGCGGCGAACGCCTCGGCAGCCGCCTGCGCCGGCACCCCGGCAAGGTCGAGGCACGCGAGCGCGACCAGCGCGTTGGTGACGTTGAACGCCCCCGGCAGCCGCAGTCGCACGGGTAGGGCAACCCCACCCGGCCCGTGCGCGGTGAACGTCTGAGTCCCGGAGGCCGCCGTGCGGGCGCCCGACGCGTGCCAGTCGCCAGCCTCGCCGACCGTCACCGCCGCGGGCAGTGCCGCCGCCAGGCGTGCGCCCCACCTGTCCTCCACGCAGACGACGGCCCGGCGGGCGCCGCCCGGGCCGAACAGGCGCGCCTTCGCGGCGAAGTAGTCCTCCATGTCGGCGTGGAAGTCCAGGTGGTCCTGGGAGAGGTTGGTGAAGGCGCCGACCGCGAACCGCGTGCCGCCGACCCGGCCCATCGCCAGCGCGTGGCTCGACACCTCCATCGCCACGTCGGTGACCCCGGCCTCGACCATCACGGCGAACGTGGCCTGCAGGTCGGGCGCCTCCGGCGTGGTGAACGAGCTGGGCAACGCGCGTCCCGCGACGCGGGTGCCGACCGTCCCGAGCAGGCCCGCCCGGCGCCCCCCGGCGACCAGCCCGGCCTCCACGAGGTGCGCCACCGTGGTCTTGCCGCTGGTGCCGGTGATCCCGACGACGGTCAGGGCGGCCGTCGGGTCGCCGTGCACCCGCGCGGCCACCCGGCCCAGGACCTCGCGGGGCGCGGCGTGCACGAGGACCGGCACGCCGAGCGTCCGGGCTGCGCCCGCCGGGTCGGTGAGCACCGCCACCGCCCCGGCCGCCACGGCGTCGGCGGCGAAGTCCGCGCCGTGGTGGCGGGCGCCGGGCAGCGCGGCGAACAGGTCCCCGGGCGCCACCTCGGCGGCCCGCAGGGTCACCCCGGTGACCGCGACATCGGTCGCCGGGGCGGTGACCCCCAGCTCCGCGGCCAGCTCCCGCAGCTCGACGGGGACCACCCGGCCTGGTCGCCGGAGCCCGCCGCCACGGTGCGCCGCACCGCGGCCGGGCACGGTGGAGCGGGCGGCCGGCACGCCGCGCAGGTTACCGGCGGCCCGCCGCCCGCCCGCCCGCGCACCGGCATCCGCAGGGCCGGCCGTCAGCGGGCTGACACCGGCGTGTCCGCACGCCAGGATGTGCCCTCGTGGTCCCGTCACCGGTCCGGCTCGCCGAGCTGCTCGTCGGGTTCTCCGCGATCGCGGACCTGGGCATGGGCCTGCCGGTGGGCGAGGCGGCCCGCACCGCGTTCGTCGCCCTCGAGCTCGCCCGCGGTCAGGGCTGCGCCGAACCCGAAGCCGCCGACGTCATGCACGCGGCGCTGCTCCAGCACATCGGCTGCACCGCCTACTCCCACGAGGCGGCGCTGCTGTTCGCCGACGAGACCTCGGTGAAGCGCGCGAGCCTCGCCACCGACTTCACCCGGCAGCGCGAGATCCTGCTCGGCTACCTGCCGCGGATCACCCGGGAGGCCCCCCGGGGCGAGCGGCTGCGCACCGCGCGCTCGGCACTGCTGCACTCGCGCCGGCTCACCGAGGGCTACCGGCTCGCCAACTGCGAGGTCGCGTCCCTCGTCGCGGAACGGCTCGGGCTCGGCGACGGCGTGCGCAGCGGGCTGCTCGACGTCTTCGAGTGGTGGAACGGCGGCGGCGGGCCGCGCGGGCTGCGCGGTGCGGCGATCTCACCGGTCTCGCGACTGGTCAACGTCGCGGGCTACGCGGTGTTCTTCGACCGGCTCGGCGGCGCGGACGGAGCGCGACGGGCCGTGCGCCAGCGGGCGGGCGGTTACCTCGACCCGGTGCTCGCCGCGGCGTTCGACGGCCGGGCCGAGGAGCTGCTCGCCGCCACGAACGCCGGTGACGTGTCGGACCGGCTGCTCGCCGCGGCGCCCGGACCACCTGTCCTGATCAGCGAAGACGCCCTCGACGACGTCCTGCGGGTCTTCGGCGAGGCCGTGGACCTGAAGTCGCCGTTCCTGCACGGCCACTCCACCGGCGTCAGCGCGCTGGCCGCCGGGGCGTGCGCCCGGCTCGGCCTGCCCGACGGTGACGTGACGCTCGCCCGTCGCGCGGGGCTCGTGCAGGACATCGGTCGGGTCACCGTGCCCAACGGAATCTGGGAGCACGCGGGCCCCCTCGGCAGCGACGCGTGGCTCCAGGTTCGCCTGCACGCCTATCACGGCGAGCAGATGCTGCGCCGGTGCGCGCCCCTGGCACAGCTCGCCCCGCTGGCGGGGATGCATCACGACCGCCTCGACGGGTCCGGCTACCACCGCGGCGTGAGTGCCGCCGCGCTCCCCACGGTCGCCAGGGTGCTCGCCGCCGCCGACGTAGCCCGGGCGCTGACCGCGGACCGCCCGCACCGCCACGCACACACCGCGGAGCGGGCCGCGAACATCCTCGACGGCGAGGCCCGCGCGGGACGGCTCGACCCGGACGCGGTCGCCGCGGTCCTCGCCACCGTCGACGGATCCCCGCGCGTGCGGCGGGCCCGCCCGGCCGGGCTCACCGAACGCCAGGTCGAGGTCCTGCGGCTCGTCGCCCGGGGATTGTCCAACCGGGCCATCGGCACCGAGCTGGTCATCTCACCGCGCACCGCCGAGCACCACGTGCAGGACGTCTACGCGCGGATCGGGGTCTCCAGCAGGGCGGCGGCGGCGATGTTCGCCATGCAGCACGGTCTCATCTAGCACGGCCTGCTGTAGCACGGCCTGCTGTAGCACGGCCTGCGGTAGCGCAGCCCGACGTGGCGGGGGGATGGGTGGTTCTACCCATGCGTGCGCCCGCCCCGTCCGGCGACGCTGCGCAGGCACCCGGCAGCCGAGCCGGGCCGACCAGAGGACGGGACCATGGCGGACCACAAGGCGATCATCCGGCGGTTCATCGACGAGTACCAGACCGGCGGGGACAAGGTGGTGCTGCGCGACACCGTCTCGCCGCGGATGGTCAACCGCACCCCGCTGCACCCGGACCCGCAGGGCGGCGTCGAGGAGGTGGAGCAGATCTTCGACATGTTCCACGCGGCCTTCGCCGACTTCGCCGTCGAGATCCGCGACCAGCTCGCCGAGGGCGACAAGGTGATGACCTACAAGGTGTTCAGCGGTACCCACACCGGCGAGTTCATGGGCATCGCCCCGACCGGGCGAGCCGTCCGGTTCGACGTGATGGACATCGTCCGCCTCGACGGCGGGCAGATCGTCGAGCACTGGGGGATGGTCGACCAGCTCGCGCTGCTGCGCCAGCTCGGCGTGCTCTCCTGAGCTGATCAGCGCGCCACCAGAGTCTGCGGGGGCGGCTGCTCGGTCAGGACGGGCAGCCGCTCGCGCTGGGCCATGTAGGCCGCGACGTCGTGGAACAGCGGCGCCGCCTTCTCCGCGCCGGGCGGGGCGTCGAGCATCACCGCGATGACGTAGCGGGGGTCGTCCGCCGGCAGCATCCCGGCGAAGGTGATCCAGTACCGACCCTTCACGTAGCAGCCGCACCCGGGGTCGACCTGCTGAGCGGTGCCGGTCTTGCCCGCGATCTGGTATCCGGTGACGGCGGCATCGGGTGCGGTGCCTTCCTGCCCGTCGGTGTCCTGGGTGACGGCGGTGAGCATCGTGCGCAGCTCCGCGGCCGCCCGCGCCGACACCACCCGGACCGGGTCGGGCCGCGGCGCCGGCGTGCGGACCCCGCCCGGCTCGATCGTGGCGGCCACGATCCGCGGTGGCACCCGGACGCCGTCGTTGGCGACCGCCTGGAACATGCCGGCCATCTGCAGCGCCGTGACCGAGAGACCCTGACCGATGGGCAGGTTGCCGAACGTCGAGCCGGACCACGCCGACCGCGCCGGAACGCGTCCCGCGCTCTCGCCCGGCAGTCCCACCTCGGTGCGGCTGCCGAGCCCGAACCGGGCCAGCAGCTCGGCGAACCGGTCCTCGCCCAGCCGCTGGGCGACCATGATCGTGCCGACGTTCGACGACTTCGCCAGCACGCCGGTCAGCGTGTACGGCTCGACGCCGTGCTCCCAGGCGTCGTTGATCGTGCGATCGGCGACCTTGATGCTGCCCGGCACCTGGAGCACCTCGTCCGGGCGGGCCACGCCGTACTCCAGCGCCCCCGCCATCGTGACGATCTTGTTGACCGAGCCCGGCTCGAACGGCGTGGTGACCGCCGGGTTGCCGAGCTGGTCGGCGGTGACCGAGGCCGGGTCGCGGGGGTCGAACGTGGTGCCGTTCGCCATCGCGAGCACCTCCGCGGTCGCGGCGTCCAGCACGACGACCGAGGCACCCTTGGGCCTGATCCGCGCCATCTCCTTCGACAGCAGCCGCTGGACGGTGAACTGCAGGTCGGCATCGACGGTGAGCTGCAGGTCGGAGCCGGGCACCGCGGCGCGCTCGTAACGGGTGCTGCCCGGGATGACGGTGTCGCCGTCTTCGGCGGTGTCCACGACGCGCACGCCGTCGGACCCGGCCAGCAGGCCGTCCTGCGAGCTCTCCAGCCCGACCAGGCCCGAGAGCTGCTGGGCGTCGGCGTTCCACGACGCCATGCCCACCACGCTGGACGCCAGTTCCCCGCCGGGGTACTGGCGCGACTCCCGTTGCTCCTGCGCGATCTCGGGGAAGCGCTCGCGCAGAGCGCGCGCGACGTCGGGATCGACGAGCTTGGCGAGCACGACGTAGCCCCGGTCCGCCGTGAGCGACGCCAGCAGGTCGGCCTGGTTCTGGCCGGTCGCGAGTGCCACGGCGGCCGCCATCTCCGCGGCGTAGGCGGCCGCGGCCGGGCCCTTGGTGGACGCGATCAGGCGCGGGTTGGTGACGATCGCGCGGGCGTCGACGCTGAACGCGAGCGGCGCGCCCGCCCGGTCGAGGATCGCGCCCCGCGCGGCGGGCAGGCTGATCTCGGTGGTGCGCTGGCGCGCCGACCCGGCGCTCAGCTCGCCCGCCTGAACGGACTGCACGACGACCAGCTTCAGCGTGGCCAGCGCGAGCAGGACCGCCAGCAGCAGGCGCCCGACGCGCAGGCGGACCGCCACCGGATCGACCCTCTTCGGAGCGGCCCGCCGACCGCCCCGCGGACCCGGCGCTCCGCGCGCTCTGCCCGCACCGGCACGCGCCGAACCGACGGACCGCGACCCGGGCGGGGCGGCAGGCATCAGCCCGTGCCCGCCGCGGTGGCCGCGGCGACCGCCCCGTCCACCGGCTGGGCCCCGTCCACCATTTCGGCCGCGGGCCCGCCGTCCGCGACCTGCTCGGCGGCCCGGGCAGCCCGCGCGCCGGGTTCGGCGCCGTCGGCGCCGTCGGCCTCGGCGGCAGGCGGTCCGACGGGCGCCGCCCCGGCATCTGAGGACGGGCATTCAGGCGCGGCCGGCCCGCCCTCCGCGGCCGGCGCGCCCTCCGCCGGCGGTGCACCCGCACCCGTTGGTGCGCCGGGCTCCCCAGCCGGGGGACACGGCGGCGGGGGCGGCGCGGGGGCGACGGCGGCTCGCGGCGTACCCACCACGTCCACCTCGCCCCCCGGGTCGACGACCAGCCGCGCGGAGTCCTGCACCGGCACCATCCCCAGCCCGGCAGCCCGCTCGGCGAGCGAGGTCGGCGACGACATCGACGCGACCTCCAGGTGGAGCCGCTCGGACTGCTCAGTCATCTGCCGCGCGGCGAGGCGGGCGTCCTCCAGCCGGTACGAGTCGGCCGCCGCGGCCGTCGAGAGCCACAGCGTCGCCACGAGTCCCGCCGCCAGCAGCACCATCATGAGCAGCACGAACCGTGGACGGCCCGACGCCACGGCGCGCTCCGCCCGCGAGCCCGCGAGGCGCCGCGTCCGGTCGTCGCGGCGGGCGTAGGCGCGCGCCGCCGCCCCCCGCGGCTCGCGGCCGGGGAGCAGCCCGGAGGCGCCCCGCTGCGCCGGAACCGTCGCGGCCCGCCCGGCCCGCGCTGTTCCGCCGCGCGCTCCGCCTGCGCTCCGCGCTGTACCGCCGCGCGCTCCGCCTGCGCTGCGGGTGATGTCCGAACGGTCGGTGACCGATGCGCTCATGGTGCCTCCCCCTGCCTGCCGGCCGGTCCCGCACCGGCCGGATCGATCCCCACCTGTCCCGCTCCCGAGGCGATCACGCGGCCTCCCCCACCTTCTCCGCCGCCCGCAGCCGCACCGAGCCCGCCCGCGGGTTGTCCTCGATCTCCGCCGGCCCCGCCGGCTCCGCGCCCCGGGTGAGCAGCCGCAGGCCCGCACCGTGGTCGGGCAGCTCGACCGGCAGGTCCAGCGGCGTGCGCGACGCCGCGCGCGCGGCCAGTTCCCGCTTGACGATCCGGTCCTCCAGCGAGTGGTAGGACAGGACGACGAGCCGCCCGCCCGCGGCCAGCGCATCGAGCGCGGCGGGCAGCGCGGACCGCAGGGTGTTCAGCTCGCCGTTGACCTCGATCCGCAGCGCCTGGAAGGTGCGCTTCGCCGGATGTCCGCCGGTGCGCCGCGACGCCGCCGGCACGACCGTGTAGAGCAGTTCCACCAGCTCGGCGCTGCGCGTCCACGGCGTCGCCTCCCGCCGCCGCGCCACGGCGGCCGCGATGCGGCCGGCGAACCGCTCCTCCCCGTACTCGCGCAGCACCCGCGCCAGCTCCGCCACCGGGTAGGTGTTGAGGACGTCGGCCGCGGTGGGCCCGGACGTCGGGTCCATCCGCATGTCGAGATCGGCGTCACGCGAGTACGCGAAGCCGCGCTCGTCCGCGTCGAGCTGCAAGGAGGACACGCCGAGGTCGAACAGCACCCCGTCGACCCGGTCGATGCCGAGCCCGGTGAGCACGTCGGTCAGCCGGTCGTACACCGCGTGCACCAGGTGCGTCCGCCCGGCGAACGCGATCAGCCGGCGGGCGGCGAGCTCGAGTGCCTGCGGGTCGCGGTCGAGACCCACGAGCGTGAGCGCGGGGTGCTCGGCCAGCAGCGCCGCCGCGTGCCCGCCCAGCCCCAGCGTGGCGTCCACGTATACGGCGGGCCGCCCGGCCAGCGCCGGCGCGAGGAGTTCGGCGACCCGGGGAAGGAGGACGGGGACGTGCCTGGCCCCAGCCGGCCCGTCCCGCACCCCGTCCACCGGGTGCTGAGGATGTTGCCCCACTCCGCACCTCCGACCCCGTGCCGCCTGCCTGTGGTCGGATCCGCGCTCCCCAGCCGGATCCGACGACTCCCCGGTCGCCCCATGCCCCGAACACCC
>JBQTJE010000165.1:0-11396 GCA_052387455.1 Pseudonocardia sp.
GGCCTGCACCCCCTGCCGACGGTGCCGCCAGCGCGGCCCACCCGGTGCGGCCGTCGGCGTGCCGGCTCACCCCCCAGGCCCGGCTCACCCCCGCGACGATCTGCCGGCCGGGACCGGTGAGGGTGTCGGGCCGCGGGCCGCGGCGGTCCCGCACCGACACGTGCAGCGTGCCTCGGGCGAGGGTGAGGGTCAGCCGGCAGCTCGACCGGCCGTGCTCGACGGCGTCGCTGACCAGCTCGCTCGCGACCAGCGTGGCGACCACGGCGTCGACGTCCCAGTCCGCGCAGGCCCACTCGACGAGCGCGCGGGCCAACCGGGGCGCGGTGGCCGCCCGCGGCAGCTCCGCCCGGCGGCCGACCTGGGCGGGGCGCACGTCGAGCAGGCCGCGGGCGCCGTCGAGGTCGGCCGCCAGCGGCACGGTCTCGGGGATGCGCAGCGAGCGGAATTGCCCGGCGAGCACCGGGTCGGCGCCGAAGGCGGCGAGCCGCGCGACCGGCCACCCGCCCGCGTCGGTGAGCACCGAGCCGAACAGGTGCGCGGCGGGCAGCCAGCCGACGCGCAGCCCCGACAGGTCGAGCGCGACGCGCCCGCTGTCGAGCAGCGTCTTGGACAGCGCCCGGCGCAGGGGCGCGGCCGTCCGCAGGGTGAGCTCGCCGGACAGGGCGAGCACCGCGACCCCGTCGCCACCGCGGTGCTCGACGAGCACGACGTCCGGATCGACGTCGAAGGATGCCATGGCGCCTCCCCGGTCGAGGGTCTCAGTCGCGGCCGTTCGCGCGCAACCGCGCCAGGGCGAGCTGCGCCTCCACCCGGGCCACGAGCTCGCGCGCGGTGAACGGCTTGACGATGTAGTCGTGGGCCCCGGCGACGAGCCCGCGCACCGTCGGGGTCGAATCGGCCCCGCCGGTGAGCAGCACGACGGGCGTCGCGCGCAGCGCCGGGTCGGTACGGATGCGCGCGAGCAGCTCCAGGCCGTCCACCTCGGGCATCAGCACGTCGGTGAGCACGAGGTCGAAGGGCCGGCCGGCCAGCTCGGCGAGGGCCTGCGTCCCGTCGGCGGCGAGGGTGATGTCGTAGCGGTCGCTCAGCAGGCGGTGGATGTAGCGGCGCATGTCGGGGTTGTCGTCGACGAGCAGGACGGCCGGGCGGTGACCGGGCAGCGGGGGCGGCGGCGGGGCGGCGTCGGCCACGTCCACGGGCACGTGGTCACCGGCGAGCCACAGCTGTGCCTCCTCGGCGAAGGAGCGCCGCTGCGCCTGCCGCTCGTCGCCCGTGGCCGGTTCGGCGTCGGATCCGGTCCGGTGCGGATGGGTGAGCGGCAGCCAGACGGTGAACGTGCTGCCCTGCCCGACGGTGCTGCGCACCCGCACGCTGCCCCGGTGCAGCGTGACCAGCTCGCGCACCAGGGCCAGGCCGACGCCGGAGCCCTCGTGGCTGCGGGCGCGGGCGCCGCGCACCCGGTGGAAGCGGGTGAACACGTGCGGGAGGTCCGCCTCGGGGATGCCCACGCCGGTGTCGGCCACCGTCAGCTCCACGTGGTTGAGGCGGGACCGCACGCCGACGGTGATCGCGCCGGTGAACGTGTGCTTGAGCGCGTTGCCGACGAGGTTGAGCACGACCCGCTCCCACATGTCCTGGTCCACCGGCACGGTGCGGGGAAGCGGCGGGCAGGCCACGTTCAGCGACAGCCCGGCCTGCTCGACCGCCGAGCGGAAGACGCTCACCACGTCGGCGGTGAGCGCGGACAGATCGGTGTCGACGAACCGGGGTGCGATGCGGCCCTGCTCCAGCTGGGCGAACTCCAGCAGCGTGTTGACCAGCTTGAGCAGCCGCAGCGCGTTGCGGTGCGCCAGCCGGGCCGACTGCACCTGCGCCGGGGTCAGGGTGGTGTCGAGCAGCTCCTCCAGGGGGCCCAGCAGCAGGGTGAGCGGGGTGCGGAACTCATGGCTCACCCCGGCGAAGAACTCCGTCTTGACGCGGTCCAGCGCGGCCAGCGCGGCGATCCGCTCCCGGGCGTCCTGCTGGCGGCGCGCGGCCAGCACCGAGGCGCCGACCTGTTCGGCGACCAGGTCGAGGAACCCCCGGTACGCCCCGTCGAGCCGGATGGTCGGCTGCAGCCCGAGGACCAGCACGGCCGGTGGGACGCCGTCGGCCCGCTGCCCGGCCGGGATCACCAGCGCGCGTTGCGCGGCGGGCAGGCCGGGGACGCGAGCACGCACGTCGTCGACGATCAGCGCCTCGCGATGGCGCACCGCCGCCGTCACCGGCCAGGTGGTGGTCGCGTGCGCGGACAGCCGCCGGGGCGCGCCCGCAGCTCCCGCGGACAGGCCTGCCGCGCCGGCGAGGTGCAGCTCCGTGCCCGTGAGGTCGGTGAGGTAGAGCAGCGCGAACGGCAGGTCGTCGGGGTTCTCGGCCAGCACGTCGGCGACCCGGGCGCAGGTGGTCGCCTCGCCTTCGGCGTCGTCGACGGCGGCCAGCCCGTGCAGCGTCGCGAGCCGGCGCGCGCTCTGCACCCGCGCCGTCGTCTCGACCGCCACCGTGAGGACGCCGCCGATCCGCGGGCCGTCGCGCAGCGGGCTCATGGCGGTCAGGTAGAAGCGCTCCTCGATGTCGTCGCGGTGTCGCAACGGGGTCGGGTGGTCCTCCACGAGCCGCGACTCGCCGCGCCGCACCGACCGGAACAGCGCGTCGAGCAGCTCCTCGACCTCGGGGAGCACGGCGTACAGGGGCCGCCCCAGCAGCTCGGGGTGGCGATCTCCGACGAGGTCCCGGTAGGCGTCGTTGTACAGGCAGCAGAGCTCTTCGCCCCACAGCACGACCATGGCGAGTCTGCTGGCGAGAACCGTCGCCACCGTCGCCCGCAGGACCACCGGCCAGCCCTCCACCGGCCCGAGCGGGGTGCGCGACCAGTCGGTGGCGGCCATCAGCGCGCCCAGCTCACCGCCGGCGGCGAAGGCGGACTCCAGGTCCGCGACGCCGGGCAGCGGCAGCCGCGCACCGCCCCCGACGACCCGGTCGAGCAGGTCGGGAATCTCGGCGAGCGGCAGCACCAGGTCGGCGAGCCCGGCCCCGACGACGGCCTCGGGCATGCCGAACGCGAGCGACGTCAGCTCGTCCTGTACCAGCACCGTGCCGCCCGCATCCTTCACCGCGCCGGCACCGGCCCGACCGTCGTGGCCCATGCCCGACAGCACCAGCGCCAGGACGTGCTCGCCCAGCGCCGCGGCGGCCGCGGTGAACGTGGCGTCGACGGTGCCGAGCGAGGACGGGCGCCCGTGCGGCTGCACGGTGAGCGTGCCGTCGGGTTCCAGGCGCAGCTCGTGGCGCGGTGGGCACAGGTACACCCGACCCGGCTGCGCCGCCGTACCGTCCGCGGCCCACGCCACCGGCAGCCGCGAGTGCCGGTGCAGCACCCGGTCCAGGGCGCTGCCCGACGGGCCGACGTGGTGGGCCACCAGCACCGGCACCGGCAGGACCGTGCGCAGCCCGCCCAGCACCACCTGCAGCGCCTCCACGCCGCCGAGGGAGGAACCGATGACGACGACCCGGTAACGTCCCTCGTCGACCACGGGACGAGTCTGGCGCACACGGAGGTCCGACGGGATGGGCAGCGGCGACGAAGACGCGCTGCGGCGGCGGGTGGGCGACGCCGAGGTCGTGCGCGAGACGTTCGACGGACTGCCCCAGGCGGTGTGCGTGATGGAGGGTCCCGAGCTCCGGATCGTGGCGGCGAATGCGGCGCACAGGGCGCTGATCGGCCGTACGGACTACATCGGGCAGACGATGCGCGAGGTCTTCGCCGACGTCGCCGGGCAGCGCCTCTTCGAGCTGGTCGAGCAGGTCTACTGGACCGGGGAGCCGGGGTCATGGCGCGAGTGGCGCATCCAGCTGGTCGTCGACGACAGCGGCGAGCCACGCGACTTCTTCCTCGACGTCGATCTCCTCCCGCGCCGCGACGCCGACGGCCCGGTGCACGGTGTGCAGGTCCTCGTGACCGACGTGACGGCCCGGGTCATCGAGCGGCGGGCGGCCCACGAGCGCGCGGCTGAGGCGGAGCAGCGCTACGCACAGGCCCGAGACGTCATCGCGACGCTGCAGCAGGAGCTGCTGCCGCGGGGGGTGCCGGTGGCGCCCGGCGTGCGGCTCGCGGCGAGCTACCTGCTCGCCGACGCCGACACCGCCGCGGGCGGGGACTGGTTCGACGCGGTCGCGCTGCCCGGCGGCCGGGTCGGGCTGGCGGTCGGCGACGTCGTCGGGCACGGGGTCGCGGCGTCCGCGGTGATGGGGCAGCTGCGGGTGGTGCTGTCCGAACGCCTCGCCGACGGCGGGGACGTCGTCGCCGCCCTGGGCGCCGTCGACCGCCTCGCGGAACGGATGCCCGGGGCGCGCGCGACGACCGTGTGCGTCGCGGTGCTCGACCCCGCCGCCGGCGAGCTGACGTGGTGCACGGCCGGTCACCCGCCGCCGCTGGTCGTGGCGGCCGGTGGCGAGGGGCGGTACCTGGCCGTCACCGGCAGCGGCCCGCTGGGCACCGGCGCGGCGTTCACCACCCGTACCGACCGGCTCGGGCCCGGCGACGTCGTGCTGCTCTACACCGACGGCATCATGGAGCGGCCCGGCCGCACCTCAGCCGAGGCCGAGGCGGACCTGCGCACCCTCGCCGCGGACGCCGCCGCGAACCGGGCACTGCGCACCAGCACCCGGACGGCCGTCGACCGGGTGTGCAGCCAGACGCTGGAGCTACTGGTCCGGGCCACCGGGCACACCGACGACGTCACGCTGTTGGCCGCCCAGATCGTGCCGGCCGTCGCGCCGGTCGCCCTCGACCTCCCGGCCGGCCGGGGCGACCTGGCCGCCGTCCGCGAGGCGCTCACCCGGTGGCTGGACGAGCTCGGCGTTGCCCGCGACGCCGGGCTCGCGCTCACCCTCGCCGCGTGGGAGGCGGCGAGCAACGTCGTCGACCACGCCTACGCCGGGGGCCCGGCGCCGGAACCGGGGCGGTTGCGGGTCACCGCCGACGTCGATGAGCACGGCGCCGTCGTCACCGTCGCCGACGACGGCCGGTGGCGTACGGACGCCGGCATCGGGGGGGGCCGGGGGATGCTGCTCGTGCGCTCGCTCGTGCACGCCGCGCAGGTCGACCGCCGCCCCGACGGCACCACCGTCACCCTGCGCCACCCGCTGCTGCGCCCGGCCCAGCTGGGCCTCGTCTCCATCGCGACCCCCGTCCCTGCCGTGCCGGAGCCGTTCGACGCCGTCGTCACGCGTCGCGAGCCGACCGTACTGAGCGTCCGCGGCCCGGTGGACGCCGCGACGGCCGGGTTGCTGCGTGCCGCCGTCGGCCGGGAAGGCGGCCGCGAGCTGGTGCTGGACCTCGCGCGGGTGACGATGCTGGCCAGCGCGGGGGTGCAGCTGCTGCACGAGCTGGCGGGCCCGGACCTGCGGCTGGTCGCGCCGCCCGGCTCGCCCGCCCGGTCCGTGCTGGCCCTGGTGGACCTGGAACACCTGCTCGCCGAACCCGCCGAGCCCGCCGCGTAGCAGGCGGCCGGGGATAGTCGCGGATCCGCCCCGCGTAGCCTGACCGGCGATGTCCACCCCGGCCACCCCGCGCACCCGCCTCCAGGGTTGGGGCCGCACCGCCCCCTCGCTGGCGTACCTGCACACCCCCCGGGCCGCCGACGACGTCGTCGAGGCGGTCCTCACCGCCGGGCCGCGCGGGATCGTCGCCCGCGGGCTGGGCCGCTCCTACGGCGACCCGGCGCAGAACGCCGGCGGCACCGTCCTGGACATGACCGGCCTGGCCACGATCCACTCGATCGACCCGGAGTCGGGGCTCGCCGACTGCGACGCGGGCGTCAGCCTCGATGCCCTGATGCGCGCGGCGCTCCCGCTGGGGCTGTGGGTGCCGGTGCTGCCCGGCACCCGGCAGGTGACGGTCGGCGGGGCGATCGGTGCGGACGTGCACGGCAAGAACCACCACCACCAGGGCAGCTTCGGCAGCCACGTCCGCGCGCTCGACCTCGTCACCGCCGACGGCGCGGTGCGCCGGCTCACCCCGGACGGCCCGGACGCCGAGCTGTTCTGGGCCACCGTCGGCGGGATGGGCCTCACCGGCGTGATCGTGCGGGCCACCGTCGCGCTGCACCCCACCGAGTCGGCGTACTTCGTCGTCGACACCGACCGCACCGACGACCTCGACGAGCTGCTCGGCCTGCTCACCGACGGCTCCGACGACCGGTACGGCTACTCCGCGGCCTGGTTCGACACCACGAAGACGGGCTTGCACGTGGGTCGCGCGGTGCTCACCCGCGGCTCGCTGGCCCGCGCCGACCAGTTGCCGGTGAAGCTGCGCCGCGACCCGCTGGCCTTCGACGCCCCGCAGTTGCTCACCTTCCCCGACCGCTTCCCCAGCGGACTGGCCAACCGGCGCACGCTCAAGGCGTTCTCCACGCTCTGGTACCGCAAGGCGCCGCGCCGCCAGCGCGGCGCGATCCAGAACATCACGGCCTTCTACCAGGTACTGGACCTGTTCGGCGACTGGAACCGGGTGTACGGGGGGCGCGGGTTCCTCCAGTACCAGTTCGCGATCCCGCACGACGCCCAGGACGCGCTGCGCGCGATCGTCGCGCGGATCGCGGCGTCCCCGCACGCGTCCGGGCTCAACGTGCTCAAGCGCTTCGGCTCGGCCAACCCCGCGCCGCTGTCGTTCCCCATCCCCGGCTGGACGGCGTGCTGCGACTTCCCGATCGCGCGCGGCCTGCACCGCTTCTGCGACGAGCTCGACGAGCTGGTGCTCGCCGCAGGCGGGCGGCTGTACCTGGCGAAGGAGTCCCGCGCGAGTGCCGCCACGATCCGCGCCGGGTACCCCCGGTTCGACGAGTGGCGCAAGACCCGCGACGCCGCCGACCCCCGCGGGGTGTTCGTCTCGGACATGGCCCGCCGCCTGGAACTGGTGTAGGAGAAATCATGATCGACGCCGTGGGCAACCCCCAGGCCATCCTGCTGCTCGGCGGCACCTCCGAGATCGGGCTGGCCGTCGTCGAGGCCTTCGCCGGGGACCGGCCGCTGCGGGTGGTGCTCGCCGCCCGCCCGTCGGAGCGGCTCACCGCTGCGCAGGCCCGGCTGGAGGCACTGGGCTGCGCCGTCGAGACCGTCGACTTCGACGCCCGCGCGCTCGACACCCACGCCGAGGTCGTGCGCAAGGCGTTCGCCGCCGGGGACGTCGACGTGGCGGTGGTCGCCTTCGGCCTGCTCGGCGACGCGGAGCGGGCGTGGACCGACGTCGACGCCGCGATCGAGCTTGCGCAGGTCAACTACACGGCCGCGGTGGCGGTGGGGGTGGCGGTCGCCGAGCGGTTCCGGGCGCAGGGGCACGGCGCGCTGGTGGCGTTCTCGTCGGTCGCGGGCGAGCGGGTGCGCCGGTCCAACTTCGTCTACGGCTCCACGAAGGCCGGCATGGACGCCTTCTACACCGGGCTCACCGAGGCGCTGCGCCCCGACGGCATCGGCGTGACGGTCGTGCGGCCCGGGTTCGTGCACACCCGGATGACCGATGGACTGAAGCCGGCGCCGCTGTCCACGACGCCGGACAAGGTCGCCGAGATCGTCGTCGACGCGGTGCGCAACCGTCGCGAACTGGTGTGGGCGCCCGCGCCGCTGCGCGGGGTGATGAGCGTGCTGCGGCACCTGCCGCGGGCAGTGTTCCGGCGACTGCCGGGCTGACGCGTCGAGGGGGTGGGGTCCCGGAGGTGACCGGTGGCCCCAGCACACCGGCCACCCCCGCGACCCCTCGCGATGCCGTGCGGTGTGGCGGGCCAGCGTGGCGGGCCAGAGCCGTCCGGCGACGATCCCCGGGGGCGCCGCGCTGCTTCCCCCGCAAGAGCGGTGCCGGTCCCGGTGCGGCGATCGTCAGCCGTGCATCGGTGCGCGGGCGCTGCGCGTTACCACGTTCCCCGCGACAGTGGCTCGCGGGCCCGATTACCAGCCGTCGACGTGCGCGACGTCGTCGAGCGGGCCGCGCGGGGCCGGCCGGAACGTCGCGCCCGTGTAGTAGGCGGTGGGCAGCAGCACGCCCTGGCGCACGCCCGGCGGGATGCCGAGCAGCTCCGCGATCGCCCGCTCGTGGCGCAGGTGACGTGCACCGACACGTCGCCCATCGTCTCGGCGAGGTACTCGGCGCTGTCCTTGACCCGGGCCTGGGTGGCCGGGGTGCCGCCGGGAGGCATGAGCCAGATCATGCCGCCCCGACGACCCCGCAGATGCCGCGATCATCGACTCCGGCGACAATGGGCGCCATGTTGCGCACGGACACGACCACAGCGGCCGCGCCCGGCGGGCTCCCGACGACCAACGGCAGATCTGCGCGGCACGTGGTGGCGCGCGGGCTGTTCTTCGGCCCGTCGGCGATGGTTCCCGAGGACCTCTACGCCCAGGTCGAGCGCGGGTTGGCCCGCCGCGAGCGGGCCCGGGTGACGCTCCGGCCCGGCACCCTGGTCACCACCAACACCTACTTCGGCCGGTTCCCCGCCACCTACTGGCAGCGCTGGACGGGCGTCGGCGAGGTCGAGGTCGCGCTGCTCGCGACGGGATCCGGGCGCGTGCGGCTGATGGCGTCGGACACCAACAAGGTGCCCCGCATCGTCGCGGCGGCCGACCTGCGCGACGTCACCGGGCACGCGGTGGCGCTCACCGCGCCGATCGACCGGTTCCTCGACGGCGGCGGGCTCTGGATCGAGATCAGCACGGAGGACGCCGAGCTGGTCGTGTCCGGCGTCCGCTGGACCGTCGCCGCCCCCGCCGCACCCCGCCCGACGTCGGTGGTGATCTGCACCTTCAACCGCGTCGACGACTGCCTCGACACCCTCACCGCGATCGCCGACGACCCGGACGCGCTGGCCTGCGTCGACACCGTGCACGTCGTCGACCAGGGCAGCGACCCGCTGGAGTCCCGGCCGCGGCTCGCCGACGTGGCGCAGCGGTTCGGCTCGACGCTGAACTACCTGCGCCAGCCCAACCTCGGCGGCGCCGGCGGGTTCACCCGCGGCATCTACGAGTGCACGGCCGGCGAAGCGGGCGGGCACCACGACGCGCTGCTGATGGACGACGACGTCCTGCTGGAGCCGGAGATCCTCGTGCGGCTCACCGGGTTCGCGGCGCACACCACGCATCCGGCGATCGTCGGCGGTCAGATGCTCAACCTGCTGCACCCCACGCACCTGCATGTCAGCGCCGAGTACGGCGACCCGGAGCGGCTGGTCACCGGCATGCCCGTCGCGGACGCGGTGCAGGACGCCGACCTGCTCGGCCTCGACGAGAACGACCTGCCGATGGTGCAGGACCGGCGCGTCGACACCGAGTACAACGGCTGGTGGGCCTGCCTGATCCCGGCGTCGATCGTGCGCGAGATCGGCTACCCGCTGCCGGTGTTCTTCCAGTGGGACGACGTCGAGTACGGCTACCGGGCCCGCGCGCACGGCTACCCGACGGTGACGCTGCCCGGGGCGGGACTGTGGCACGCGGACTTCGGGTGGAAGGACTGGGACGAGTGGCACCGGTACTTCAACCTGCGCAACTCGCTCATCACCGCGGCCCTGCGCACGGGGTTCTCGGTGCGCAAGGTGCAGAGCGCGGTCGCGCACCTGCTGGCCCGCTACATCGTGGAGATGCACTATGGGCTCACGGCCACGCTGCTCACGGCCGTCGAGGACTTCCTGGCCGGCCCGGACATCCTGCGCGACGGTTCCGCCGCGGCCGCCGCGGACATCCGCCGCATGCGCGCGGCGTACCCCGAGACCGTCATGCACCCGATGTCGGCGGCCACCGAGGACTTCCGCGACCTCCAGGTCCGCCGCGCCGCCAACCCGCCGGGGCGGATGCGCCTCACCTGGGCCAAGCGCGTCGCGTACCTGGCGGCGGGGCGCTCGGCGCACCGCACCGGGTTCGTCCCGGCCGGTGACGCGCACTGGTGGCACGTGTCGCTGTTCGAGCGCGCCGCGGTCACCGACGCCTCCGAGCAGGGCTACCGTGTGCGCACCCGCGACCGGGCGCAGGCGTGGTCGCTGGCCCGGCGCGGGGCCGCCATCGTGCGCCGGATCGGCGCCGAGGGCCCCGCGGCCGTGCAGCGCTGGCGCGCCGCGGAGCCGCAGCTCACCAGCCGCGCCAACTGGACCCGCCTCTACGGCCTCGACGAGCACTGACCCGCTCGACCGGCGGTAAGGCCGCCGGTAGGATCGGCTGTATGGCGACGACGAAGATCACGGTCACGGTGCCCGAGGATCTCGCGGCGTACATCCGGGAGCGGGTGGCCGAGGGGGACGTGGAGTCGGTATAGGCGTACGTCACGCGCGCCGCCGAGACCTTGCGCCGTTTCGAGCCCCTCGACCTGCTCATCGCCAGCCTCGTCGCCGAGACCGGCGAACCCGACGAGCAGGCGCGGGCATGGGCGGACGACGCGGTGTCGGTGGCGCGCCGCGCCGCGCAGGAGACGGCTCGCCCGGCCGGATCCGCGGCGTGAGCGGCCGGGATCGGATCATCGACATCTGACCGTCGGCGGGCGGGCCGGTACGTCAGCCAGGTCAGCCTTCGAAGATCTGCTTCCACGCCTCGCGGCTGGTGAGCTCCGGCAGGGCCTCGCGGTAGCGCCGCCGCAGCGCCGGCCACGCCTTCGCCACCTCGCGGTGCTGGGCGGCGGCCTGGCGCAGCATCGCGCGGAACAGTTGCGGGCTGCGCCGCCGGAACGTGACGCCGCGGCCGTCGGGGGTGGAGACGGTGGCCGAGTCGAGGCGGGAGAGCACGTACCACTGGGCCTGGCGCGAGGGCACGTTGCGCTGCGGCGCGACGGCGTGCGCCGGGTCGGGCGCGCGCAGGTGGTGCAGCATGCCTCGGGCCAGGCCTTTCGCGGTCCCGACCTTGCCGGCCGGGGCGTCGGGGAAGGTCTGCGCGGCCAGTTCGTCGAGCGGGGACGGCGGCACCTGGGTGGCCGAGTCGAGCGGGCGGCCGTCGTCGTAGCGGGCGCGCAGCTCGCGGATCGCCGGCAGCGCCGTGGGCAACGTCGGGAACAGTCGCTCCGGTCCGGCGAGGAAGTCGCGCAGCGCCATCTCCTGCAACGCCACCGCCGAGTACTCCATCAGCATCAGGTGGCGGATCGTGCGCTTGAACGTGTCGCGCAGCAGCGCCTTCGGGCTCTCCGGGCCGTGCAGCGCGGCGGCGACCAACCGGTTGCGGTAGTGGAAGTAGGCCTGCCAATCGCTGGTGTCGTCCTTCTCCAGGAACGACATGTGCCAGATCGCGATGCCCGGCACCGTGGCGGTGCGGTAGCCGCGGGCGCGGGCGCGCAGGCCGTACTCGGCGTCGTCCCACTTGATGAACAGCGGCAGCGGCAGCCCGACGTCCTCGGC
>JBQTJE010000166.1:0-51952 GCA_052387455.1 Pseudonocardia sp.
GTCGGTTCGTTCACGGCGCCCCCCGCGAGTGCTGCCGGCACAAACCCCGGCCGGTCGATCACGATAGGTCTGGCGGCCCGCCCGGGAAAGAACGGACGTCGTACCTCGGCCAACCCGCCCAACGTCATCACCCGGCCGGGCCCACCGGCGCTGGCCCGTCCGGCCCGGACGGGGCCCGCGACCGTTGACCCGCGGTCGCACCGGCGCGATCGTTGCCCACCGGCGTGCGAAGGGGGACCACGATGAGCGTGCCGACGAACCGGGTGTTCCGCCGCCGCGCGGGCAGCCCGCGCAGCAGTACCTCACCGGCCTGGCGGGGGAGCTGGGGCTGGCGGACACGACCTACCCGACGGCGAACACGTTGCCGGAGCCGTTCGCGCACGGCTACCTCGCCGACGGCCGGGCGCCGCCCCCGGCGGGCGGGTACCGCGACGTCACGGTGAGCAACCCGGCCGTGGCCGGGACCGCGGGCGCGATGGTGTCCACCGTCCCGGACATGGTCCAGTACGCCGCCGAGCTGGGCACGGGCGTCGGGCTGTCGCCCGCGACGGCCGCCGAGCGCCAGCGGTGGACCCCGCTGACCACGTCCGGGGTGCGGTTGCAGTACGGCCTGGGGATCACCCAGCTCGGCGACTGGGTCGGTCACGACGGGTCGATCTTCGGCTACAGCAACATGGTCTTCTACCTGCCGAGCAAGCAGGCGACCGTCGTGGTGATGAGCAACGCCGCCGACGAGATCGCCGTGCCGTCCCAGGCGCTGTGGGGCGAGGTCGTCAAGATCCTCTATCCGGACTCGCTGCCGACCTGGCCTTCATGACCGGAGCAACGCCGACGTCGAAGGGCGGCCTGTCGTCGCCGCGCTCTGGGCTGCCGGCTGACGGTGGGCGATCATCGCGGGCATGGTTCGACGTGAGCGGTCCCCGGACACCCGCGCGCTGCTCGTCTCGGTCTGGGCTTCGGCGGCCTTCGCCGCGCTGTCGCTGGTGTGGGGGTTGCTGGTCGGGTCCCTGACGATCGTGTTCGACGGGCTGTACTCGTTCGCGAGCGTCGTGCTGTCGCTGTTCGCCGTCGTCGCGCTGCGCACGAGCCGCCGGGGCGCGGACGAGCGCTACCCGTGGGGCCGCGAGGCGTGGGAGCCGCTGACCATCGTCGTCAAGGCGGTAGCGCTCGGTGCGCTGTGCGTGTACGCCCTGGTCGGGGCGATCGGGGAGCTGCTCGGCGGCGGGCGCGAGGTCGACGCGGGCTGGGCCGTGGTCTACGCCGTCGTGGCGACGGTGGGTGGGGTGGCGGTCTCGCTGTACCTGCGCCGGCGCAGCCGGGGAGGGTCGGACATGGTGGCGGCCGAGTCGGCCGAGTGGTCCGGCGACACCCTGCTCGGCCTGGGTGTGCTGGCCGGTTTCGTCGTGGCGCTGGTCCTGCAACGGACGGGGCGGGCCGACCTCGCGCGCTACGTCGATCCGGCGATGGTCGCGGTCATCTCCGGGGTCTACCTGTGGGTGCCGCTCCGGCTGGTCCGCGGCGGGCTGCGGGAGATCCTGACGATGGCGCCGGACGCGGTGATCCTGGAGTGGCTGCGGGAGTGCGTGCACGAGGTCGAGCTCCGGTACGGGTTCGTCGAGTCGTTCCTGCGGGCGTCGAAGGTCGGCGGCCGCCTCGACGTCGAGGTCGACTACGTCGTCGGGGACGGCTCCACGGCCCGCGACGTCACCGCGTTCGACGCGGTGCGCCAGGACCTCCACGACCTGCTGGAACGACTCGGCCGCCCGACGTCGGTCAGCGTCGGCTTCACGGCCGACCGGCGCTGGGTGGCCTGACCGGGCCGGGCGCTGACGCTCACTGGTCCGAACGGCCCTGCCGGCGGGGGTGGCGCGGCGTTACCGTCGCCGTGATCGAGGGGGGCATTCGTCATGTCCACGGCTCCGAGCACGTTCCGTCTCACGGCGCCGTTCCTGCCGGTCGCCGCCGCGCTGTTCTGCATCCAGCTCGACTTCTTCTCGCTCAACCTCGCGCTGCCGACGATCGCGGCCGAGCTGGGCTCGTCGGTCACCGACCTGCAGTGGCTGCTGAGCGGTTACATGATCGCGCTGGGTGCGCTGCTGATCCCGGCCGGACGCGCCGGTGACGTCCTCGGCCGGCGCGCGGTGCTGCTCACCGGCGTCGCGATCTTCGGCGTGACGTCGCTGATCTGCGGGCTCACCTCGGAGGTCCCGGTGCTGATCGCGGCGCGGGTCGCGCAGGGGGTCGGCGCCGCGCTCATCTTCCCGACGGCGTTCGCGCTGGTCACCAACGACACCGACGAGCGGGACCGGCCGCGGATCGTCGGCGCGCTGCTCGGGATCTCGGGCGTCGGCACCGCGCTCGGGCCGGTCGTCGGTGGCGTGCTCGCCTCGACGGTGAGCTGGCGCTGGGTGTTCCTGCTCAACGTGCCGATCGCGCTGTTCGCCCTGTGGGGCGGGCGGCGGCTGCGCGAGTCCCGCGACGAGACCGGGCCGCGCACGCTCGCCGGCCTGGACCGGTGGGGGGTCGTCACGATCGTGGCCGGCCTGGCGCTGGTGAGCATCGCGATCGACGACGGCTCGGCGGAGGGATTCGCGAGCGTCGCGACGCTGCTGCCGCTGGTCGCCGGCGTGGGGTTCCTGGTGGCGTTCGGGATGATCGAGTCCCGGGTGCCGGCGCCGCTGGTGCGCCCGTCGTTGCTGCGCAACAGGCTGTTCGTGGTGCTCACGGTGGCGGGCACGATCGCCAACATCGGGTCCTGCGTGTTCATCCTCCTCGCGACCCTGGACCTGCAGAACCTGCGCGGGCTCTCGGCCGCCGCCGCGGGCATCGCCTTCTCGGTGTCCTCGGTGGGGCTGGCGCTGTGCGGGCCGCTGTCGGGGAAGCTGAGCGTGCGCTACCCGGCGGGCATCGTGATGGGCGCGGCGACCCTGCTCGGTGCGCCGGCGCTGGTGCTCCTGGCGCTGGCGCAGCCCCTGCCGCTGTTCGTCGTCGCACTCGCGTTCTGCGGGATCACCACCGGCATGGGGTTCGCGCTGGGCCAGGTCGCGGTGCAGAACGTGCTGCCGCCGGAGCGGTCCGCGGAAGGCACCAGCGTGCTGCTGACGGTGCTGATCAGCGTCGGCGGGATCGGGGTCGTGTCCGCGGCCGCGGTGGTGGAGGCGATCGGCGGCGGGCAGGTGACGGCGGCCGGGATCGACGTCACGCTCTACGTCGTGGCCGCGTTCCTGCTGGTGGCCGGCATCGCCACGCTGATCCTCGAAGCTCGGCGGCTGCGTCGGGAGGGGAGCGCCCGTCGCTGATACTCGTCCGCCGGGCGGGGATCGACGCCACGGGCGAACAGTGGCGAGGTCGTACGAGCGGCGTGCGCCCCGTCGTCTCAGCGCGCGATCGTGCGCGCAGCCGTGCGCGACCCGGAACCGGTCCTCGCGTCGAGCACCACGGCCCCGATGAGGCAGGCGAACGCGGCGGTGGCGGTGACGGCCCGCGCGACGTTCCAGCGCACCCACGTCGCCTCGAACCCGGCCCGCAGGCCGGCGAGGTCGGTGATCCGGTCGGGGTCGCCGGCGGTGTTGATCGCGGTGGTCAGCGGGGCGTGGACCACGACGGTGATGACCATCGCCGCCGCGGCGAGCGCGAACCCGGCCGCGGTCCAGGCCAGCACCTGCCGGCGGCCGGAGCGCAGGTGCAGCGCCGCTGCCAGCGCCGCCAGCAGCGGTGCACCGAGGAACACACCCATGAACCAGCCGGTCTCGACCGCCAGGTTGAGCTGCTGCATGGTGTCGACGAAAGTGCGGTCGTCCACCTGGCGCAGGCCGGGCATGACCGGGACCGCGAAGGTGTAGAACTGCCCGGCGTACAGCCCGGCGGTGAGCGTGGCCGCGAGCAGGGCCGCGCTGCGCAATGCATCCGTCGTCATGGGTCCAGTCAACCCGGGCGGGTCCGCGTGGCCCATCGTCGAGAAGCTCGAAATCATGTCCGCCCGTCCACGTGTTCGTTTGGCCAGGAGTTCGACCACCTGCACACCGGACGTAGCGGCGGGGTGTGTCGCGCTGCCACGATCGGGTGACGTCGGCGATGGGGGGTCACCGTGGGGTTCGTGCTCGGGTTCCTGCCCTGGATCCTGTACTGGGCGCTGGTCGGCAACGTGCCGTTCCGGGTGGTGGTGTGCCTCGCGCTCGCCGTCGCCGTGGGGACGCAGGTGGTGTCGCGGCTGCGGCGGCAGCCGTGGCGCAGCCTGGAGGTCGGCAGCCTCGCGGTGTTCGTCGTGCTGGCGGTGGCCGGGTTCGTGTTCGACGACGCGTTCCTGGAGAAGTGGCTGCAGCCGCTGAGCAACCTCGGCATCTTCCTGGTCGCGCTGGTCGGGATCCTCGTCGGCCGGCCGTTCGTCCGGGAGTACGCGGCCGACTCGGTCGACGAGGCCACCACGCGCGGCGACGGATTCCGGACCATCACCACCGCCATGACGTGGCTGTGGGTGGTGATCTTCGGGGCGATGACCGTGCTCTCGGCGATCCCGCCCGTCGTCGACGGGGACGCGACGATCCACGACGACGGCACGCTGCTGTCGATCCTCTGCTACTGGGTGCTGCCGTTCTCGCTGATGGGGCTCGGCGGCCTCGTCTCCGGACTGTTCCCGCCGTGGTTCGAGAAGGGGACGGCACGGATCGACCGGCGCGAGATCGACGAGACCCCGACGGTCGCGCCGCAACCGGTCGCCCCGGCCGACTCGGCCACCGGCGGGCTCGTCCTCGACCTGCCCGCCGACTCCCGCCACGACGAGCCGTTCGCGCTGACCGTGCGGGGCGCGCCCGCGGGTGCCCGGGTCGAGGTGTCGACGACCGGCTGCGACCTGTTCGGTCGGGAGTGGCGGTCGACGGCGTCCTTCACCGCGCCGGAAACCGGGTCCGTCGATGCGTCCGTGCTCGCCCCGGCCGCCGGCGACTGGACACGGCCGGATCCCGACGCGCCGTTGTGGGCCATGCGGTTCGCCGCCGACGGCGTCACCCCGGAGGTGTTCGTGCCGCCTGCGCAGCCGTGGCAGATCACCGTCACCGCGCGGGTGGACGGCGCCGGCCGGGCGCGGCGCACCGTGCGCCGGCACGCCGCCGCGGACGGCGTCCGGTGCTCGCCGGTGCAGATCGACGGCCGGCCGGGGCTGCTCGCGCTGCCCGCCGGTGCCGCCCCGCCCGGCGGCTGGCCCGCGGTGGCGTGCTTCGGCGGGTCCGAGGGCGGCAACGAGTCGCAGGTCGGGCACGCCACACTGCTCGCGTCCCGCGGGTTCGCCGCGCTGGCCGCCGGGTGGATACCCGAGAACGCCCCGATCGCGTCGGTCCCGCTGGAGCGGTTCACCGCGGCGGTGCAGCACCTCGCCGATCACTCCGAGGTGGACGCCGACCGCGTCGCCGCGATGGCGGTGTCGCGGGGTTCCGAGGGCCTGCTGGCCGCGGTGTGCAGCGGGTCCGGCCCGGCATGCCGGGGTCTCGTGCTCGTCAGCCCCAGCAGCGTCACCTGGCAGGCGATCGGCGGGGACGGGGAGGTCCCGGACACGCCGTCGTGGACGCTGCGCGGGCGACCCGTGCCCTGGGTGCCGATGCCCAGCGGCGCGCTGATGCCGCAGCTCGTCCGCAACGCCTGGCGGATCGGGCGCGACACCGCCGCGCATCGCCCGACGCTGTTGCGCCTGCGGCCCGCCTACCAGGCCGGCCTCGACGCGACCCCGAGCCCGGCCGGTGCGGTGATCGCGGCGGAACGGGCCGGTTGCCCGCTGCTGCTGCTCACCGGCACCGACGACGAGATCTGGCCGTCCGGCCCGATGGCCGACGCGCTGCTGGCGCGCCGCGACCGGGTCGACGACCGCCACCTGAGCTACCCGGGGGCCGGGCACCTGATCCGGCTCGGCGTGCTGCCCACCGACGCCCAGTGGACCGGCGGCATCGCCATGGGCGGCACCCGCGAGGACCAGGCCGCGGCGCAGCGCGACGCCACCACCCGCGTCCCCGAGTTCCTGCGGTCGGTCACCGCGGCCCGCGCACCTGCCGTGCCGCACCCGGCGAGCACGGTCTGAGCGCTACGGCGTGATGTTCTGGTTCAGGTGGAAGAGGTTGTCGGGGTCGTAGCGGCGCTTCACCTCCACCAGGCGGTCGTAGTTGCCGCGGTAGTTCGCCCGTACCCGATCCTGGTCGTCCGCGGCCATGAAGTTGACGTAGCCGCCTGCCTCGGAGTGCGGCGCGGTGGCCTCGTAGTAGTCGCGCACCCACGCGATGTTGTCGGTGTTCTGCGCGGGGTCGGGCCACATGCCGGCGATCACGGTGGCGAAGGTGGCGTCGCGGTAGGCGAACGCGGTCTCCTCCGGTGCCACCCGGTGACAGGCTCCGTTGATCGGGTAGATGTGCATCGTCGAGTTCACGACGGGCACCTTCGGGCCGTGGCGCACCGGACGACGACGAGCGGTCTGCGGTCGATCATGGCGTTGTACACCGCCCGCGCCTGGTCGTACTCCGCGTCGTCGCGGCCGATCACCGGTCCGCGTACCCGTTCCCGGAGCTGGTCGATCGTCATCACGCCCATGTCAGGTCCCCATTGGTTGCGCTCCGAACCGCCGCTGCGGCCCCTCCGGAGACCTCCCACGGTGGCCCTGAACCCTGCCCGTCGCAGCCCCCGACCGGCGCACTCGCATGCGCCTGCCCGGCCGAACGTCACGCCGACGGGTGATTAGGCGACCAACGCTCCCGGCTGGTCCGTCGCGGGGGCCGACGGGGCTGCGACGCCGCCGACAGCCTTGGGCACCAGCAGCTCGCCGACCACCGGCAGGGCGAGGAACCCTTCGGCTCCGGCGTAGAGCAGGCCGACCCGCGCCAGGTCCGTCGGGTGCCGGTAGGCGAGCACCCGGGGCAGCCACTGCGGGTCGAACCGCTGGTTGAAGTCGCGCAGCGACTTGATCTGGAAGAACGGGTTGAGCACCATCGCGGCGCGCCGCGCCAGCCGCTGGGTGGCGGTGAACTCGATGTCGGCCTCGTCGAAGAGCCGGCCCCACATCGCGAAGTTCATCGACAGCCGCACCACCCCGCGCTCGGCCAGCGCGCGGGCCGTCGACGCGATGAGGAACTCGGTCATCCCGTTGGGCGCGTCCGGGTCGTGGCGCATGAGGTCGAGCGTGTAGCCGAAGTCCGGCCCGTAGGCGGGGACCAGGCGCAGGAACCCGCCCGGCACGCCGTTCTCGTCCAGCGCGACGCACAGCAGGAACTCCGGGTTCGCGCCGGCGCCGCGGATGTCCTGGCTCAGCGACATCGTGAACCCGCGTTCCGGGGCCTTGCCGCGCCACCGGGCGCTGATCGCGTTGAGCGACTCCACGAGCCGGGGCGAGGCGTTGGACTCGGTGACGAGCTGGAAGCGGTAGCGGCGCCCGACCCGGCGCACCGCCGAGCGCAGCCCCTTGCGGGCGGGGCCGTCGAGGGTGAAGGTGTCGCAGCGCAGGATCGCCTCGTCGCCGAGGTAGAAGCTGCGGAACCCGCGGTCGGCGTAGCGCGGCATGTCGGCCTCGCGGACGGCGAGGAACGCGGGGCGCCACGCTCGCTGGTCGCACATGGCGAGGAACTCGTCGACGACCGGGCCCACCGACCCGGGCGCCCCGATCGGGTCGCCCGCGACCAGCGCGTACCCGCCGAGGTAGGTGTAGGCGATCATCGCCTCGCCGTCGGCGGCGAAGAAGAAGCTCTTGTCGTCGCGCAGCGCGAAGTAGGCCAGCGTGTCCCAGCCGTAGGTGTGCACGAGCCGTTCGGCGTGGCCCCAGTCGTCGACGGTGTGCGGGCCGCGGGCGCGCAACGGGCGGAACAGCAGCACGACCAGCACCACCAGGCCCGTCACGCCCAGCGCCAGCAGCGCCCAGGGGAAGAACGCGGCGAAGAACGGGCGCTCGTAGGTGTACGGGCCGTCGACGCCGACCAGCCCGCCGAGCACGGTGAGCAGCGCGTCGCCGAACGTGAGGTCGGGGGTCAGCACCCGGCGCTCGATCCACAGGCTGACCAGCCCGAAGCTCAGCACGGCGAGCAGGTAGACCGGCACCAGCCGGGCCAGCCGCAGCAGTGACGGCGGGTCGCCCGGCGCGGCGAACCGGTGGCGGGTGAGCACCAGCGCCACCACCATCGCCGTGCAGAACACGACGGCCACCGGGTGCGGCCCCTTGAGCACGTGCGCCACCGCGCCGAGGGCGAACAGGCCCACCGCCACCCGCCACGCCGTGTGCTTGCGCTTGGCGAGCTGGTCGGCGAGCAGGATCAGCGACAGCCCCACGATCACCGACACCACGTGCCCGGCCACCCCGAACCACAGCGGACCGAGCTGCACCGCGGCCGGCGCGACCCGGTCGTGCACGACGGGCAGCAGCGCCAGCAATTGCAGCACCCCGCCGAGCGCGGTGAACCCGGCGAGCAACCGGACCGGCCAGCGCGCCTGCCCCGGTGGGGGCTGTGCCGGTGCGGGTGGGGGACCGGCCGCGGGGCCCGACGCGACGGCGCCGTTGCCGGCCTCGATGCCCATGCTCGGGGTCGGGGGGAGGACGGGGCGCGGGGCGCCGCGCGGACCGCTGCCCGGTGGTGGGGTGAACTCCGGGCGCAGCGTCGGGAAGAGGATCACCTCGCGGATCGAGTCGACGCCGGCCAGCAGCATCACCAGCCGGTCGATCCCGATCCCCAGCCCGCCGGTGCAGGGCATGCCGTGCTCCAGCGCGCGGATGTAGTCCAGGTCGACGTCACCGGCCTCGGGGTCGCCGCCGGCCTTGGCCCGCGCCTCGGCCTCGAACGCGGCGAGCTGCTGCGCCGGGTCGTTCTGCTCCGAGTAGGCGTTGCACAGCTCGAACCCGGCGACGATCAGCTCGAAGCGCTCCACGTAGGCCGGGTCGTCGCGGTGCGCGCGGGCCAGCGGCGAGACCTCGCGCGGGTAGTCGATGCAGAACACCGGGCCGACGACGTCGTGCTGCACCCGCTCGTCGTAGACCTCCTTCATCAGCCGCCCGGCTCCCCAGCTCTGCTCGTAGGGGATCCGGAGGCCGTCGAGCACCGCGCGCGCTTCGTCGATCGGCATGCCCGGGTGCATCACCGCACCGGTCTTCTCCGCGATCATGTCGGCGAACCGCTTGCGCGGCCACGGCGTCGTCAGGTCGATGTCCTGCCCGCCGTAGTGCACCGTCGCCGCGCCGCCCAGCGCCTCGTGCACGGCGCGGGTGATCATGGCTTCGGTGAGGTCCATCATGTCGTGGTAGTCGGCGAACGCCTGGTAGGCCTCCAGCATCGTGAACTCGGGGTTGTGCCGGGTGTCGATGCCCTCGTTGCGGAACACCCGCCCGATCTCGAACACCCGCTCCATCCCGCCGACGATCAGCCGCTTGAGGTGCAGCTCCAGCGCGATGCGCAGGTACATGTCGATGTCGAGCGCGTTGTGGTGGGTGACGAACGGCCGCGCCGACGCGCCGCCCTGGATCGTCGCCAGCACCGGGCCCTCCACCTCGGTGAACCCGTGGTCCTCCAGGTGGTGGCGCACCGCGCGGATCGCGGCGTGCCGGATCCGGAAGATCTCCCGGGTGCGCTCGTTGGCCTCCAGGTCGACGTAGCGCTGCCGGTACCGGGTCTCGACGTCGGTGAGGCCGCGGTGCTTGTCGGGCTGCGGGAGCAGCGCCTTCGCGAGCTGCGCGAAGCTGCCCACGCGCACCGACAGCTCGCCGCGCCGGGTCGTCATCACCTCGCCCTCGACGCCGACCCAGTCGCCGCGGTCGCAGGCGTCGAAGTCGCGGTGCACCGCCTCACCGACGACCGCGGTGTCGACGAACAGCTGGATGTCGCCGGTGCGGTCGCGGAGTTGGGCGAAGGTCAGCCCGCCGTGGCGGCGGACCAGCGTGAGCCGCCCGGCGATGCGCACGCGGTCGGTGGTGACGGTGTCGGGGGCGAGATCGGGATGTGCGGTGCGGATCTGCGCGACCGAGTGGTCGGTGGGGTAGCGGTAGGGGTAGCTCCCGGTCGTGACATGTCGGACGTCCTCGACGTCGCGCAGGCGCGGGGCCGGCGGCGTGCGCTGGTCGGCGTCCGGCTTCGAGACCACTGATCCACGATAGGGTGACCGCCGTCACTCGAACAGGCTCAATCCGAGGTCTGAGCGATGAGCACCGACGCACCGACGAGCGGCTGGCAGTCACTGGACCGCCGGCAGCGGGGCGTGCTCGCCTGCACGCTCTCGGCCAACGCCCTGATTTTCTTCGACCAGACCGCCGTCGTCGTCGCACTGCCCGCGATCGGTCGCGAGTTCGCGGCCGGTGCCGGCCTGCTGCCCTGGGTGATCACGGCCTACCTGCTGGCCCTGGCCGTGTTCATGCTCGTCGCGGGGCGGGTGGCCGACCGCTACGGGCGCCGCGCGACGTTCCTGTCCGGGCTGGCGCTCTTCGGGGTCGGGTCCGTGCTGTGCGCGGCGGCGCCGTCGCTGGAGCTGCTGATCTCCGCCCGGTTCGTCCAGGGCATCGGTGGGGCCGTCGTCGCGCCGCTGGCGCTCGGCAACACCACCCGGGCGGTCAGCGACGCGCAGCGAGGCTGGGCGATCGGCGTGCTGGCCACCGGCGGGACCTCCTTCCTCGTCCTAGGCCCGCTGCTGGCCGGGGCGTTGCTCGGCGTCGCGAACTGGCGGTGGCTGTTCGTGGTCAACCTCCCGGTCGTGGCGTTCGCGCTGCTCACCGGGTCGCGGACGGTGACGGCCTCGCGGGAGGCGGTGCGGCTGCCGGTGCGCTGGCGCGGCGTCGGCCTGCTGCTGGCCGGGCTCGCCGCCGTGGTGGTCGGGCTGGTCGCACTCGGCGGCCCGGTGACCGGGCGGGCCGGGACCGTCGCTGCGGCGTTGCTGGTCGGCGGGGTGGCGCTGCTGGTGCTGTTCGTCCGCCACGAGCTGCGCTCCGCCGCCCCGATGATCGACCTGCGGTTGCTGGGCGACCGGATGCTCGCCTGCTCGCTCACGGCGTTGTTCGCCATCCAGTTCGCCGTCTTCGGCGTGACGGTGTCGCTCGCGCTGTACCTGCAGCACGGGCTCGGTCTCGGCCCGCTCGGGGCGGGCGTGGTGATCGCGCTCGCCGGGCTCGGCACCCCGCTGCTCTCGATCTCGATCGGACGCGCCACCGACCGCCGCGGGCCGCGGGCCCTGGCGCTCCCCGGGCTCGGGCTCGCCACTGTCGGGCTGCTGCTGCTGGGCGTGCTCGCCCCGCTCGGCGGGGTCCTGGTGATCGTGCCCGGGCTGCTGCTGTTCGCCCTCTCCCGCCCGCTGGTGTTCACCCCGGCCGGCGCCGGGCCGTTCCTCGCGCTCGGCGGGGAGCGCCGCGCGTTCGCGGCCAGCCTGGCGACCGAGGCCCGCCAGCTCGGCGCGGTGCTCGGCGTCGCCGTCGCCGGCGTGGCGATCACCTCGGTGCACGGGACCGCGCTCGCCGACGGCGACCCCTCGCTCGTCGCCGGGTTCCGGGCCGCGGCGCTGGTCGCTGCGGCGGTCTGTGCGGTGGCGGCGGCGGCCGTGGCGTGGCGGATGCCGGACCCGGCCCGATGACGTGCCACCCTGCTCTGCCGCTACGGGTTCCCTGACGCGACGACGGCTGCCACCCTGGTCCGAGTGGCCATCACGCTGTCGGCCGAGGACAGGGCGATCCTGGGCCTGGAAGGGCCGACGATCGTCGGCCACACCTGCAAGGTGATCCCCCTGGACGGGCCCGGGCCGACCGTCGAATCCCTCCGGGCGGCGATGCTCCGCCGGCTGGTGGACGCGCCGCGGCTCTCCTGCCGCCTGGGCGGACCGGTGGACGCACCGGCCTGGGTCCCCGACGGGACGTTCGCGATCGCGGCGCACGTACGCGAGCGTGTCGTGGATCACGACCTCGATCCCGCGACGGTGCGCCGCGAGGTGGCGGCGCTGTTCGCCGAGCACCTGCCGCGCGACCGCCCGCTGTGGCGGCTCGACGTGCTGCGGCCGGCAGGCGGGGACGGGGCGGTCCTGGTCTGGCGGCTGCATCACGCGCTGGCCGACGGGACCGCGGCCGTGCGGATCGCGCGCAGCGTCCTCTGGGACCCGGCGCCATCGTCCGGCGCGGCGGACCTGCCCGGCGCGTCCGACCCGTCCGGCGGAGCCGCGCACGTCCAGCACCCGGACGACGAACGCCGGCGGCACCACTTGGCCGGCCTGCTGCGGCGGGAGTTCGCGGTGAGCCTGACCCGGTCACCCTTCGACACGCACGTCGGAACCCGCCGCGAGGTCGCCTTCGCCACGGTGTCACTGCCCGCGCTGCACGACGCCGCGCGCTCGCTGGCCGGGGCCACGGTGAACGACGCGGTGCTGGCGGTCGTCGCCGGTGCGCTCCGTCGCTGGATCCAGGCCCGCCACGGCCGGCTGCACGGGCTGCGGGTCAAGGTGCCGGTGACCATGCACCACGAGGGCGACCGGGTCGGCAACGCCGACTCGTGGTTCTGCCTCCGCCTGCCCTGTGACGAGCCCGATCCGGTCGCCCGGCTCGTCGCGGTGCGCGTCGCGACCGCGGCGCGCAAGGCCGACCACGACGCGCAGGAGCTGCGCGAGGTTCTCGACGAGCTCGACCGGGCCTCTCCGGCGCTGCGCCGCTGGGCGCGACGGCTGCTCGCGAGCCCGCGCGCGTTCGCGCTCAACGTGTCCAACGTGGTCGGCCCCCGGCGTGCGGTGACGGTGCTCGGTACCCGGGTGCGCGCGATCTGGTCCCTCGCCGAGGTGGGTGAGCGACACTCCCTGCGGATCGCGGTGACCTCGCTGGCCGACAAGCTGTGCTTCGGGTTCTGTGCCGATCCGGCGGCGCTCGACGATCTCGATTCCCTCGCCGGCGCCGTCGAGAAGGAGGCGACCGAGCTCGTCGCCGCCGCCGGCGTTGCCCACCGACGCTGAGTTCGAGACGACCGGGCGATGCATCAGCCGGGCCGCCTCGTCGGGGCGTGGTCCTAGCCCAGCTTCGTCAGTCTGGCCGGTGCCGAGCAGGCTGCGTGAGGGCAGACCCTTGATCGCGCGGCGTCTGAGCTACCCGCGCTGCCCGGGTAGCCCGTCGGTGTCGTGTGACCGGCGCCGCTCTACTGCGTTGATTGTGTGGTTGGTTTCGGGTGAGGTATCCGGCTTCGCGTTCCCGGCTGGTGTCGGGATGCTTCTGTTCCGGCCGGGAAGACTGGCGGTGGTCCCGATCTTTGAAAGCAACCACAGCCAGTCCCCCGTACGGATGCCGCGCCTTTCGGCCGGCGAGCCCGGAAGGCCGAGACGAGTAACCCCCAACCCCAGCCACATACTCGATGAAAGGCACGCCGGGCACGACGAACGGCCAGCGATCGAACAGGCGTTCGACTATCATTGTGGTTGTGACCCCGGGCCGCCCGCACCACGCGCACCGCCTGCTCACCGAGGCGACGGCCGCGCTGGAAACCGCAGCCGACCCGGCAGCCACCGACACCGAGCTGATCTCGGTACTCACCATCGCCGAAGGGGTCGCCCGCCAGCTCGACCGGCTCACCGTCACCGTCACCGCCGCCCTGACCCGCCGCGGCGCGCTGGCCGAGCGCGGCTACCGCCACGCGGTGGACGCGCTGCACGACCTGCTGGGGATGGACCGCGCCGCCGCCCGCCGCCGCGTCACCGCCGCCGAACAGGTGTGCCCGCGGGTCGGGCTCGACGGGCAGATCCTGGCGCCGCGACTCGCCGCCACCGCGGCCGCGTTCACCACCGGGACCGCCGGGCTGCGGCACGTCGAGGTGATCGCCGCCGTGCTCGGCGGCGCCGCCGCCGACCGGCTGACCCCGCCTGTGTGGGCGGGTGCGGAAGCCGACCTCGCCGAGAAGGCCGCGCTGTACACCCCCGCGCAACTACGCGAGTACGGCCGCGCCCTGGTCGACCAGCTCGACGCCGACGGCCCCGAACCCGACGACCCCCCACCGCCGCGCAACGAACTCACCCTGACCCGGCACCGCGACGGCGGCGGCAGCATCAAAGCCACCTTCGAGGACACCGCGGCCTACGACGCCATCGCCACCGTCCTGGACGCCAAGGCCGCCCCGCAGACCGCCGAGGACACCCGCACCCTGCCGCAGCGCCAGGCCGACGCCCTCGCTGAGGTCTGCGGCTACGTCCTCGATCATGGCGAGCTCGGCGAGGTCGGCGGGCGCCGCCCACACCTCAACGTGATCGTCCGCCTGGAAGACCTGGAGAACCGGGCCCGCGCCGGCTGCCTCGACCTCGGCGGCACCCTGACCCCCGCCGCGCTGCGGATGCTCGCCTGCGACTGCGCGGTCGTCCCCATCGTCCTCGGCGGCGCCGGACAACCCCTCGACGTCGGCCGCGCCACCCGCACCATCCCCGACGGGCTGCGCCGCGCGGTCGCCGCCCGCGACCGCGGCTGCGCCCACCCCGGCTGCCACCGCCCACCCAGCTGGGCCGAGGTCCACCACATCCAGGAATGGGCCCGCGGCGGCCCCACAGCCATCGACAACTGCGTCATGGTGTGCCGCCTGCACCACCGCATGCTGCACTACGACTCCGGCTGGACCGTGCGCATCCACAACGAACAACCCGAATTCATCCCACCACCCTGGATATGCCCGCAACAAATACCCCGACGCAAACCCCGACCACACCTCGTCGCATGACCACGGACCCGCAACAACCGACACCACACCGACGCGCCCACCCGCCTCGACACCGGAGATGGGACGCGTCGGCCTGCCTGGACGACACTCGCCGCGCGGACCGGTGCTCGGACCCAGGTCGGGCCCGGCGCCGGTCAGCCGTCGCTCGGGGAGCGGGGTCCGCTGCCCGGTCCGGTCCGGCCGAGCCGCCAGCCAGCCACCGCGAAGATCGTCAGCCCGATGCCCACTGCAGGCAGCCACAGCCAGCGCGACGTCGCCACCCCCAGACATACGCCCAGCACCGTGCGGTGCTCGTGCTCGGCGGCCTGGACCAGGGCCTGCGTCGCCGTGCCCGGGTTCCCCTTCCCGGCATCCCTGCCCGACCGAGGTGACCTCCGCGAGGACGGCCTGCAACGGGGTGGCCACGAGCGCCGCGGCGAGGGCCGCCACCGCGCACACGGCCGCCAGCTCGGGCTGCGCGTCGGTCTCGCTCAGCGCCGCCGTCCTGACCCGGCGCCGAGCAGTTGCCCGCGCCGCGCCGTATCCGGGACGAGCGCCTGGTGCAGCCGCGTCAAGGTGTCGGCGGATCCGTGCAGCCAGCCCCACAGGTCGACG
Source organism: Pseudonocardia sp. (assembly GCA_052387455.1). Classification (GTDB taxonomy): domain Bacteria; phylum Actinomycetota; class Actinomycetes; order Mycobacteriales; family Pseudonocardiaceae; genus Pseudonocardia. The sequence goes on from JBQTJE010000166.1 coordinate 15,252, forward strand.
ACGCGCAGCGCCGCCGGCGGTGCCTGCGCGTAGGGCGCCTTCGGCGGGTGCGCGGTGAGCCGAGCATGCATCGCCGGCCCCGGGTCGGCCGGCGGAGGGTGCCCGCCGGCGACGGCGTCGGCGCATCGGCGCACCGCGTCCGCGGCGTCCCGGGCCACGCCGGACAGCTGGTCGGCCACCGGCGCCCACGGCAGCGGACCCGGCTCGGGGTATCTGCCGCGCAGCACGTCGACGTCGGCCGGGATCCGGTGGACGACCGCGAGCACGGTCAGCCAGTCGGTACCCGACGGCCGCCGGACGCCCTCCGAGGAGTACTGCGCGAACGTCGCATCGAAGAGGTCGATCAGGTGATGGGCCTGCCGGTCGGGGACGTCGGGGAGGTCGCCGGTGTCGCCCGTGCCGCCGCCACCACCGCGCCCTGTGAGGCGCGCGGCCGTCGCGACGATGTCGTCGGCCACCGCGCGCAGCGCGGCCGCCGCGCCCCGGCGCAGCTCGCCGCGGCCGCCGCGCGGCCACACCGCGGCCCCGATCACGGCGCCGACCAGCCCGCCGAGAACGACGTCGAGCAGGCGGGTCTCGGCCAGCCGCCAGTCGGCGGGAGCGAGCTGGGCGAACAGCACCGCGATCACCACGGTGAACCCGGCCTGGCCTGCCGCGGCTCCCAGGATCGGCCCGGCCGCGAACCCGACGAGCATCAGCACCGGCAGTGTCACGGCGTAGACGGTGATGGCATCGCCGACCACCGTGAGCAGCAACCCCGCCACGACCGCCCCGGCCACCACCCCGGTGAACGCCGGCACCAGCGCCGCGCCGCTGGCCACCAGCGAGGTCCGCATCAGGGTGAGGGTCGCCCGCAGCACCCAGAAGCCGTGCGAGATGTCGAGCTCCTGGGCGATGACCAGCGCGGCGGCGAGCCCGAGCGCGAGCCGTACCGCGTTCTGCAGGTAGACCGAACGTGGCGTGAGATGCGCCCGGAGCCGTCGCCACCACCGCCCGGCGGCGGACCGGTGCAGGTAGGAGAACGTGCCCGGCGCGACGGTGCCCGCCGCGACCGCGGCCGGCGCAGGCGCGCCCACCGCGGCCGTGACCGCCACGACGACGGTCCGAGCCGACTCGGCCAGCGCCGTCGCCGCCGCTCCGACCCGCAGCCCGGGATGCCGTTCGAGGTCGTCCTGGTCGGCGGTCAGGATGGCCGAGCGTTGCCCCAGGAAGGTGGCCAGTGCGGCGTCGAGCGGCTCCAGCGCGGGCGGCGGTGCGGTGCCGCGCAGCGCGGCCGGGACCGCGTTGATGCTGCGGTGCACGGCCGCGAGCAGGTCGGGGGCCATCGGGTGGTTGGGCCGCAGTTCGGGATCGTCGAGCAGTTTGGCGAGGCCCGCCGTCCGGGCGGCGACGGACCGCAGGCCCGACGCGACGAAGGTCAGGCTCCGGTCCCGCACGCCCGGGCCGGCGGGCCGCTCGGCGAGCGGAAGCCGCTCCGGCCGCAGGCCGTTCCCGGCGGCGGCCGCGGCGGACCGCAGGGCGGTGAGCCGGGGCCCGTGCAGCGCAGCGGGGTCCGCGGTCGTCGTGAGGGCCATCCGCACCGCGTCGAGGTAGCGGCCGACCGGTTCGGCGGCGTCGGCCAGCCGGTCGGCGTAGTCGCGCGGTGCGGGGGCCGGCCACAGCACCCGGTCGGCCACGGCCATCAGCGCCAACCCGACGGTGAGCCCCGCCAGTCGCGACGGCAGCGACCCGGGGTCGTACGGGGGGAAGCAGGGCAGGATGTAGAGCAGTTGCAGCCCGTTCGCGAGCCCGGCCAATCGCGGGCCGCCGACCGCGGAGTAGGCGACGGCGAAGCCGAACACCAGCATCCCGGCCACGGCCGCCCACACGTTCACGGCGAGCAGGGTTCCGGCCGTGACCAGGGCGAGCCCGACCGGAAGCGCGCCGAGGTAGGCGCGGGTCCGCTGGGTGGGCGTGCCGGTGACGTCCGACAGCACGCCGAGGGACACCGCACCGAAGACGGCGTAGGTCGCCAGAGCCGCGTCGTCGAGCAGGTAGAGGCACACGTAGAAGCCCACGCACCCGGCGACCGTCACGCGGCCCGCCCGCCGCACCGCCGTCAGGTCCGGGTCGTGGCGGCGCAGCCACGACGGCGCCGTGCAGGCCGGGCCGGCCGGCGGGTCGAGCGCAGCGGACATGGCGACCACCCCCCGTGATGCCGCCTTCACCGTGGCGTATCGGGCCCGCCCGGTCCAGTGGCAGCCGGTGGGAGACCATTTCGAGCAGTGCGTTCCGCATGACGGCGTATTCGCCGATCGGCGACTCTTGACCGCGATCTGGTGCAGGTCTAGGCATGGAGCGGGGCCCCGTTTGCCGGGCCCGGATCACGCAGGCGCCGGCCGATCGGTCGCGGTTGCTGGGGGAAACGATGTCCAGAACTCGAACACGCGCGCGCTCGGCGACGTCCGAAGTGAATGCACATCGCCCGGAGCTGTCCGATTCCGAACTGCGCCAGGTGCGGGCGTACGGGCGGATGAGCGGCCTCTCCGGGATCGCCTTCGCCGTGTTGCTGACCGTCGCGCTGGTGCTGATGCAGCGGGCCCCGGGCGTGGGCGTGCCCGACAGCGTCTACACCGCGTTCTACAACGGCGGCGCCGACGTGCTGGTCACCGTCGGGCTGAACATCGTGCCGTTCGCGGGAATCGCCTTCCTGTGGCACATGATCGCGATGCGCGCGATGCTCGGGGCGTATCCCGGCGAGCCGTCGGCGATCCCGCACGGGCTGCAACTGGCCTCCGGAGTCATCTGGGTCAGCCTGCTGTTCGCGGGGACGGCGGCGGTCGGCGCCGTCGCCCTGCTCACGGTGTTCTCCACCGCCGCGCTGCCCGGGGTCGACGTCGCCCGAGCCCTGACGAGCGTGGGGTACGCCTTCGTGTTCGTCTACGGCGTCCGGGCCGCCGGCATGTACATGATCACGACGACGACGCTGGCCGGACCCACCGGGATCCTGCCGCGCTGGCTGGCGCTGCTCGGCTACCTGGCGGCGGCGTTCCTGCTGGTCAGCACCACGTACCACCCCGCGGTCCTGCTCGTCTTCCCGGTCTGGGTGGTGGTGATGAGCGTCGCCGTGCTCGTCCGCGCCGGCCGGCGACCGGCCTGACCCGCTACTCGCAGCTGGGAGCGACCTCTCATGACGACACCGATCACCATCGACGAGATCCCCGGCCCGCGGGGGCTGCCCCTGGTCGGCAACATGTTCGACATCGACACCCATGCGCCGTTCGACAGCATGATGACGATGGCCAGGCAGTACGGGCCGATCTTCAAGCTGACCATCCCGGGCGGTGCGCGCATCATCGTCAGCGGCGCGGACCTCGTCGACGAGCTGTGCGACGACGCCCGCTTCGACAAAAAGGTTGGTGGGGGGCTGGCGAACCTGCGCAAGGGCCCGGTCGGGGCGGGGCTGTTCACCGCCGACACCACCGACCCGCTGTGGAGCCGGGCACACAACATCCTGCTCTCGCCGTTCAGCCTGCAGTCCATGGAGGACTACCTGCCGTTGATGCAGGACATCGCCGACCAGCTCGTGGAGAAATGGGAGCGGCTCAACCCCGACGACGAGGTGGACGTCCCCGCGGACATGACCCGGCTGACGCTGGACACGATCGCGATCTGCGGCTTCGGCTACCGGTTCAACTCGTTCTACCGCGACACCCAGCACCCGTTCGTGGCGGCGATGGTCGCGACGCTGTCCGAGTCGCAGGCGCGGATGCGCGAGCTGCCGATCCAGACCCGGCTGCGGGTGCGCGCGGCACGCAAGCTGGCGGAGGACCAGGCATTCATGACGGGGCTGGTCGACCAGCTCATCCGGGAGCGCCGCGCGCAGGGCGCGGCCGGGGAGACCCGCGACCTGCTCGGTCGGATGATCAACGGGGTGGACCGGAAGACCGGCGAGAAGCTGCCCGACGAGAACATCCGGGCACAGTGCATCACCTTCCTCGTCGCCGGCCACGAGACCACCAGCGGGCTGCTGTCGTTCGCGATCTACTACCTGATGAAGAACCCCGGTGCCCTCGCGCGGGCCCGGGCGGAGGTCGACGAGATCCTCGGCGGCACCCTCACGCCCAGCTACGAGCAGGTGCACCGGCTGGAGTACATCCGGCAGATCCTCGACGAGTCGCTGCGGCTGTGGCCGACGGCGCCGGGGTTCAACCGCACGCCCTACGAGGACACGGTGGTCGGCGACCGGTACGCGATCCCCGCGGGCACGCCGCTGACGGTGCTGTCCGGCATGCTGCACCGCGACCGGACGGTCTGGGGCGAGAACGCCGAGGACTTCGACCCCGAGCACTTCGCCCCGCAGCGCCGCGCCGCGCTCCCGCCGAACGCGTTCAAGCCGTTCGGCACCGGGCAGCGGGCCTGCATCGGGCGGCAGTTCGCGCTGCAAGAGGCCGTCCTCGTGCTCGCGATGCTCGTGCAGCGCTTCGAGTTCGTCGACCACCTGGACTACCAGCTCAGGACCAAGACCACGCTGACCGTCAAGCCCGACGACATGCGGATCAGGGTGCGGCGGCGCGCGGACGCCCCGGTGTACCGCGAGCCCGTGCAGGCCGCCTCGATGCACAACGGCGCTGCCCGGCGGGAGGCCGCGGCCCCGGCGGCGGCGCCGGTCGACCGGCACGGGACGCCGCTCGCGGTCCTCTTCGGGTCCAACCTGGGCGCGTCGGAGGCGATCGCGACGAAGCTGGCGCAGGAGGGCGCGGAGCGTGGCTTCGTGGTCACCCAGGGCGCGCTGGACGACCACGTCGCGGCCCTGCCCACCGGCGGCGCGACGATCGTCGTCACCTCGTCCTACAACGGCACGCCGCCGGACAACGCCGCGGCGTTCTGCGACTGGCTCACGGCCGCCGACACCCCGACCGACGCGTGCGCGGGCGCGGCCTACGCCGTGTTCGGCTGCGGCAACTCCGAGTGGGCGGCGACCTACCAGGCCGTCCCGACGCTCGTCGACGCGCAATTGGCCGCGCACGGCGCCCGCCGGGTGCACCCGCGCGGCGAGGGGGACGCCCGCGGCGACTTCGACGCGCAGTACCGCGGCTGGCACGACGGGCTGTGGGCCGACATCGCCGGGGCGCTCGACCTCCCGGCGAGCGTCGCCGAGCCCGCGTCGACCGGGCCGCGCCTGTCGATCACCATGGTGAACCGCCAGGTGGCCAACCCGGTGATCGTGTCCTACGCGGCGGCGCCCGCGCTCGTGCGGGACAACCGCGAGCTGAACCGGCCGGTCAACGGCCGCCCCGCCACCCGCTCGACCCGGCACGTGGCGATCGCGCTGCCGCCCGGGGTGACCTACCGGGCGGGCGACCACCTCGGGGTGCTGCCGCGCAACGGCATCGACCTGATCCGCCGCGTCATGGCCCGGTTCACCCTCGACGCGGGCACCTACCTGACGATCATTCCGAACAGCGGCTCGCACACCCACCTGCCGATCGAGGAGCCCACACCGCTGCTCGGTGTGCTCGGCAGCTGCGTGGAGCTGCAGGACGTCGCGAGCCGGGAGAACATCGAGGTACTGGCCCGCTACACCGACGACTCGCACCAGCGGGCGGAGCTCGACGCGCTGTGCGGCGACGACGACGTCGCGCACGCGCGCTACCGGGAGCGGGTGTTCACGCCGGGCCACTCGGTGCTCGACCTGCTGGAGCAGTACCCGACGTGCGCGGTGCCGTTCGAGGTGTACCTGGACATGCTGGCGCCGCTGCGGCCGCGCTACTACTCGATCTCGTCCTCACCGCTGGTGGACGCGCAGGCCTGCACGATCACCACCGGGGTGCTGCGGGCGCCGGCTCGCGGCCGCGACGGCGCGACGTTCGCCGGGATCTGCTCGAACCACCTCGCCGGGCTGGCACCGAACAGCACCGTCTTCGCGTTCGTGCGGCAACCGTCGATCCCGTTCCGCCCGCCGGCCGACCCGTCCGTCCCGATGATCATGGTGGGGGCCGGCACCGGGCTGGCGCCGTTCCGCGGCTTCCTGGAGGAACGGGCCGCGCAGCGCGAGCAAGGCGCGAAGATCGGCGACTCGCTGCTGTTCTTCGGCTGCCGCGACCCGCAGCAGGACTACCTCTACGCCGAGGAGCTGCGCGCCTTCGGGAAGACCGCCGCGCTGACGGTGCGGGCGGTGTTCTCCCACCGACCCGAGGACGGGCGCCGGTATGTCCAGCACGAGATCGCGCACCGCGCCGACGAGGTCTGGGACCTGATCGGGCAGGGCGCGTCGATCTTCGTGTGCGGCAACGCGAACACCATGGCCCCCGGGGTCCGGGCCGCGCTCGTCGACATCTACCGGGCGCGCACCGGCGGGTCCGCGCAGGACGCCCAGGCGTGGCTGGCCGACCTGCGCGCGTCCGGACGGTTCGTGGAGGACATCTGGGGCGGGTAGGGCGCCTGCGTCGTCAGCCGATCCAGCCGGCGTCGGAGAGCTTGCGGTCGATGGCGTGCGCGGCGCTGATCAGCCCGAGGTGGGTGAAGGCCTGCGGGTAGTTGCCCAGGTGCTCGCCGTGCGGGCCCAGCTCCTCGGCGTAGAGGCCGAGGTGGTTGGCGTAGCCGAGCATCTTCTCGAACAGGAACCGGGCCTTCTGCACGTCGCCCGAGCGCGCCACCACCTCGCAGTACCAGAACGAGCACATGGTGAACGTGCCCTCCTCGCCGGTGAGCCCGTCGGCGGCGCCGTCGCCCTGCCGGTAGCGGTACACCAGCGAGTCGTCGACGAGATCGGACTCGATCGCCCTGAGCGTCGAGCGCCATCTCGGGTCGGTCGGGCTGATGAACCGCACCAGCGGCATGAGCAGGTTGGACGCGTCGACCGTCTTCGAGCCCTTGTACTGCACGAACGTCTCCCGGTTCGCGTCCCAGAACTCGGTGAAGATCTCCCGGTAGATGTCGTCCCGGACGCCGTACCAGCGCTGCCGCGGGTACGGGAACGAGCGCCGGTCCGCGAGCCGGATGCCGCGGTCCACGGCGACCCAGCACATCAGCCGCGAGTACAGGAACTCCCGCTGCCCGCCGCGGACCTCCCAGATGCCCTCGTCGGGGCGCTGCCAGTTCGCGCACACGTAGTCGACGAGCCGCACGAGGTTGTCCCACAGGTCGGCCGAGATGAGCTCGCCGTACTTGTTGTAGAGGTAGACCGAGTCCATGAGCTCGCCGTAGATGTCGAGCTGGAGCTGGTCGTAGGCGCCGTTGCCGATCCGGACCGGCGCCGAGCCGCGGTAGCCCTCCAGGTGCGGCAGCGTCTCCTCGGTGAGCACCTTGCGCCCGTCGTGGCCGTACATGATCTGCATCGAGCCGTCCGGGTTGAGGTCCATGCAGCGGTCGGAGATCCAGCGCATGAACGCCCCGGCCTCCTCGGTGTAGCCCAGCCGGATCAGGGCGTACAGGGTGAAGGAGGCGTCGCGGATCCACGTGTAGCGGTAGTCCCAGTTGCGCTCGCCGCCGAGCTCCTCGGGCAGCGAGCACGTCGGCGCGGCGATCAGCGAGCCGTGGGTCTGGCTTACCAGCAGCTTGAGCACCAGCGCCGAGCGGTTGACGATCTCGGCCCAGCGCCCGTGATAGCGGGAGCGCCCGATCCACGTGCGCCAGAAGTTGACGGTGTCCTTGAACCAGTCGCTCACCGAGTCCGGACCGACGACCGACTCCATCCCGCCGGTCGCCTCCTCCAGCACGAAGCCCGCGGTCTGGCCGGCGGCGAGCTTGAACTGGCCCACGACGTCGCCGTCGCGGATGTCGAGCGGAACCTCGTGGTGCAGCCGCAGCGAGGTGCCCACGTCGTCGCGGGCGGTGCAGAACATCTGGCCGTCGCGGGCGTTCACGGTGTGCGCGGCGCGGCCGTAGTCGAAGCGCGGTGCGAACCGCAGGTCGAACGTGACCTCGCCGCGCACGCACTTGACCCGACGCACCAGCACCCGCGGATGGTCGTGCGGCGCGATGCCCACGGGCATGAAGTCCGAGACCTCTGCCACACCTGCGGCCGACAGCCACCGGGTGATCAGGACGTTGGTGTCGGGCAGGTAGATCTGCTTCTGCGCCGAACCGGCCAGTTCCGGGGCGATGCGGAAGCACCCGCCGCGCTCGGCGTCGAGCAGCGCCGCGAAGATCGTCGGCGAGTCGAAGCCCGGGAACGACATGAAGTCGACCGAACCGTCCTTGCCGATCAGCGCGACCGTGTGCAGGTCGCCGACCAGGCCGTAGTCCTCGATGGGCTGGTACGTGCCGTTCATGCCGGTCACCCCGTTCCCCCCGGCGCCACCACGTGCCGGCCGACGCCGCTGCAGAACACGGTGGCGGATCGCGCGCGCCGCGTCCAGGGACGGGCGCCCTCAGCGGTCGACGGTCGCCAGCTCGCCGATGATCGTCCGCGCCATCTGCGCGGCCGGGTCCTGGCCGTCGGGCGACGGCGCGAGCGAGGTCCACACCACGACCGTGGTGTCGGTCTGCGGGTCGTAGCCGGCGAACGTGTTGAACCCGGGCAGCTCACCGGTGTGGCCGTAGAAGGGGCCGAAGCGGGCTAGCGCGAGGCCGTACCCGGGCCCGTCCGGGGCGGCGGGGTCGACGGGCCGGACGCTGTCCAGCCGGGTCTTCTGCATCTCCGGGCTCAGCAGCCCGCCCCCGACCAGCACCTTGACGTAGCGGGTGAGGTCGTCCGAGGTCGAGATGCCGGCGCCGGCGCTCCACGCCCAGGACGGGTTCGCCAGGGTCACGTCCATCGGCGCCAGGGTGCCGGCGCGGGCTGCGGCCTGCTTCTCCGGGGTGAGCACGTTGGTGCTCACCGTCTCGACGTTGGTGCCGTAGGCGTAGCCCTGCGGGTGGGGCGCGGGCAGGGCGGCGTCGGTGAGGGCGGGGAAGGAGGACTCGCCAATGCCGACGGGGGTGAAGATCCGCCGCTCGAACTCCGTCGCCAGCGGGTTGCCGGTGACCTGCTCCACGATCCGGCCGAGCAGCACCGTGTTGGTGTTGGAGTAGAAGAAGCCCTCGCCCGGCGGGAACTTCACGGGCATGGACAGACCGATCCTGATCAGTTCCTCGGGCTCGACGACCACGTCGAGGCTGGCGTCCTGGCGCTCGCTGAGCGCGAGGTCGGTGGTGTAGTTGCCCAGGCCGCTGCGCATGGACAGCATCTGCTCGATCGTGATGTTCTGCCCGTTCGGGACGTCGGGCCGGTACATCGACACCGGGTCGGTGAGGCGCAGCTTCCCCTCGTCGACGAGCTGGAGCACGACCGTGCCCGTCCAGCTCTTGGTGACGCTGCCGATCCGGACGTGGTCGGTGACCTCCACGGGCTCGGTCCCTCGGTAGGTCTTGGTGCCGATCGTCGTGGTCCAGTCGCCGTACTCCGGCGAGCGCACCTGGACGACGGCGCCGGTCACGAGCAGGTCGCGGGCGAGCTGCTCCAGCTGCGGCGCCACGGCGGCGGCCCAGGCGGGCGGTGCCGGGGTGGCGGCCGGGGGAGCGGCCTGACCCCCGCAGGCCGCTGCCGCCAGCAGCGTTCCCGCAGCTGCCAGCGCCGCCAGGCGGCGCGATCGGGCGGGGAGGTGGACAGGCGAGCTCATGATCCAGACCTTTCGTCGGGCGACGGTGGCGTGGACGCGGGCGGTGCGGTCCTGAGCAGCTCGTCGATCGTGGCGACGAGCCCCACCCAGCCGGCGAAAACCCGGCTGCTGCCCCGGTCGTCGTACGCGCACCCGACCGGCGACTCGCCGTCGAGCCGGATCTCCAGGTGGATCGCGACGGCCCTGCTGTCCACACCCGACAGCCTGGCGCCCCCGCGACCCGTAGGGATCCGGGAACACCCCAGACGGGCACCCCAGTCTTGCTGCCGCGGGCCCGGGCGGCCGCCCGGTCAGTCGGCGGTGAGCGCGTCGGCGAGCCGGCGCCGCGACGAGATCCCGAGCTTGCGGTAGGCGTTCGACAGGTGCAGCTCCACCGTCTTGGGCGTGACGAAGAGCGCCTGGGCCACCTCCCGGTTCGTCGCGCCGCGCGCCGCGAGCTCCACCACCCGCCGCTCGCCGGCGGTGAGCGAGCCGGGGCCGGTGGAGGCGGCCGTCCGCGGCCGCCCGCCCGCGGCGTACAGCTCGGCGCGCGCCTGCTCGGCCAGGCCCTGCGCGTCGCACGCCTGCGCCAGCTCGGCCGCCTGGCGCAGCGGCTCGCGCGCCTCGCGCACCCGGCCCGCCCGCCGCAGCGTCGCGCCGAGCGCGGCCAGCGCCTTGGTGTACTCCAGCCGGGCCGGCGACCCGGCCGCCACCTCGACCGCCTCGCGCAGCTGGTCGACGTCGCGCCGCAGCGTGCCGAGGACCCGCAGCGTGCGCGACACGGTGCCCGGCGCGCCCCACGCCCGGGCCAGCGCGAGCTCGTCGGCGAGCAGCGCCAGCGCCTCATCCCGGCGGCCGAGCCCGTCGAGCGCCACCGCCATCGGCGAGCGCCACGGGGTGTCGATGGGATGGCGCAGGTAGGCGAAGCGGGTGGCGGCGTCCTCGGCCACCGGCAGCGCGTCCGCGAGGCGGCCCTCGGCGACGAGCAGCTCCAGGAGGGCGTGCGACCAGTAGCGGGCGGCCTCCGAGCCGTCGCCGGGATCGCTGACCCGCTCCAGCGCCCGCCGCGCGCCGGCGAGGTCGCCGCGCTCGCGCAGGATCGCGGACCGGAACGCCGCGGCGTGCACGGTCCCTGCCACCTCGCTGAAGCCCCATCGCGCCAGCTCGTCGAGCGAGCTGATCGAGCGCTCGGCATCGGCGAGGTCCCCGCAGCGCAGCAGGACGAACCCACGGAACAGGCTCACGGCGTACTTCGCCGCGATCGAGCCGCGCCGGTGCGCGTCGGCCAGCGCGGCATCCATCGCGTCGAGCGCGCCGGGGTCGTCGGCGAGGGCCAGCGTCTGCAGCGCGGTGATGCCGCCGAGCTCGAGGTCCGCCGCGACCAGCGTGCCGCCCTGGAGGGCCCGACGACACAGGGTGGCGCACGCCTGGCTCGACCCGCCCTCGTAGGCCCACTCCTGCGCGGCGACCGCGGCGAGCATCTGCACCCCCACCCCGTCGGGGTCGGGCGGAGCCCGGTGCGCGTGCAGGCCGTGCAGCGTCGCCGGGTCGCCCGCGCCGAAGACGACCGCCCAGAACCCGAGCGCCGCGAGCCCGGCCCGGGCGTCGTCGTGCCCGGGTGGCAGCTCGGCGGCGGCGCGGCGCGCGAGGTCCGCCGCCGCGGCGGCGCCCCCGGTGAACAGCAACCCGCGGCCGAGCAGGTGCGCCACCGCGGCCCGCGTGCCCGGATCGGTGAGCGCGTCATAGCCCTGTTGGAGGTGCTCGACGGCGTCTGGCCCGGAGGTCAGCAGCTCCGCGCGGCCGAGCTCGAGCAACACCTCGGTGCGCAGGTCCGCGGGCGGCGGCTCGGCGAGCGCGCGCCGCAGGTTCTCCACGGCGGCGTCCGCGGCACCCCTTCGGGCGGCCGTTCGTGCGGCGGCGAGCGTGGTCTCGACGACCCACGCGTCGCGGCGCGGCGGCACGTCGAGCAGGTGCGCCGCGACCTGCTCGACCGGTGCGTACCGCTGCGCCAGCAGGCGCGCCGCCCGCTCGTGCGCCTGCGCCCGCGCGACCGGCGTGACGTCGTGATGGACGGCGTCACGCACCAGGGGGTGGACGAACCCGACCAGCGGCTCGTCGCGCAGGATCTCCGCCCGCACCAGGGTGTCGGCCGCCGGGCCGCGGGACACCTCGTCGACGCCGGCGAGGTCGCCGACCAGTGAGAGATCGGCCCCGTCGCCCAGCACCGCCGCCGCGCGGGCCATCCGCACGGCGTCGGCCGGGAGCCGCGCGAGGCGGACGAGCACCGACCGCGCGGCGGACCGGGGATCGACCTTCGTGACCAGCCCGAGATGGGCGGCGTCGGGCCGCGCACCCTCGGCGGCCAGCGCCCGGACCAGCTCGTGGAGCAGCAGCGGGTTTCCGCCGGTGGCCACGTGACACGCGGCCGCGAACGCCGGGTCCACCGACGACACGGGGTCGGCGGCGCCCGGGTGCGCACCGAGGCGGCGGCCCAGCAGCCCGGCGGTCGCCCGCTCGCTCAGCGGCCGCGGCCGCACGGACACGATCGCCGCGTCCCCGGCCAGCTCGCCCAGGACGGCCGCGTCCACGGCTCGTTCCGCGGGCCGTAGCGAGGCCGTGACGAGGACCGGCAGGCCGTCGAGGCGGTGCACGAGGTAAGCCAGGAACCGCAGCGACGCCCCGTCGCACCAGTGCAGGTCGTCGACGACCACCGCCAGCGGGCCGTCCCCGGCGAGGTTGGCGGTCAGCCAGTACAGGCCGTGCAGCGCCGCGAACGAGGGGTCCGGCGCCGGCCCGTCGCCGTCGGGTTCGGCGATGGCGTCGAAGACCTCGCGTGCCGAGCGGGCCGCCCCGGCCAGCGCGCGATCGCGTGCCTCCCGGTCCATGAGAACCGGTTCGAAGAGCTGCCGCACGACACCGAAGGGAAACGCCCGCTCCAGCGCGCCGCCCCGGGCCGCCAGGACGCGCAGGCCGGCGGCCGCGGCACGGCGGCGCGCCTCGGTCAGCAGCCCGGTCTTGCCGATGCCCGCCGGACCCTCCAGGAGCAGGACGCTCGCCTCGCCGTCCGCGACCCGGCGGACCGCCGCGTCGATCACGGCGATCTCGTCCTCGCGTTCGAGCAGCAGTGCCGTCATCCGCTACTCCCCGGCGCCGGTCCCGCGGACCGCGCCACTCGGCTCCGTCGGGTTCGGCGCCCGCTCGCCCGTGGTTCCCGGGCCGGCCGGCTCGTCGGTGCCGGCGAGCCAGCCCACCTCGCGGCTGCCCAGCCGGTAGGGGACGTCCACCACGACGACGCCCGGCACCTCCAGCAGGTGCGCCTCGATCCGGCGGGCGAGCTGGTTGTGCAGCAGGTTCTGCCACCAGCGGGTCACCACCACCTCGGGGACGAACACGAGGACGACCCCCTCGGGCCGGCGGGCGCGCACCGTCGCGACGTGCGCGGCGAGCGGCGCCGCGATGCTGCGACCAGGGACCTCGAGTACGTGCAGCGGGACGTCGATCGCACGGGCCTGCCACGCGGCCCGCAGCGCTGCCGCGGCGGCGTCGTCCTCGGCACCGGCCACCGCCTCGACGGCGTCCGCGCCCACCGAGCGGGCGAGCGCGACGGCGCGCATCGAGGGCCGGGTGAGCCGGCGGACCAGCACCACCACCTGGACGTGCGCCGGTCCGGTCAGCGGCGAGATCGCGGCGGGCGCGGCGATCTCGGCCTCGTAGCCGCGGTAGTAGCGGTGCACGGCCTGCATGCCGACGTAGGTCAGGGCCATGGCGAGGATCGCCACCCACGCGCCCTCGGCGAACTTGGTGACCAGCACGACGACCAGTACGGTCCCGGTGAGCAGCGCGCCGGTCAGGTTGATCAGCTGGGCGCGGCGGGCCCGCGCCACCGGGCCGCCCTCGGCGAGCCGGCGCCGCCAGTAGCGCACCATGCCCGCCTGGCTGAGCGTGAAGCTGGTGAACACGCCGAGGATGTAGAGGTGCAGCAACGTGGTGAGGTTCGCGTCCACGGCGAGGATGAGTGCGGCCGCGATCGCGCCCAGCAGCAGGATGCCGTTGGAGAACACGAGCCGGTCGCCGCGGTTGGCGAGCTGGCGGGGCAGGTGGTCGTCGCGGGCCAGGATCGATGCCAGCATCGGGAACCCGTTGAACGCGGTGTTGGCGGCGAGCACCAGGATCGCCGCCGTCGCGGCCTGGTAGAGGTAGTAGAGCACCGAGCCGTCGCCGAAGCTGCCCGCGGCGAGCTGGGAGATCACCGACGGGTTGCCGTCCGGCTCGGCGCGGGCCGACATCTCCGCCGCGAGCACCGTGATCCCGACGAGCAGCGTCACGGCGACGACGCCCATCATCAGCAGGGTCGTCGCGGCGTTGCGGGCCTTGGGCGGGCGGAACGCGGGCACCCCGTTGCTGATCGCCTCGACGCCGGTCAGCGCCGTGCAGCCGGAGGAGAACGCGCGCAGCAGCAGCACCGCGAGCGCCAGGGTGCCGATCGCGGTCTCCGGGACCGGCAGGTTCGCCGACTCGGCCGGCGGCAGTGCGCCGGAGGCGCCCTTGACGGCGGCGAAGACCAGCAGCAGGTAGGTCAGCGCGATGAACAGGTAGGTCGGCACGGCGAACAACCGGCCGGACTCCCGGATGCCGCGCAGGTTCACCACCGCCAGCACCATGATCGCGACGGCGGCGATCGTGGCGGCGTGCGGCGCGAGCGGGCGCACGGCCGAGGTCACCGCGATGACCCCGGAGGTCACCGACACCGCGACCGTCATGACGTAGTCGACGAGCAGCGCCGCGCCCGCCACCAGCGCCGGGCGCTCGCCGAGGTTCTCCCGGCTGACGACGTACGCGCCGCCGCCGTTCGGGTAGGCGTGCACGGTCTGCCGGTACGACGCGACGACCACCACCAGCAGCACGGCCACCGCCCCGGCCACCGGCGTCGACAGGGTCAGCGCCGCGGCCCCGCCCAGGGCCAGCACCAGCACGATCTGCTCGGTGGCGTAGGCGACCGACGAGATCGGGTCGCTGCAGAACACCGGCAGCGCCACCCGCTTGGGCAGCAGCGTCTCGGCGAGCCTGGCGCGGCTCACCGGAGCACCCACCACGAACCGTTTCAGCTCCCCCCACACGTCCGGAAGTGTGACGGCCAGGTGACTGCAACGGTAGGTCGCAGTCGGCCGGCCATGGTCCTGGATGATCACCGCCGTGTGGGCGCGCAAGCCCCTCACCTGACTGTCGGCTGGTCGGCGGGCTCGTCCGGGTCGGCGAACACGGTCTCGCGCAGGCGCGCCGAGATCGCCGCACCCTCGCCGCCAATGAGGAGCCGCCACCGCAACCCTCGTGACCCGATCACGCCTCGCGTGGGCGGGAGAGCCATCCGCTCGGCGTCTACCCGGGCGTCGACCCGTCCGGCACCCAGCGGGTGAGGTCGCGCCACCCGAGGCGTCGCCCGGGGTCATGGCACCCGGTTGCACCGCGGCCGGGTTGCCGAGGCACACGATGAGCTCCGGCGTCCAACCTTCGGGGAGGTCGAGCGCCACACCGACCGCGGCCCGGCTGAACGAGCTGACCGGGCCCGCCCCGACTCCCACAGCGAAGGCGGCGAGCAGCATCGTGGCCATCGCCGTCCCGACGTCCACCGACAGCCCGCGGGACTCGGGCGGGAAGCCGTAGCGGGCCGCGAGCGCCCGGTCGACGCAGATCGTCGAGCGCGTCGTCCTCGTCGAGGACCCAGGTAGCGGGCATGCGGTCCATCGTGGCCGCCGAACGGCCAGGGGGCCAAGGACTCCGCACTCCGGCGATCGGCAGTCGACAGTCCGGCGGCGCTCTGGTGGTGTGTACTGGCGGCGGACGTGGAGGGACGACGTGAGCGACGTCATCGATGCGATCGACGATGAGTACCGCGAGCCGGTCGAAGACCTGCGCCGGCTCGCCCGAGAGGGTCTCGAGCCACCGGAGGAGCTTTCCCGGCTCCGGGACGGCATCAGCGCCGAACGGGCGCGCAGTCATCGCGAGATCCTCGAATCGGTCGCCGAACAGGCCGGCGTCGACCTCGCGTCGATCGTCGACCGGGCACGCCGGCGCAACGCGGTGAAGCGCAGACGGGTCACCGAGACCCTCGGACGGCTGGAGGTGGCTGCACAGGCACGATCCGTCGAGCTGGCGGAGCGGTTCCACGGCATCCGCGCGCGCTATCTGGAGGACTTCCGCCGCGAGCTCGCCGCCCGGGCCGTCCGCACGGAGCTGAAGTTCACGGACCTCATCGGCTTGTCGACCGACATACAGGATGGTCGCTGCAACGCCGTTCTGGGCGGGTGCTCCGCGCCCGACGCCGGCTCGTACACGACTACCGCGCGGATCGAACAGGACGGCGACCGGGGCACCTGGCTGTACGCCTACATCGACGTCGACACCGGCGACTGCGACGACACCCGGGCCGGTCGGACCCTGCAGGACCTCACCTACGCCAGACGTGGCCCGCCGCAGAGCTTCTTCGTGACCGGGGTGCGGGTCGATCTGATGGCCAACGGCTACGCCGGCTCCGTCCTCGGTGACGGTGGCTGGTTCACCGATCCCAACCCCCGTTACGAGCACTCCTACATCCAGCTCGACGTGAGCATCGCGCAGCATGTCGCGGGCGAGTGGCATCCCTGGCCGCTGGTGTCCCACCGGCTGTTCAGCGGGCGCGGCGACTACGTCGAGGTGATCCGCGCCCTGCTGTCCGCAACGGTCCATCCCGCAGGGGTCCTGCTTCGCGGTCCGGCTGCGGGCGGCGGCACGCTGCTGTGCCACGTCCAGGTGCAGTGCCATGCCTACGGCAACGGGGCCGATGCGCGCACCCGCATCGACCTGTCCGGGCCTGACCATGGGATCTACGTGGCCGGCGTCGCGTTGGTCGGGGACGCCGTCTGACTCTCCCTGCGCAGGCACCGGCGCCGGTGTGGTCGCTAGACGGGCTGCCCTTCCAGCTCCGCGCCGGGGGCCCACTACACGGCAACTGCTGCCGGGGCGGGATTGTCACGAGCTTCGGTCTGCGTCAGGCTCGACAACTCCGCGACGATCGAGTACCAGCGGCTCGATCTCATGTCCAAGATCCTCGACCCGTGGACCCGGGCTTACCTCGACGCGCTCGGGCTCGGACGCCGCAGGCCAAGACCGACGTGCAGAACATCCGGGGCAGGGATCGCGGGGCGCTGTACTTCCAGCTGTTCTTCGCCGAGGTGCGCGACCGGGTGCTCGTGCGGTGGGCGGCTCGACGCGGCGACGTTGGACGCCGCCGCGAAGCTGCTGGACGACCCGGACCACTGGACCCAGTGCTGGATGATGACGGCCGTGTGGGTGCGCAAGCCGCTGGCGTGACAGCGGCGCGGCCTGCCGCACCTGTCAGCCGTCCCGCTGTCGTGCCGCTGATGATCGTAGTTCGGGAACGCGCAGGCGTGTGCTGTGCGGCTGTGCGTTCCGGTTCGTCGATCTTGAGAGAAATGCGGTTGTCAGCGCGACAGGCGGCCCGGCGACCGCCCACCCGACGGCGGTCGAGGCGGCGGGCGTCAGGTCGTGGGCGCCGTCGAGTCCGGCCGGGAGTGTTGCGGGGGCGCGGCGGCGCCGTCGCCGTGCGGCGGTGACCCGGCTCCGGCAGGTATCCGCTGCGCCGGCGGTGCGGCCTGCGGCTCGGGCGGCCCCGGCTGCACGGGGATCGCCGGCGGCGTGGCGACCTCGCCGCCGGCGGTGAAGAACGCGTCGGAACGCTCGTTGCCGTAGAGCGCCCACAGCACGAAGATCCCGATGAGGATCGTGACCAGGCCGCTCTCGACGAAGGCGCCGTCGTGGTAGTACAGCATCGCGACCAGCGCGGCGGCCATCCGCAGACCCTCCACGACGGCGACGAACATCCGCACGCCGTCGTTGCCGCGCATGATCCCCGCGGCCACGTAGAACAGCAGCGCGGCGAGGACCAGCTCGACGATCCCGGACAGCAGCAGCGCGGCGCCGGTCACCGGCTCGGTCGACACGTCGCTGATCACCCGGACGAGCCGGCTGGAGAACGCGAGCAGGACGATCGCGGCGACCAGCGCGAGGGCGGCCTGGATGTAGATCACGATCCCGATGAACGTGACGACTCCCGGCCTGCGTGCGGGACCGGACATCGTGGTCTCCCCTCGGGTGTGGTCATGACGTTGCGACCAGCGCGCGAGCCTTGGTCTCCATCGTGTCGAGCAAGTGCGCCCAGTCGGCGACGAACGCGCGCGCTCCCTGGGCCTGGAGGCTCGCGGCCAGCGCGTGGGTGTCGACGCCGTGCCTGGCGGCCTCGGCGAGGACGGCCCGGGCCGCCGCCGCGTCGGGCTGCAGTGTCCCGTCCACCCGGCCGTGGTCCGCGACGGCGAGCAGCGTCTTCTCCGGCATCGTGTTGACCGTCCCCGGCGCGGCGAGGCGCCCGACGTAGTGCGTGTCGGGCAGGTCCGGGTCCTTGGTGGAGGTCGACGCCCAGAGCAGCCGCTGCGGGCGGGCGCCGGCGGCGGCCACCGCGGCCCAGCGGGGCCACGCCAGGAGCTCCTCGTGCGCGACCATCGCGAGCTGCATCACCGCCACGCCGACGCGGCCGTGCAGCTCCCGGGGCAGCAACGGGTCGGCGGCCCGGTCCCAGCGGGAGACGAACAGCGACGCGACGCTCGCGACGTCGGGCGGTTCGCCGGCGCGGACCCGGCGCTCCAGGCCCCGCAGGTACGCCTCGGCGGCCGCCCCGTACTGGTCTGCGGAGAACAGCAGGGTGACGTTCACCGGCACCCCCGCGGCGATCAGCTCCTCGATCGCCGCCACCCCGGCGGGCGTGCCGGGGACCTTGACGAACAGGTTGGGCCGCTGCGCCCGCCGGTGCAGGGCGTGCGCGGCCTCGACGGTGCCCTCGGTGTCGCCGGCCAGCTCGGGTGGCACCTCGAGCGAGACCCAGCCGTCGACGCCGCCGGTCGCGTCCCAGACCGGCCGGAGCAGGTCGGCGGCGGCCCGCAGGTCGTCGAGCGCGCAGGCGTAGACCAGGTCCTGGGGATCGGTGACGCCCGCGTCGCGGTGGGTGCGAACGAGGTCGTCGTAGTCGCGGCCGGCCGACATCGCGTGGGCCAGGATCGTGGGGTTGGACGTCAGCCCGGTGACGGCGTCGTCGGCGATGTAGCGGGCGAGCGTCCCGGAGGTCAGCAGGCGGCGGCTGATCGCGTCCAGCCACAGGCTCTGGCCCGCGCGGTGCAGCTCGACGGCGCCGTTGTGCACCCGCTGCGCGTCGAGCGCGAGCACCTTCTCCAGCCGGCGGGCGTGCCGGGCCGCCCCGCTGAACCGCGCTCGGGTGAAGGCCCCCACGATCTCGGCGGCCAGGTCCACACCGACCACCCGGGCGCCCATCGTGAGCACGTTGACGTCGTCGTGCTCGACCATCTGGTGGGCGCTGTAGGTGTCGTGGGCGAGTGCTGCCCGCAGCCCGGGGAACTTGTTCGCGGCCACCGACACCCCCGCGCCGCTGCCGCACAGCAGCACGGCCCGCTCGGCCCGGCCGGTCGCGATCGCCTCGGCGACCAGGCCCGCGACGTCCGGGTAGTCGTCCTGCGGGCCGGCGTCGGGCAGGTGCAGGGCAAGCGGCGCCGCGCCCGCCCCCCGCACCGCCGCCGCGGCGACGTCGAGCAGCGGGGCGCCCGCGTGGTCGGCCGCGATCGCGACGCGCAGCGTGGTCACAGTTCCGCCAGCAGTTCGCGGACCGCGGCGGCGACCGCGGCCGGGGTGATCCCGAAGTGCGCGTAGAGCTCGGCGGCCCGGCCGGACGCGCCGAACGTGCGCATCCCGACGAACCGGTCGGCGAACTCCGCCCAGCCGAGCTCGGCAGCCGCCTCCACCGCGACGGTCGGCAGCTCGGCGGGCAGGATCGACTCCCGCTCGGCCGGCGGCCGGGCGCGGAACAGCTCCCAGGACGGCAGCGACACCACCCGCACGGCGATGCCGTCGGCGGCCAGCAGGTCGCGGGCGCCCAGCGCGACCTCGACCTCCGAACCGGTGGCGACGATCGCGGCCACGTCCGGTCCGTCCGCGTCGGCGATCACCGCACCGGCGACGTCGACCAGGTCCGGGTCGAGCACCGGCAGGTCCTGGCGGCAGAGCACCAGCGCGGTGGGCCCGGGGTTCGCCAGCGCGGCCCGCCAGGCCAGCGCCGTCTCGTTGGCGTCGGCGGGGCGCAGGACCAGCAGCCCGGGCATCGCCCGCAGGCTCGCCAGGTGCTCGACGGGCTGGTGCGTCCCGCCGTCCTCGCCCAGTCCGATGGAGTCGTGGGTGAACACCCACACCGCCGGGATCTGCATGAGCGCCGAGAGCCGCACGGCCGGGCGCAGGTAGTCGGAGAAGCAGAAGAACGTCGCGCCGAACGGGCGCAGGCCGCCGTGCGCGAGCATCCCGTTCACCATCGCGCCCATGGCGTGCTCGCGGATGCCGAAGTGCAGGGTGCGCCCGGCGAACCGGCCGCGTTCGACGTCCGGCGGGATGCCGGCCGCGGTCTCGGCGGGCAGCTCCAGGCGGGTCTTCGTGGACGACTCGACGTCGGCAGCGCCGCCGACCAGCTCGGGGATGCGCTCGGCCAGCGCGTTCAGCACCACCCCGCCGGCCTCGCGGGTGGAGGTCCGGGTGCCGGGCGCGAACCGGGTCCGCTTGGCGTCCCAGCCCTCGGGCAGGCGCCCGCGGGTGACCCGGTCGAACTCGGCCGCGGCCTCGGGGAGCTCGCGGCGGTAGGCGGCGAAGCGCGCCTGCCAGTCGGTGTGCGCGACGGCGCGCGCGCCGACCTGCGCCCGCCAGCTCGCCCGGACGTCGTCGGGCACGTCGAAGGGCCCGTGCGGCCAGTGCAGCAGTTCCCGTGCGACGTCGGCGTAGCCCGGGCCGATCGGGGAGCCGTGCGCGCGGTGGTCGTCGTGCAGCGGGGTGCCGATGCCGATGTGCGAGTGCGCGATGACGATCGACGGCTGCTCCGCGCGGGAGGTCGCGTCGGCGACGGCCCGGTCGACGGCGGTGTGGTCGTCCACGTCGTCCAGGCGCACCACGTGCCAGCCGTAGCCGAGGAACCGCGCGGCGACCTCCTCGCTGCCCGACCAGGACAGCGGCCCGTCGAGGGTCACGTCGTTGTCGTCGTAGAACAGGGTGAGCCCGCCCAGCCCGAGGTGCCCGGCCAGCGCGCAGGCCTCGGCCGCGACGCCCTCCATCAGGTCGCCGTCACCGCACGTCGCCCAGGTGCGGTGACCGACGACGCGGTGCCCGTCGCGGTTGAACCGCGCCGCCAGCATCCGCTCGGCCAGCGCCATCCCGACGGCGTTGGCGACGCCCTGCCCGAGCGGCCCGGTGGTGATCTCGACACCGGGCAGCAGGCCCCGTTCCGGGTGTCCCGCGCAGCGCGAGCCGAGCCTGCGGAACGTCTTCAGGTCGGCCAGCGTGACGTCGTAGCCCGACAGGTACAGCGCGGCGTAGAGCACCATGCACGCGTGCCCGCCGGAGAGCACGAACCGGTCCCGGTCGGGCCAGCCCGGGTCGGCCGGGTCGTGGCGCAGGTGCGTGGTGAACAACCGGTGGATCACCGGGGCGATGTCCAGCGGCGTGCCGGGGTGTCCGGAGTTCGCCAGGTTGATCGCGTCCACGGAGAGGAAGCGCAGCGCGTTCACCTCGGGGTCGTAGACGTCGGGCGGGATGACCGCGCCGAGGTCGGGACGGTCGGTGGTGCTGGTCATGGCGCGCTCCCGGATCGCAGCGGGTGCCAGCCGGCGGCGCCGTCGGGGCCCCAGGTGCCGGCACGGTAGGGACGGGGTGTGGACTCCGGATCCAGGACGGGGCCGACGATCCGCCAGGCCTCGCACAGCGTGTCCATCCGGGCGAAGTGCGCCGGGTCGCCGGCCAGCGCGTCGGCGAAGATCCGCTCGTAGGCGGCGTGCGCCGGTCCGAGCACGGTCCGGAAGTCGACCGCGAGCGGGAGCGCGGTGGCCACGTCGCCGCCGCCGGGTTGCTTGGCCAGCAGGTCGAACGCCACCCCCGCGTCCGGTTGCAGGCGCAGCCGGACCAGGTTGGGCGGGGGCGCGGTGTCGCCGGTGCCCGCGAAGAGGGGCCGGGGCGGGGACCGCAGCTCCACGACGATCTCCAGCGCCGTCAGCGGCAGCGCCTTCCCGGCACGCAGCCGCACCGGCACGCCGGCCCAGCGCCAGTTGTCGACGTGCAGGGCCACGGCGACGAAGGTCTCGGTGGTCGACCCGGGCCGCACGCCCGGGGTGTCGAGGTAGCCCGCGTACTGGCCGCGCACGACCTCTGCGGGGTCGAGGGTGCGCACCGCCTGGAGCAACCGGTGCTTCTCGTCGCGCTGGGCGCTCGCGGTGTCGGCGGCGGGGGCCTCCATCATCAGGTAGGCGAGCACCTGGAGCAGGTGGTTCTGCACCACGTCGCGCACAGTGCCGACGGCGTCGTAGAACGAGCCGCGGTCGGCGACGTCGAAGTCCTCGGCCATCGTGATCTCGACGCTGCGCACCCAGGTCCGGTTCCACATCGGCTCGAGCAGGGTGTTGGCGAAGCGCAGGACGAGCAGGTCCTCGACCGGCTCCTTGCCGAGGTAGTGGTCCACCCGGAAGATCCGGTCCTCGGGGAAGTGCTCCTTGATCAGCGCGTCGAGGGCGCGTGCGGAGTCGAGGTCGTGGCCGAAGGGTTTCTCGACCACGATCCGGGCCCGCTCGTGCAGGCTCACCGCGGCGAGGCCGTCCGCGACCGTGCCGAACAGGCCCGGCGGGACCGCCAGGTAGTGCACCGCGAACGCGGCGGGTCCGGCCTGCTCGCGCACCGCGGCGGCGAGCCGCTCGAACGTCGCGGCGTCGGCGTAGTCGCCCGCGACCAGGTGCACCCGGCCCAGCAACGAGTCCAGCGTGGTGCCGTCCACGTCGGGCAGCGCCGCGTCGACGCTGCTCGCGACGTGCTTGCGCAGCCCGTCGGTGTCGAGGTCGGTGAGCGCGACGCCGATGACCGGCACGCTCAGCTCGCCGCGCTCGACCAGCCGGTAGAGCGCCGGAAGGATCATCTTGCGGGCGAGGTCGCCGGTGATCCCGAAGAGCACCAGCGCGTCGCCCCGCGCGGGCGTCACGCCGCGCCGGCGCCGGTGCGCAAGCCGGTCATCTACGAGCCTCGCAACTCGTCGTGCCCGCCGAACTGCTTGCGCTGTGCGGACTGCACCTTGTCGGCGAACAGCTCGCTGCCCCGCGACGCGAAACGGCTGTAGAGCGCGGCGGTGAGCAGCGGCGCCGGGACGCCCTCCTCGATCGCCGCGATCGAGGTCCAGCGGCCCTCGCCGGAGTCGGAGACGCGCCCGGTGAACTGATCCAGCGTGGGGTCTTCGAGCAGCGCCTCCGCGGTGAGGTCGAGCAGCCACGACCCGACGACGCTCCCGCGCCGCCACACCTCGGCCACCGCGCCCAGGTCGATCCGGTCGTAGCGGTAGTACTGCGGATCGCGCAGCGGCGCCGTCTCGGCGTCCACCTCCCGGCCGGCCGCGCCGACCCCGGCCCCCCGGATGACGTTGAGACCCTCCGCGTACGCGGCCATGAGGGCGTACTCGATGCCGTTGTGCACCATCTTCACGAAGTGGCCGGCACCCGGCGGCCCGCAGTGCAGGTAGCCCTGCTCGGCGGGTTCGGGGTCCCCGGTGCGGCCGGGGGTGCGCTCCGCGGCCGCCACCCCGGGGGCCAGCGTGGCGAACACCGGGTCGAGCCGCGCCACGGCGGCCGTGTCGCCGCCGATCATCAGGCAGTAGCCGCGTTCGAGCCCCCACACGCCGCCGCTGGTACCGCAGTCGATGTAGTGGACACCGTGGGTCAGGGCCGTTGCCGCGCGGTCGACGTCGTCGCGGTAGTAGGAGTTGCCGCCGTCGACGATCGTGTCGCCGGGCGATGCCATCCCCAGCAACGCGGTCACCGTGTCGCCGGTGATGGCCGCGGGCAGCATGAGCCACACCGTCCGCGGTGCCTCGAGCCCCATCACCAGGTCGGCGAGCGACGCCGTGCCGGTGGCGCCCTCGGCGGCGAGCTGCTTGACCGCGTCGGCGGAGACGTCGTAGACGTGGCACGCGTGCCCGCCCCGCATCAACCTGCGGACCATGTTGGAGCCCATCCGGCCCAACCCGACCATCCCGATCTGCATGCCCCCGGCCCCCCTCAGACGTCCCCTCGGGCATCGGGACCCGCGGACGTGTGTGGCGACAGGCCCCCGGGATCCCTGCGCGCTCGGCCGTGCGAGCGCCAGGCAGGTGAGGACGCTAGCCCGCCTCCGGCCGCTCGCATACCGACGAACGGACGCTGACGGGGCCGGGCGGGTCGGCCTACCGTGTCCGTTCATGGTGTCCGGGCGGCCGGTCGTGGTCGTGGTCGGTGCCGGCTTCGCCGGCTTCGGTTGCCTGCGGGCGCTCGAACGGCGACTGCCCGCCGACGCCGCCGAGCTGGTCGTGGTGCACCCCACCGACTACCTGCTCTACCAGCCGATGCTGCCCGCGGTGGCCGCAGGTGTGGTCGGGCCGGACGCGATCGCCGTGCCGCTGAGCCGGTTGCGCCGCACGCGCCTGGAGCGCGGTCACGTCGTCGGCGTGGACCTCGCCGGGCGCACCGTGACCGTGCGGGGGGCGCACGGCGAGATCCGCAGCGTCGCCTGGGACCGGCTCGTGCTGACCCCCGGCGCGGTCACCCGGGTGCTCGACGTGCCCGGCCTCGCCGAGCACGCCCGCGGCTTCAAGACCCTGGCCGAGGCCACCTACCTTCGCGACCACGTGCTCGCCGAGCTGGAGTCGGCCGCGGACACGGCCGACCCGATCGCCCGGCAGGCGCACTGCACGTTCGTCGTGGTGGGGGCCGGATACGCGGGCACCGAGTTCGTCGCGCAGATGCAGCCGTTCGTCGCCGAGGTCCTGGCCGACCGGCCCACGCTGGCGGGCCTGCGCCCGCACTGGGTGCTCGCCGAGCACGGCCCGGCGGTGCTGGGGCACCTGGGCGCCCGGCTCTCCGCGCACGCCACCCGGGTGCTCCGCGACCGCGGCGTCGACGTGCGGCTGGGCACCTCGGTCACCGCCGTCACGGCCGGCACCGTGACCCTGTCCGGTGGCGTCGAGGTGCCGTGCCGCACGCTGGTGTGGACCGCGGGCGTGACGGCGGCCCCGCTCGGCGCACACACCGCGCTGCCGACCGACCGCGGCCGGATCGTCGTCGACGCGCAGCTCGCCGTGCCCGGCCACCCCGACGTGTTCGCCTGCGGCGACGCGGCCGCGGTGCCGGACGTGACCCGCCCCGGTGAGCTGTGCGCGCAGACCGCACAGCACGCCGAACGCCAGGCCCGGGTGGTCGCGCGCAACGTGGCGGCGTCGCTGGGGCGCGGCACGTCGATGGCCTACCGGCACCGGGACCTGGGTTTCGTCGTCGACCTCGGTGGTCACGAGGCCGTCGCCGACCCGCTGCACGTGGTGCTCTCCGGCCTGCCGGCCAAGCTCGTGACCAGCGCGTACCACCTCTATGCGGTCCCCGGTGCGGCCAACCGGCTGCGCGTCGCGGGGGACTGGCTGCTCGGCGGCCTCACCGGGCACAAGCACGTCGCGCTGGGCCTGGTGCCCGAGGGCGCGTCGAGGATCGCCGCGGCCGAGCAGACGAGCATCTACCCCGCCGAGGGCCCCGAGCCCGGGTGACCGGAGCGACGGCCCGAGCGACGGCCCGAGCGATGACGCAGCGCCACCACGACCACCCCGATCACGACGACGGCGGCGAGCACGATCTCGCTCGCCAGCCCGAGGCGCCGCTCGGCGGTCCGCAGCCCGGCGCCCGCGAGGTAGCCCAGGACGGCCACCCCGGTGGCCCACAGCGCTGCGCCCGCGACGTTGCACGGCAGGAAGACCCGCCACGGCACGCCGCTGGCCCCGGCCAGGCCCGGCACGAGTGCCCGGAACAGCGCCGTGAACCGCCCGAGGAACACCGCCGCCCCGCCCCGGCGGCGGATCAGCGCCCGGGTGCGGGCCACCGCGTCCGGGCGCACCAGCCGCCGCGGCAGCCTGCCGACCAGCGCGTCGCCGTAGCGCCTGCCCAGGGCGAAGCCCGCGGTGTCCCCGGCGACCGCGCCCGACACCGCCGCGCCGATCACCGCCCACAGCGGGACGCCCCCCGCGTGCGCGGCGGCGCCGGCCACCAGGATCGCGACCTCGCCGGGGACCACCACCCCGAGCAGCGTCGAGGCCTCCAGCGCCGGGAGCAGGAACGCCAGGGCCAGGACGGCGGCGGGCGGCAGACTCTCCAGCAGCTCGAGCACGCCCGCAGTCTTGCCGCCGGGCGGCCGGGGCGCGAGGCTCGGCGCGCGACCGTCGACGCGAGGGGGACCCGGTGCTGGTCGTCGGTCTGCTCAGCGCGCTCGCGGCCGCGGGCCTCAACGGCGCGGCCGGACTGCTGGAGGCGGCGGGTACCCGGCGGGCCCGCGGGACCCGCGCGCTGCGCCAGCCCCTCTACCTGGCCGGGCTCGGCGTCGACGTGGCGGGGTTCGGCCTGACCGTGGTGGCGCTGCGCCACCTGCCGGTGTTCGCGGTCCAGGCGGTGCTCGCCGGCTCGATCGCGGTGACGGTGGTGGCAGGCACGCGGCTGTCCGGCACGCGGCTGCGGGCCGTCGACAGGCTGGCCGTCGCGGCCTGCATCACCGGGCTGGCCGTCGTCGCGGCCGGGGCCGGCAGCGGCGGCGCCCACCCCGAACCCGGCACCGCGGGCCTGGTCCTGCTGGTCGCGGCCGCGCTGCTGGCCGCCGCGGCAGTGCCCGCCTGGCGCTCCGGCGGTGCGGTGCCCGCCGCCGTCGTGGCCGGGCTCGCGTTCGGGGGGGTGGCGCTGGCGGTGCGCGCGGTGCACCTGCGCACCGACGTGATCGACGACCTGCGCACGCTGCCTGCCGAACCGTCGGTGTACGCCCTGGTCGCGTTCGCCGTGCTCGGGATCGCCGCCTACACCCGGGCGCTGGCCAGGGGCGACGTCGGGACGGTGACCGGGGTCCTGGTCGTCACCGAGACCGTCGTGCCGGGTGCGGTCGGCGTCGCGCTGCTCGGTGACACCGTCCGGCCCGGGTGGGCGCTGCCGTGCGTGTTGGGTCTGCTGCTGGCCGTCGGCGGAGTCGTGGTCCTGGTCCGGTCGCCCGTGCAGCGTGCGCTCACCGCGGCGCCCGGTCAGGTCGGCTGACCGGTCTCCGGCGCCGCGAACAGGTCGACCAGGCGGTCCACGCGGGTGCGCCGGCCCGGCGGGAACCGCGCGAGCGCCCGCGCGCGGCGCCGTGACCCGGGCCGGTACCACCGCCGCGCCCACGGCGACGCCGGACGCGCCAGGCGCAGCGTCGCGACCAGCGCCACGAGCGGGACGAACACCCCCACCACGCCCAGCACGACCCGTCCCTTCAGGATCGCCGCCAGCGCGAACGCGCTGTTCACGGCCACGGTCAGGGCCACCGCCGCCTCCCCGCCCGCGTCCTGGGCGTCGAACGGGTTCGCCCCCACCAGCAGCAGCGCGCCGACCACGAGCGCGATGAGCACCGCGTCCACCGAGCTGCGCCCCTCGCGGGTCCAGTACACGTCGTCGAGGCGCAGCCAGAGCGCGAACTCGTCGAGCGTGAGCGCCGCGCCGACCCCGAAGAGCACGGCCAGTACCTGCACCCACGGCGGGCCCGGACGGTAGGTGAACTCGGCCGTCCCGGTGCCCAGCAGCAGGAAGATGCCGTAGACCTGGTGATGCACGTGGACCCCGCCGATGCTGGTGTCGCGGAAGGGCCCCCGGCCTGCGCGGATCGCCCTGGTCACCGCGCGGGTGACCAGGAAGGTCAGCAGGAACGCCCCCAGCACCCAGCCCACCAGCGCCCGGCCCCCGACCAGGCCGGGCACGAGCTCACCGAGGTCGGGCCCGCCGAAGTCGGGCACGGCCGTCACCTCCGCCGCGAACGGTCTCGCCGAGCACCGATCGTCGCGCGGTCGTCAAGCGGCCCGGTCGTCGAGCGGCTCGGAGGCTGGACGCGCGGGTCGTGCAGCCGCAACACTGTCGGGTCGGATCGGGCGGGGCGACGAGCTGGCCGGGGGGACGGTATGACGTACCAGGACGAGACGGGCCAGGTGGGCAGGTCGGGTCAGGAGCCATTGCGGGAGCCCCGGCTCAACGTCGGCCGCCTGTGGTCGGGCGGGTTCGCCACGGCGGTGGTGGCCGCGCTGATCGGGCTCGTCGGGGTGCTCGTCGCCCGCGCGGTGGCCCGGGTGGCGCTCTACGCGCCGAGCGCGGCCGGTGCGTTCGGCGACGGCAGCACGATCGTCCTGTGCGGCACGGCGTTCCTCGCCGCCCTCGCGGCCACCGGGTTGGCGCACCTGCTGCTGCTGAGCACGCCCCGGCCGCTGTCCTACTTCAGCTGGATCGTGGGGCTCGTCACCGTGGTCGCGGTGATCCTGCCGTTCCTCTCAGCGGGCTCGCCCGAGATCGCGCTGGCGATGGCGGTGATCCACGGTGTGATCGGCATCGCGATCGGCAGCCTGGTGTCGGGCGCCGCCGCCAGCGCGTCGCGTCCGGCCCGGCCCCGGCAGCGTTTCGAGATCGACGGGATCGGCTAGGTTCGCCGCGGCTGACGAGGAGTCCCGATGGACCTGGGCGCCAGCCTCGACACGCTGCTGGCCATCGTGGCGGTCGCCGCCGTGGCGCCGCTGTTGGTCGCCGCGCTGCCCGGCCCGCGGATCCCCCAGGTCGTGCTGCTGCTCGCCGGCGGCATCCTGATCGGACCGCAGGTTCTCGACCTCGGCGCACCCGACAGCGTGCAGATCCTGGCCGACGTCGGGCTGGGCTTCGTGTTCCTGCTCGCCGGCTACGAGGTCGCGCCGCGATTGTTCGCCCAGTCGGAGGGGCGCCGGGCGGTGCTCTCGTGGCTGCTCGTCGCCGCGCTCGCCTGCGGCGTGGTCGGGTTGCTGGAGCTGGCCGGGCTCGTCCGCGCGTTCGTGCCCGTCGCGGTGGCCCTCACCACGACCGGGCTGGGCATCCTGCTGCCGATCCTGCGCGAGAACGGCATGCTCGCCGGGCGGCTCGGCCGCTACGCCGTCGGCACGGGCGCGGTCGGCGAGCTGTTCCCCATCCTGGCGATCGCGCTGTTCCTCGGCATCGCCAACCGCTACGTCGCCCTCGTCTCGCTGCTCGCGGTGGCGGTGCTCGCGCTGGCCCTCGGCGGCTCGATGCGGCTGGTGCGGCGCAGCGGGCTGCTCGCCGTCATCGAGCGGGGACAGCACGAGACCACCCAGACCACCCTGCGCCTGACGGTGCTGCTGCTCCTGCTGCTGCTGGCGGTGACCAACCGCTTCCACCTCGACGCCGTGCTGGGTGCGTTCGTCGCCGGGATGGTGCTGCGCCGCTGGTCCGGGGGCGACGCGCCGGTCCTGGAGGGCAAGCTCGACGCCATCGGATACGGCTTCTTCGTCCCGATCTTCTTCGTCTACTCCGGGATGGTCCTCGACCTGCGCTCGGTGATCGCCGAGCCGCTGCGGATGCTGATGTTCGTCGGGCTGCTGGTCGCGCTGCGCGTGCTGCCCGTCCTGCTCTGCTACCGCACCGTCCTGAGCGGGCGCGAGCGCGTCGCGCTGACGCTGCTCGGCGCCACGACGCTGCCGCTGCTCGTGGCCCTGGCCGAGATCGGGTCGCGCAACGGCACGATGCTCCCGCAGAACGCCGCCGCGCTGGTCGGGGCGGGGATGCTCACGGTCCTGGTGTTCCCGGCCCTCGCGGTGGCGCTGCACCGGCCGGACCCGGCCGCGCCGGCACCTGCTGGGGACGGCCCCGACCGGGCCGGGCGGGCCTCCGGCTGAGTTTCCGTGGCGGTCAGCCCGTGGGCGTGGGCGTGGCGGGCGCGGTGGTGCTCGTCGGCGTCGCCGGCGCGACGGTGGCGGTCGTGGTCGCCGGCGGCGGGACGGGCGCGTACGGGGTGGTGTTCACCGACCGGGACAGCGCCGCCTGCGCGTTCGCCGCGTTCGCCGCGGTGATCGTCACCTTGTGGGCCCGCCCGTCGCACGGCACCGGGATGTTGCCGGTGCCGCTCACCGGGTAGCCGGCCGCCGCCGGGAGCGGCTGGCCGTCCACCGAGAAGCTCACGACCGTCGCGTTCTGGGTGGCCCAGGCGGCGGCCACCGGGATCGGCTGCCCGCCGGGGCAGGTGACGTCGGCGAGGATCTGGAACGCGGTGACGGTCGGGCCCGCGGGCGGGGGCGTCGCGTTCTGGGTGTTGACGTGCGCGGAGCGCTGCACCGGCGGGCCCGGACCCGAGGCCACGAGCGTGACCTGGTGCTCGTTGCCGTCACAGGGCACCGGGATGTTCCCGGTGCCACTCACCGGGTAGCCCGCGGCCGCGGGCAGCGGCTGGCCGTCCACCTCGAAGCTCACCGCCTGCGCGTCCCGGGTTCCCCACGCCGCCGGGACCGCCGCGGAGGCCCCGGTGCAGCTCACCTCGCCGATCAGATGGAACGCCGTGATGACCGTCGCGCCCGCGGCGCTGCCGCCGCTCGCGGTGGTCGTCGCCGGCGTCGTCGACGCCGCGGCCGGGGCGGGCGCCGGCCGCACGAGCACGTAGGTGACGAGAGCGGCGACGGCGGCGGTGACTGCCACGGCCGCGGCGACGGCGACTGTCTGCGAGCGTGACATGGCGGTTCCCTCGTCGACGGCCCGGATGTGCTCCCGTACTCGCCCGCGGCGCCGGTTCGTTACCCCGGAGCCCGCAGATTGGGCCGTCCGCGCGCAGCAGGACCACCCTTCGGCGCAGCGCGGCCCGGGAACCACCGGGCCCGCGGCAGGCGTACAACGGGTGTATGGACGTCGCCGGTCGGGTCGAGTTGCGCTTCCGGGACGAGACGGTGCGGCTGGGCAACCACGTCAACCTCTCCGCGGTGCGCACCGAGGGCAGGCACCTGTGGCTGGCGGGTGACGAGACCGCCACGATCGAGCGGCTCACGCTCGATTCGCCCGCCGCCCCGACGGTCGGCGACGACCAGCGCAGCTTCGCCCTCGACGCGCTCGTCGACCTTCCCGGGCCGCCCGAGCAGGAGGCCGACATCGAGGGCATCGCCCGCTCGGGCGACTGGCTGTGGGCGGTCGGCTCGCACAGCCTGGTGCGCAGGCGGGCCAAGGCGCAGCACGACGACGCGAAGGTGTTCCGCAGGCTCGCCAGGGTGCGCCGCGAGGCCAACCGGTTCGTCATCGCGCGGCTGGCCGTCGAGACCGGCGCGGACGGGGTGCCCGCGCTGGTCCGCACCGCGGCCGACGGGCGCCGGTCCGCGCTGGTGGGCGGCGCGGGCGCGGAGAACCTCGCGGACCTCCTCGTGGACGACGAGCACCTCGCCCCGTTCCTCGCCATCCCGTCCAAGGACAACGGCCTGGACGTGGAGGGCCTGGCGGTGCACGGCGACGCCCTCTACGTCGGCCTGCGCGGGCCGGTGCTGCGCGGCTGGGCGGTGGTGCTGGAGCTGGCGCCGGAGACCGACCCGGCCGACCCCGGCCGGTTGCGCCTCGGCCCCCTGCCCGACGGTGCCCGCTACCGCAAGCACCTGCTCGACCTCGGCGGACTCGGGGTTCGCGACCTCTGCCCGGACGGCGAGGACCTGCTCGTGCTCGCCGGGCCGTCGATGGCGCTGTCGGGGCCGGTACGGGTGTACCGCTGGCACGGGGCCGCCAGGGCCGAGACGTCGCGGGTGGTGCGCGGAGCCGAGCTGACGCCGGTCGGCGAGCTCGCCCACGGCGTCGGAGAGGACCACGCGGAGGGGATCGCGCTGCTCGCCACCGGCGTGGACGGCGCCCCCGCGCAACTGCTCGTCGTCTACGACAGCCCCGGCGCGGGACGCCGGCCCACCCCGGTGTCCGTGCTCGCCGACCGCCTCCGGCTCAGCCCGCGGGACCGTTCGGAGCATTCGCGGGGCCAACCGCCGTTCGTCGCGGGCGGCGACACGCCCGCCTCACGAAGGGTTGCGGAGCTGCCCGGTTCGTGACCGTTCCGCTATCTTCGTCCTCGGATCACGCGTGACCCGCTCCCTCGTCGGACACGGACCACCCATCCGCCGGCCCCGAACCGGACGTCCGCCGGGTCGCACAGATCCGGAAGGCAGGTCGTGTCCCGGCACCGCTCCCCCAGCGGCCGGCACCCGCACCAGCGGCCCCCGTCCCCGGGGCCCGCGCTCCCCGGTGCGGCGCCGCGCCCCACCGCTGCTCACGCAGCCCCCGCCCGGTCGGCGCTGCGCAACGGCCTGCAGGCGGCCGCCGTCACCGGCGGTGCTCTCGCCCTGGTGATGCCCGCGCTCACCGTCGATCTCGACCCGCCCGCTGCCCCGGCCACCGACGCCGCCCTCCGGCTCGCCGCCGAGCGCCAGGCGGTGGAGCCGGCACGCGGGGTCCGGATCGGCGCCCCGGTGGTCGCGGCGGACGCCGACACCGTGGTGCTGCCCAGCGTGCTGCCCGACGCGCAGGACGACGAGCCGGAGCCGCCGCAGGCCGAGGCGGCCGACCTGCTGAAGGCCGCCGGCCTGTTCGACCTCGCCCGCCAGCGGGAGGAGCAGCAGCGGGCCCGCGAGGCCGCGCTGAGCTGCGACGCCCCGCTCGGTGGCCTCGGCCGGGTGCGGCCGTGGGTGCGCACGGCCGCCCAGTTCCTCAGCTGCCTCTACGGCGAGCCGCGCCTGATCGGCGTGGCCAGCCGCGGCAACTCCTACTCCGGCCACCCGCTCGGCCTCGCCGTCGACTTCATGGTCGACCGGGCCACGGGCGACGGCCTGGCCGCGTGCGCGCTGCGCAACCGCGAGGCGCTCGGGATCGACTACGTGATCTGGAAGCAGCGCGTCAACTACGGCGACGGCTGGGAGCGCATGGAGGATCGCGGTGGCATCACCGCGAACCACTTCGACCACGTGCACGTGTCGTTCCAGCGCGGCGGCGGCGACGGCGACCCGCTCACCGACGTCTGCGGCTGACCGCGGCACCCGCGCCACGTTCGGGGTAATGGAGCGAGCAGCTCGCACCCCGCCGGTGGTCCCCCACTTGTGTTGTCGCCGTTACGTTCCGGAGTTGTCGGGAGCAGCGACGACGCCGGGGAGCAGACGATGGCCATCGATTTCACCTTGACGAAAGACCAGCAGGACGTGCAGATGCTGGCGCGGGAGTTCGCCCAGGACGTGCTGGCGCCGATCGTCCGGGAGGCGGACGCCGAGCCGGACCCGCTGAAGGGATTCAATCTCACCAAACCCGCCTACGCGGAGGCCGTGCGGCGCGGCATCGCCTTCTCCATGCTGCCGAAGGCCTACGGCGGCGGTGGCCTGTCCAACGTCGACTTCGTGATCGCGGCCGAGGAGATCTGCGCGGTCGACGCGGGTTTCGCGACGACGATCCTGGTCAACGGGCTGGGCCTGATGCCGGTCTGGTACTACGGCACCGAGGAGCAGAAGCAGCGCTTCATCGCGACCGCGACCGCCGACACCTCGGGCGAGTTCATCGTCGGCTACGCGGCCAGCGAGCCGCCGGGTTCGCCCGGCGGCACCGCGAACTTCGACGCCCCGGCGGGCGGCGGTGCGGGCATGGCCGTCACCGCGGTCCGCGACGGCGACTCCTACGTCGTCAACGGCCGCAAGTACTGGCCGTGCAACGTCGGCGGGTGGGACAACCAGGGCGCGAACCTGAACCTGGTGGTGGTGCGCACCGACCCCGACGCCGGCGGCACCAGCGCCCTGTCGGCGATCATCGTCGAGCGCGGCACGCCCGGGATCACCTACAGCTCGATCAGCACCTCGGGCCAGCGCCTGGCCCCCAACTGCGAGATCGTCTTCGACAACGCGCGGGTGCCTGCGGCGAACCTCATCGAGGGCACCCGCGGCAACGGCGACCTGCTCATCAACCGCAACTTCGCCTGGTCGGGACCGGTAGCGGGGATCGCCGCGGTCGGGGTTGCCCGGGCGGCGTACGAAGCGGCGCTCGAATGGGCGAAGACCTACACCGCCGGCGGCCCGCAACCGATCATCAACTACCAGTACCCGGGCTACGTGCTCGGCGACGTCGCAGCGAAGATCGAGGCCGCCCGGTACTTCTGCTGGAAGGGCGCGCACTACCTCGACGAGCACGACTTCCACGGCGAGATGATCGGTGCGATGAACAAGATCCTTTGCACCGAGATGATGATGGACTGCGTCTACAAGTGCATGCAGGTGGTCGGGGTGAACTCCGTCGACAAAAAGTACCTGTTCGAGCGCTACCTGCGGGAAGCCTCGATCCTGCCGCTCTACGACGCGGGCAACTTCGGCATGCAACGCCGCCGGGTACACGGGGTGATGGCCGATCCGTCGTTCAACCCGCGGGCCATCGTCGAGAACGAGGCGATCGAGTTCACCAAGGCGATGGAGGGCATCGACACCGTCCCGGGCCCGCGCCGCTGACCGACCGGCAGGTCGGCCGGGCCGGTCGCTACATCCCGATCCGGCCCGGCCGGCTGTTGTCCCCGGCCCGCCAGATGTTCACCACCGCCGGCCGCGGCTGCGTCCCCGGCCCGTCCGGCCACGTCGACGCCGGCGCGTCCGGGCTCGCGCCGTCGACGTCGCCGGGGTGCTGCACGGCGACGAGGACGAACTCGTCGGTGACGGTCGGGCCGCAGCACTCCGCGCCCAGCGGGACGCTGGCGAACAGCGTCGTGCGCCCGCGCATCGGCCCGTCCAGCGCCACCCCGTACAGCCCGTCGTTCATCTCCAGCGCGGCGCCGGAGTCGGTGGCGACCCACAGGTTGCCGTGGGTGTCGAAGGCGAGGTTGTCCGGCGAGGTGATCGGGCTGACCTGCGACCGGTCGTAGCCCGCGAAGTACGTGCCCGGGTCGGCCGGGTCGCCGCAGACCAGCAGGATCGACCACGCGAACGTCTCGGCGGTGGCGTCGCCGCCGTCCTCGACCAACTCGATGACGTGGCCGTGCCTGTTGTCGGCGCGCGGGTTCGCCGCGTCGACCCCGGCCTTGCCGGCTTTCCCGCGGTCGTTGTTGTTGGTCATCGCCAGGTAGACCGCACCGGTGCGGGGGTGCGCCTCGACGTCCTCGGGGCGGTCCATCTTCGTCGCGCCCACCAGATCGGCGGCCACCCGCGTGAACACGTACACCTCCTCGGCGCTCATCCCGTCGACGAACGACGTGGCGCCGGCGGCCAGCCGGATCCACCGGCCCGCCTGCCCGGACTCCGCGGGAGTGTCGACGAACTGCGCCACATAGAGCGTCCCGGCGCTGAGCAGCTCGCGGTTGGCCGCGCGCGCGGCACGGCTCTCGCCCGGCGTGACGGCGGCGTCGGAGACGAACTTGTAGACGTAGTCGAACCGCTCGTCATCGCCCATGTACACCACGGCGCGGCCGTTCCCGGCGAGCCGGACCGTCGCGCCCTCGTGCTTGAACCGGCCCAGCGCCGTGTGCTTGACGGGGGCCGCGTCCGGGTCGTGCGGGTCGACCTCGACGACCCAGCCGAAGCGGTGGATCTCGTTGGGCTCGCGGGCGAGGTCGAAGCGCGGGTCGAGCCGCTCCCAGCCGCGCTCGGACGGCTCGCCCGTGAGCCCGTAGCGGGCGGCCCGCTCGGCGGCCACCGGGTCGGCGGGGGAGCCCGCGAAGTAGTTGTCGACGTTCTCCTCGCCGGACAGGAACGTGCCCCACGGGGTCACCCCGCCGGAGCAGTTGTTCAACGTCCCCAGCACGGTGCGGCCCGCCGGGTCGGCGGAGGTCTGCAACCACGGCGACCCGGCGGCAGGCCCGTCGAGAACGAACGGCGAGCTGCCGGTCCAGCGGCGGTTGCGCTCGTCGACGACCGCGGTTATCCGCCCGGTGGCCGCGTCGCGCTCGACGACGACGAGCGAGAGCCCGTGCGCGGCCAGCCCGATCCGGATCTGCTCGTCGGTCGGGTTCGCCGGGTCGTACCCGCGGAACATCAGCGGCTCGGTGGTGTACTCGTGGTTGACGAACATCAGGTAGCGCTCGCCGCTCTCGCCGGGCAGGGCCACGAGCCCGATGAAGTCGTTGTTGTAGCCGAACTGGGCCGCCTGCGCCTGCGCCGTCTGGTTGTCGAAGTCGAACGCGGGCGCGCCGGGCAGGACCGGGTCGCCCCAGCGGATCACCACCTCGTGCCGGTAGCCGGGCGCCACGGTGACGGCGTCGGCGGTGTTCGGCGCGACCGGCTCGTAGCGCAGGCCCGCCGGCTCCCCGCTGCCGCCGAACCCGCCGGGCACGCCCGGGCCCGTGCAGGCGACGAGCACGGGCCCGGCGGCGAGGGTGAGCACGGCGCCCGCGCGGAGCAGGTCGCGGCGGTTCATCGCGCGGGCCGGCAGGTCGCCGAAGTAGGGGTTGCCCGAGGTGTTGGGGGCCTCGCGGGCGCACGCGTCGCCGCACCGGTAGCGGCAGGCGAGGCCCTGCCGGCCGCCCCGGTGGGACGCGACGAGCGGCAGTCGGCGTTCGGGCACGGCACGAACCTAGACAGCACGACCGTGGGGCAGATGGCCCGGACGTGGACGGGCGGTGAACACGATCACGGGGTGGCGGTGTGTGCGGGATGGCCGTGGGTGCGCCTGCGCTGCTTCATCTCGGCCTCGAACACATGCCGCCGCCCCGCCATCGTGGCGTCCCGCACGGCCCGCTCGATCTCCCGGAACGCGGCGTGGTACCCGTCGTCGAACTCCTCGACGACCTGGAACGTCCAGCGGCCCGCCAGCACGTTGCGGCCCATCAGCTCGGTCCCGACCCGCTCGGCGAGCGCGCCGTGCCCCGCCGCGCGCAGGCCCTCGACGACGCCGTCGAGCATTCCGTCGGCGTGACCCATGAGCTGGTGCAGCGTGTACAGCGCCCCCCGGGCCCGCTCGACGAACTCCAAGGCCTCGCTGAGCCGCCCCGCCGTGGCGACCAGTTCGTCGCTCGCGCCGTCCGGGCGCCGGTGATGCTCGTCGACGCTGCCGTGCTCGCCGACGCCCGGTTCGCTGCCCACGAGCGCAGGTAACCCGCGGGCGGGCCGCCGAAACCCGCCCATCCGTTCCGTGGCGGGCGGGGTGTTGGGAGGCAATCCACAGTGAACCCCACACGGGGGGGGGCAATTGGGGTTGGGGCCAAGGGGGGGGGGGGTGTGCC
>JBQTJE010000167.1:0-10765 GCA_052387455.1 Pseudonocardia sp.
GCGACGGCGCTCCCCGCCTCGCGGGCGGGCGCGCGCGCGCGGTGCCGCCACGCTCCCCGGGGGCCGGCCGCCCCGTGCCACCCGGGGACCGCAGGCGCGCCGTAGGCGGGGGACCCCGCCACCGGCCCGTACCCGCCCGCCGGCCCGTCCCCGCCCGACGGGCCGTGGCCGCCGCAGGCGCCGTGGTCCACCCCGGCGCCCTGGGTCGCCGCCCCGGTGCCGCCGCCCCCCGCGCCGCGGCGCCGAGCCCCCCGGCGGGGGCTGCTCGTCGCCGGCGCGGCCGTCGCGGTCCTGGTCGGCTTCGGGGCACTCACCGGGCCGGCACAGGAACCGGCGCCCGCGCCGTCGCCACCGGCCGCGGATGCGCCGTCGCCGCCGCCCGCGACCGTGCCCGACGCGTCGCTGATCGCCGTGCCGGGCCCGGTCTCGGCGATGGTGCTCGCCCCGGCCGGTGAGCGGCTCTACGTCACGAGCGCGCCCGCGGGCGCCCCGGAGACGGTCTCGGTGATCGACACCGCGACGGCGACGGTCACGGCGAGCTTCCCGGCCGGGACCGACGTTCAGGTGCTGCGGGAACTGCCCGACGGCCGGGTCGTGGTCGCCACGACCACCGCGCTGGCGATCGTCGAGCCGGCGACCGGTTCGCGGGAGGAGCTGCCGTTCCCGGGCTCGGTCGCGGGCGCGTCCGACGACGGCGCGACCCTCTACGTCCCCGACGCCGAGCCGGACCCGGACGCGGGACTGCGCTTCGGGCTGGGCGCGCTCGACGTGGCGGGCGGGTCGCCGCGGTTCGTCGCCGAGACCGACGTGTTCCTGCGCGCGGTGCCGAACCCCGACGGGCGTGAGGTGTACCTGGACGCGGGCGCGGGCGTGAGCGCGGTCGACCTCACCACCGGGACCGTCGCCGAGCTGCCGGTCACCGGCTTCGTCGCGTCGATGACGGTCACCTCGGACGGCCGCCACCTGCTCGTCGCCACCGACGCGGGGCTGCTCGCCGTCGACACCGCAACCCGACGGCTGACGGGACGGTCCGACCTCGTCGAGGCCGCCGCGGCGCTGGCCCCGGGCCGTTCCCGGGTGCACGTCGCCACGTACCGCGGGGAGCTGGTCGCGCTCGACGTCGCGACCGGCGCGGGGGGCCCGCCGGTCGCGATCGGCGTGCCGGTGCCGACCGCGCTCGCGGTGTCCCCGGACGCGCGGGTGGCCTCCGTCGGCGGGCCGGACGGGGTGGCCGTCGTCCCGATCGGTGGCTGACCGGGCGCCGGTGCGATGCTGCGCGCATGGGTGCCCGCTTCACGGTGCAGGTCCGCGTGCGCAGCTACGAGCTCGACGCCAACGGTCATCTCAACCACGCCAACTACCACCGCTACGGCGAGCACGCCCGCGCGGAGCACTTCACCGCCGCGGGGTGCTCGTTCCACCGGGTGCTGGAGCGCGGGATGGGGTTCGTCCTGCTGGAGACCCACGCCCGGTTCCTGCGCGAGCTGCGCGACGGCGACGAGCTGGAGATCGACTCCCGGGTGGAGTTCGGCACCGGCAAGACCTTCGAGATCGGGCACACGATCACCCGGGCGGACAGCGTCGTGGCCTGCGAGATCACCTGCCGGCTCGGGCTGATCGACGCCACCGCCCGGCGACTGGTGGCCGACCCGGCGGGGCGCCTGCGCGAGCTGGCGACCGACCCGGGCCTGCTGGGGCTGTAGGGCCGCGGCGAGCATGTGGGCGCGGTGGCGGCTGGCGCGCAGACGGCGGCGCTTCCGGGTGGGGCAGGTGCGGCTGCTGGCCGGCCGGTGGCGGCGCTGGGATGCGCGGTATCGGGCTGCCCGGCAGCGCTTCGAGTCCGGTGCGGTCGAGGATCTGCGGCCGGGGGTGATGGTCGCGCAGAAGGAGAGCGGCGCGACCGCCGTCGAGCTGTGGGTCGGTGCAGTCCTCGACCGCGACGGCTCGGAGATCACCGCGACGGTCACGGTGGCACCGGAGCCGGCGGGCGGACCGCCCGCGTTCCGCGGCACCGTCACGCTGCACTGGTTCGCCATCGCCGAGCACGAGCGGCAGGTCACGGGGTGGGACGCGCGGCGCCGCTTCTTCCACGCCCACCTCGACGTCGCGGACCTGGCCGCGGACACCTGGCACACCGTGACGGTGGA
The DNA here is from genome assembly GCA_052387455.1 of Pseudonocardia sp. Lineage (GTDB taxonomy): Bacteria > Actinomycetota > Actinomycetes > Mycobacteriales > Pseudonocardiaceae > Pseudonocardia. The sequence continues at coordinate 2,148 of JBQTJE010000167.1, forward strand.
GGTGGGCGGGCACGAGGCGCGGTGCCGGGCGCGGACGCTGCCGGCGGGGCTGGGTGCAGCGCCGCTGCGGGTGTTCACCGCCTCCTGCTACGACGTCGACACCGACCGCGAGCACGGGATGCACGCGAGCGTCGCCGCGCTCGCCGGCGAGGGCCGCCGTCCCGACCTGGCGTGGTTCACCGGCGACGCCGTCTACGCCGACGCGCCCTGGTGGTTCTACGCCGCCGGGCGGCACACCCCGCGGTCCTACCTGCTGATGGAGTACTGGGCGGCGTGGGGCATGCAGGCCGGCCGGGAGGGCCTGCGCGAACTGCTGGTCAACGGGCCGAACTGGTTCCTGCCCGACGACCACGAGTTCTGGAACAACTGGCCGCACCACACCGTGACGGCCAAGCACTCCTACCAGAACATCGGCAAGGCGCTGCGCAACGGTGTCGGCCGCCGGTTCGCGCTGCTGCGGGCGACGACCGACCAGCCGGCGCCGGCCGAGCCGGGACCGCCCCCGCAGGCCTGGCGCTGGCGCGCGCGGACGCTCGACGGTCACCGGCGGCAGAACTACCACCCGGTCCACCCCGACGAGTGGGACACGTGGAGCCGCGGGGCGTTCGACCTGTTCGGCTCCTTCCAGACCCCGAGCGTCCGGGACCGGCGCGCCCGGCGCGACCCGCGCGACCCCGACCACCCGCACGGGCGGATCACCCGCGGCGCCCGCGACGACGACGCGACGACCGACCCCGGCCGCACGCCCCGCGACGGGCCGAGGGGGACGCTGCACCAGCCGGTCAACCAGCTGCTCCAGACGATCGAGATCGACCCGCTCACCGTCGTGCTGCTCGACACCCGCACCCGACGCACCCGCCAGCGGATGCACCCCGGCCTGTCCCGGTTCGTCGATCCGGAGGTCCTCGACGAGCTGGTCGAGCACGCCCGCGCAGCCCCGGTGCTCGTCGTGGTGCTGGCCCAGCCGGTGCTGGTGGCGCCGCAGGGGCCGCTCGGGCAGCGGCTGCCGTCGATGGACCGCGGGATGCACCACTACCCCGACCAGTACCGGCGCTTCTGGACCGAGCTGATGGCGGCGCGGGCGGGCCGTCCGACCGTCACGATCGGCGGTGACATCCACCGCAGCTACGTCGCGCTCGCCCCGTCGCTGTCCCTGCTGGAGGTGGTGGCCTCGCCGATGTCGTTCGTCACGAGCCCGTGGCTGCTGGGGCTCGGCGAGCGGCTCACCCATCCCGCCCGCGAGCTCGCGGCGGGCAGCGTCGTGCTCGACGACGTGGCGCGCCTGGCCCGCGACGGCGGTCTCGCGCCGGGCCCGGCGGTGTCGCACGGCTGCCTGGCGGCCGACCAGGCCGGCTTCGCCCTGCTGGAGCTCACCCGGACGGGCGACGGGCCCGTCGAGCTGGCCGTGGAGCTGCGGCCGCGGCACGCCCGACCCGGCGACGATCCCGGACCTGGCCCGTCGGCGACCTTCCACCTGCACCTCGACGGCCGGGCGGGCGGCTCGGTCGAGCGGGTGTGACGCGCCGCGCCCGTGTGCGGTGCGGTCCTCGCGGCACGTACCCTGGTCGACGTGCTGGTGATCCGAGCCGACCTCGTCGAGGAGATCGTCGCCCACGCGCGCCGGGACCATCCCGACGAGGCCTGCGGCGTGGTCGCCGGCCCGGAGGACTCCGACCGGCCCGAGCGGTTCGTCCCGATGCTCAACGCGGCGCGCTCGCCGACGTTCTACGAGTTCGACTCCGCCGACCTGCTGGCGCTCTACCGCGACATGGACTCCCGCGGCGAGGTGCCCGTGGTGATCTACCACTCGCACACCGCCACCGAGGCCTACCCGTCGCGCACCGACATCGGGCTGGCGATGGAGCCGCAGGCGCACTACCTGCTGGTCTCCACCAGGGGGGGCGCCGTCGCCAACGGCACGGGACACGACCTGCGGTCGTTCCGCATCGTGGACGGCGCGGTCACGGAGGAAGAAGTGCAGGTCGTGGAGACTTACATGTTCGCGCACACCGGCGCGGACGACGTGCCCGACCGCGCCTGACCGCGCGTCATCTCGTCGATCCGAACCTCACCAGGAGCATCCGCATGGCCGTCACCGTCTCCATCCCCACCATCCTGCGCACCCACACCGGCGGTGAGCGCTCCGTCGAGGCCAAGGGCGCCACCGTCGCCGAGGTGATCGACGACCTCGAGGCACGCCACGGCGGCATCGCGGGCCGGCTGGTCAACGACGGCAAGCTGCACCGCTTCGTCAACATCTACGTCGACGACGAGGACATCCGCTTCGCCGGGGGCCTGTCCGCGCCGGTGGGCGAGAACTCGAACGTCACGATCCTGCCGGCCGTCGCGGGAGGCTGAGCCGTGGCTCGGTACGACTCGCTGCTCCAGGCGGTGGGGGACACGCCGCTGGTGGGTCTGCCGAACCTGTCGCCCGGCCCCGACGTGCGGCTGTGGGCGAAGCTGGAGGACCGCAACCCCACCGGCTCGATCAAGGACCGGCCCGCGCTCGCGATGATCGAGCGGGCGGAGGCCGAGGGCCTGCTCACGCCGGGCTGCACCGTGCTGGAGCCCACGTCGGGCAACACCGGCATCTCGCTGGCGATGGCGTGCAAGCTCAAGGGCTACACGCTCATCTGCGTGATGCCGGAGAACACCTCGATCGAGCGCCGCCAGCTCCTGGAGATGTACGGCGCGGAGATCATCTCCTCGCCGGCCGCGGGCGGGTCCAACCAGGCTGTGGCGATGGCCAAGGAACTCGCCGCGCGCAACCCGACGTGGGTGATGCTCTACCAGTACGGCAACCCGGCCAACGCGGACGCGCACTACCGCGGCACCGGCCCGGAGATCCTGCGCGACTGCCCCGAGATCACCCACTTCGTCGCCGGGCTGGGCACCACCGGCACGCTCGTCGGGGCCGGGCGCTACCTGCGCGAGCGCAAGCCCGACGTGCACGTGATCGCCGCGGAGCCGCGCTACGGCGACCTCGTCTACGGGCTGCGCAACCTCGACGAGGGCTTCGTGCCCGAGCTGTACGACCCCGAGGTGCTCACCGGGCGGTACTCCGTCGGCTCGCACGACGCGCTGCGCCGCACCCGGGAGCTGGTGGAGAAGGAGGGGATCTTCGCCGGCATCTCCACCGGCGGCATCCTGCACGCGGCGCTGGCCGTCGCGGAGAAGGCGGCGGGGGCGGGGGAGACCGCCGACATCGTGCTCGTGGTCTGCGACGCGGGCTGGAAGTACCTGTCCACCGGCGCCTACACCGGCACCCTCGACGAGGCCGCCGAAGGCCTAGAAGGCCACCTCTGGGCGTGAGGCCCGTCGACGATCGCCGGCCCACGCACACTGCCGGGTGCTCACGCACAGGTTCCGACCTGTGTGCGAGCAACCGACCTTGTGCGTGAGCACCGCAGCCTTTTCGACGGAGCCGATCATGGCGGCGTCGGCGTCGTCGGGATCCCGGTAGCCTCGGGGCATGGTCGCCTCCGCGCCCCGCCCCGTGTCTCGTGTCCTGCCGGTGGCGCCGCTGCGCGCGCTGGTCGGCATGGGGCTGCTCACCGTGCTGCTGTACGTGATCGAGTTCCTCGACGTCGCCAGCGGCGACCAGCTCCAGGCCAACGGCATCCTGCCGCGGATGCTCGACGGCCTCGACGGGGTGCTGTGGGCCCCGCTGCTGCACGGCGACTGGGCACATCTCGCCGCGAACACCCTGCCGTTCCTGCTGTTCGGGTTCCTGGTGCTGGCCGAGGGTTTGCGCCGGTTCCTCGCGGTGACGGCCACCATCTGGGTCCTCGGGGGGCTGGCCGTGTGGCTGGTCGGGCCGGCGTTCACCAACCACGTCGGCGCCTCCGGGGTGATCTTCGGGTGGCTGGCGTTCCTGCTGGTCCGCGGTTTCTACGCGCGCAGCGCCGGCCAGATCACGCTGGCGGTGATGCTGTTCCTGTTCTGGGGCGGGATGCTGTTCGGCGTGCTGCCCGGCCAGCCGGGGGTGTCCTGGCAGGGGCACCTGTTCGGCGCGCTGGCGGGGGTGCTCGCGGCGCGCTGGTTCGCCCGGCCCGGTTCTCGCGGCGGCCGGGATGTCGCCGTCGCGCCGTAAACTGTGGGGCGTGCTGCCTACCCTTTTCCTCGGCGAGCCCCCGTTCGACTTCGCGGGCCGGCTCGAGCGGCGCCGGGCGCTGGACCAGGACGGCCACGACGAGGCCACCCTGCACGGGGAGATCGACTGGCCGCCGGCGTGACGGCGTCGTCGACGCTCGAGGCCCCGATCGGCATCTTCGACTCCGGGGTCGGCGGGCTCACCGTCGCCCGCGCGGTGATCGACCAGTTGCCGGCCGAGCAGGTCGTCTACGTCGGTGACACCGCGCACGGCCCGTACGGCCCGTTGCCGATCGCGCAGATCCGCCGCCACGCGCTGGCGCTGGGCGACGCGCTCGCCGCCCGGGGCGTCAAGGCGCTGGTCATCGCCTGCAACTCGGCGTCGGCGGCGTGCCTGGCCGACGCGCGCGAGCGCTACCCGATCCCGGTGGTGGAGGTGGTGCGCCCGGCCGTGCGCCGGGCCGTGGCCGCCACGCGCACCGGCCGCATCGGGGTGATCGGCACCCGCGCCACCGTCGCGTCGGGCGCCTACCAGGACGCCTTCGCCGCGGCCCGCGACGTCGAGGTCACCGCCGTGGCGTGCCCCCGGTTCGTCGACTTCGTGGAGCGCGGCATGACCAGCGGCCGCCAGGTGCTCGGGCTCGCACAGGGTTACCTGGAGCCGCTGCAGCGCGCCCGGGTCGACACCGTCGTGCTCGGCTGCACCCACTACCCGTTGCTGGCCGGGGTGCTGCAGATCGTGCTGGGCCCGGACGTCACCCTCGTGTCGAGCGCGGAGGAGACGGCCAAGGACGTGGTGCGCGTGCTCATGGGGGCCGACCTGCTGCGCGACCCCCTGGGCCCGCCTGCCCCGCCCCACGAGTTCCTCGCCACCGGCGACCCGGAGCCGTTCCGCCGCCTCGGCCGCCGTTTCCTGGGCCCCGAGATCGCCACGGTCGCCACCCTGGCGCCGGCCCCGGTGCGGACGTGACCGGAGCCGCCCGGTCGCGGCTGCCGTGGCGGGTGCACCTGCTCGCCACCGGCGCGTTCGCCGTCGGCACCAGCGCCTACGTCGTCGCGGGCGTGCTGCCGCTGGTCACCGCAGACCTCGGGGTGTCCGTCGCCGCGGCCGGCCAGCTCATCACGGTGTTCGCGCTCGCCTACGCCCTCGGCGCACCTGCGCTGGCGGTGCTCACCGGCACGTGGGAGCGGCGCGCGCTGCTCGTCGCGGCGCTCGTCATCGGCGCGGCCGGCAACCTGCTGTGCGCGCTCGCGCCGAGCTACCCGATGCTGCTCGCCGGCCGGGTCGTCGCCGCGCTCGGTGCCGCCGTGCTCACCCCCGGCGCCACGGCCGTCGCCACCCAGCTCGCTGCGCCGCAGCTGCGCGGGCGGGCGGTCGCGGCGGTGTACGGCGGGATCACGCTGGCGCTGGTCGTGGGGGTGCCGCTGGGCACCCTGCTGGGCGAGCCGCTCGGCTACCGCGGGGTGTTCGCGCTCATCGCCGGGCTCTGCCTGGCCAGCGCGGTAGCCGTGCGCCTGCTGCTGCCGGTGGTCGAGGCGCCGGCCGCGGTGGGCCTGCGGGAGCGGTTCGCGGTGGCCGCGGACGTGCGGGTGCTGTCGCTCCTGGGGGTCAGCGCGCTGGCCCTCGTCGCGATCATGTGCGTCTACTCCTACGCGGCGCCGCTGCTCGCCGGGTCCGCCGGGGTGTCCGGCCCGCTGCTGGGCCTGGTGCTGCTCGCCTACGGCATCGGATCGCTGATCGGCAATGTGCAGAGCGGGCACCTCGCCGACCGCTTCGGGAGCAGGCGACCGCTGATCGGGGCCCTGGTCACCGTCGCGGCCGCGCTCGCAGCCCTGCCGCTGCTGATCACCACCGCGGCGGGCGCCGCCGCCGGGCTGTTCCTCGTCGGCGTCACGGGCTGGACCATCAACGCCCCGATCCAGAGCAGGCTCATCGAGCTCGGCGCCGCCCAGGCGCCGCTGCTGCTCGCCCTCAACGCCTCGGTGGTCTACCTCGGGATCGGCGTGGCGGGCGTCGTCGGCGGGGTGGTGATCGGGATCGCGGGGCTCGGCGCGCTCGCTCCCGTCGCCGCCGTCATCGCGCTCTCGGCGCTGGCGTTCGTGCCGGTCGCGATGCGCCGGGGCGCGGCCGAGGTGCGATAGCGTGCCCGCGTGATCGACGCGCTGGTGGTGGTGCTGCTCGTCGCGACCGGCCTGCTGGTCGTCTACGGCGTCGCGCTCACGGTGCTCGACCGGCCGCCGGACCGCTGGACGCGCCCGATCGTCGGGGTCGTCGTCGCGCTGGTCGCGTTCCAGGCGGCGATCGCGGCGTTGCGGGTGTTCACCGGCACCCAGTTGCCGGAGCCGTCGACGTTCCTCATCTACCTGGTCGTCGCGGTGTGCGTGCTGCCCATCGCGCTGCAGTTCGCCACCGCGGAGCCGTCGCGCTGGGGCGGCGCGGTGATCGCCGTCGCGGCGGTCGCCACCGGGGTGGCGGTGCTGCGGTTGCAGGGACTCTGGACGCCCGTTGCCTGACCGCTCCGCCACGGCCACCGGGCCCGGACGGGTGCTCATCGCCGTCTACGCGATCTTCGCGCTGTCCGCGACCGCGCGCGCGAGCGTGCAGATCGCCACCCGGTTCGGCGAGGCGCCGGTGCCGTACCTGCTGTCGCTGCTCGCCGGGATCGTCTACGTGCTGGCGACGGTGGGGCTCGCCGGGCGCGCGCCGTGGCTGCGCACGCTGGCCTGGTGGGCCGTCGGGTTCGAGCTGGCCGGCGTGGTCGTGGTGGGCACGCTCAGCCTCGTCGACGCGGCCGGGTTCCCCGACGACACCGTGTGGTCGGCGTTCGGGCGCGGCTACGGGTTCGTGCCGCTCGTACTGCCGCTCGCGGGGCTCTGGTGGCTACGGCACACCCGCGGCTCGCGCGCGGGAACCAGACCTGCGCGCACGGTGTGACAACCGGCACGCACCCGGGTTAGCGTCCCGTCCATGCGGCTGATCGTGCTCGGATGCTCGGGCAGCGGACCGGGGCCGGCGTCGCCCGCCTCCGGATACCTCGTGCAGGCCGGCGAGGCCAACCTCGCGCTCGATCTCGGCAACGGCACGTTCGGCGCCCTGCAACGCCACCTCGACCCGTGGCGGCTCGACGGCGTCGCATTCTCCCACCTGCACCCCGACCACTGCGCCGACTTCTCGACGCTGGTCGTGCACCGCCGCTACCACCCCTGCCCGCCGTTCGACGCCACCGCGCGGCGGTTGCCCGTGCTCGCGCCCGCCGAGGCGCCGGGGCGGTTCGCCGGCCAGTACGCGCCGTCGGCCGCCGAGCTCGCACAGACCGACCTCACCGACGTCTTCGACTTCCAGCCCCTCACCGACGGGGCCACCGCCACCGTCGCGGGCGTCACCATCCGGGCCCGCGCGGTCGACCACCTCTGCGAGGCCTACGCGCTGCGCGTCGAGCACGGCGGGCGCGCCCTGGTCTACAGCGGTGACACCGGCCCGTGCGCGGGGCTCGTCGAGCTGGCCCGGGGCGCGGACGTGCTGCTCTGCGAGGCCTCGTGGCCGCACGTCACCACGTTCTGGACCGAGCCGCCCACCGGCGTGCACCTGTCCGCCCGCCAGGCCGGGGAGTACGCCACCGCCGCGGGCGTGGGCCGGTTGCTGCTCACCCACGTGCCTCCGTGGGCCGACGGCCAGGCGCTGCTGGCCGAGGCGAAGGCGGCGTTCGACGGGCCGGTGGAGCTGGTCGCGCCCGATGCGGGCTATGACGTCTGATCTCGCGTTCTGCCGTGCCCGGCGGGCATCGGGTCCCGACGGCCGCCGTACGCCTTCGAGTGACCATTATCGAAAGCGACTCGGCTGCGTCGTCACCTGTCCAGTCTTGTCAATGCGGTGCAACCGCACCGGCGGAGCCTGGAGGACGCGCGATGAGACTCAACTGGACCTATAGGACGGTCGTGGTCGCGACGACATTGGCGGTAGCTATTTCGCCGCTGCTGATCAATAACGAGCCGCGTGAACGCCATCTGGCGACGAAAGCACTGATTGCCACCCAGGGCGGGTCGCAGACTGTGCTAGCGGACGGTTCCGTCGAAACGACGGTACCCTTGGTGCTACAGGATAAATCACTGTCGGAGGTTAGGGGCAGGGTGCCAGCGACGGCGACGACGGCGACCTTTTCGCCGGCAGGTTGTCGAATCACCTTTGTTGACACGCCGCACTTCTCGGACAGCGTGCCGGGGGCAGTGAAGGTCAACTCGAAGGTTCAGTGCAACCGGCCTGTACCAGAGCTGAGCTTGTCGGTGACGCTGCTCGACGAGACCGCAGGCCGCGTGGCCCGGAAGACTCTGAACGAGGTGCGTGACAAGGCCTCTTGATCCCAACCGGTGGAAGCAATTGATCTTGGTGTATATCGTCGGTGACATGGAGCCGACGAGGAGCACCGGGTGGGCGCGCAGCGCACGATGTTGACTGAGGCCGATCGGGAGGAGATCTCCCGCGGGATCGCCGAGCAGCTGGAGGGCAAGGTGATCGCCGCGCGGATCAG
>JBQTJE010000168.1:0-6448 GCA_052387455.1 Pseudonocardia sp.
CCGGAGCAGCATCGCCGCCGCCTAGCCGCGCCGCGCGCGCAGCGCCGGCGCCCAGGCCGCCGGGCGCGGCGGGGGGGCGGGCTTCACGACGAGCCGGTCCGCGTGCGGCGGGGGCGCCCCCGCCGCCGAGTGCGGTGCGCAGCCCGGTCTCCAGCTCCAGCGCGGCGCCCGCGGCGCCGACGAGCTCCTCGGTGGCGACGGCGACCCGGGTGCCCCGGCGCTTGGCGTCGTGCATGGCGATCTCGGCGAACCGCAGCAGGTCCGCGGCCGTGGTGCGGCGACCGACGACCCCCGCCGCGACCCCCGCCGACGCCGACAGCCGCACCGCGCGGCCGTCGACGAACGTGGCGCCGGACAGCACCGCGGCGACCGTGCGGGCGAGGTCGGCGGGCTCACCGGTGCCTTGCCGGCCGGTGGGGCGGTGGCTGCGGTGGTCCGCGCAGACCACGACGAACTCGTCACCCGAGAGCCGCGCGGCCGTGCAACCCGCGGGCAGCTCGGCGCGCAGCCGGTCCGCGAGCGCGGCGAGCGCGGCGTCGCCCGCGGCGTGGCCGAGGGAGGAGTTGACGCGCCGGAAGTCGTCGATCCCCGCGCACACCACCGCGACCGTGCCCCGGCCGGGCCCGACCATCAGCGCCTCCAGCAGCTCCACGGCACCGGCGCGGGTGGGCAGGCCGGTCAGCGCGTCGACCTCCGCGGCCCGGCGCAGGTCCGCGGCGGCCTGGCGGCTCTCGGTGAGGTCGGTGCAGACGACCATCCAGGACCAGCCGCCGTCGTCGGAGGTGGTGACCGTGACCCGCAGGTCGGCCCAGGCGGTGCTGCCGTCACCACGGCGCAGCGGCACCGACTCCACGGTGTAGCCGTGGCGTGCCCCGGGGCGGATCAGCCGCAGCCACTCGGGGAACGCACCCGCCGGCCGCTGCCCCGACGGGTCGACGGCGACGGCGGCGACCGGGCGCCCGCGCAGCCGCTCGACGGGCGTGTCGAGCAGCGCGGCCAGCGCCGCGTTCGCCTCGACGATCCGGCCGCCCGGGTCGACGATCGCCACCCCGCCCGGCAGCGCCGCGACCAGGTCGTCGAAGCGCTGCCCGGAACGCTTGACCCGGTCCTGCGCCGCCCGCTCGGCACCGATGTCGCGCACGACTCCCACCAGTCGCACCGGGGCGCCGTCCGGGCCGTACTCCACGTCCGCGCGGCACGCCAGCCGCTGCCCTCCGGGCAGCTCCAGCTGCACGAGGTGGCCCCTCGACGGGGCCCCGGCACGCAGCGTCGCGCACAGCCGCGCGACCAGGTCGCTCTCCACCGCCGCCCGCTCGGCGCGCGCCTCCGGGTCCAGCCCCACGGCGCGGTACAGCTCCTCGAGCGCGGTGCTGCGCCGCAACGTGCCGCTCGCGAGCTCGTAGGTCCACGTGCCGGCGCCCGTCAGTCGCTCCAGCGCGTCGACCCGGTGCCGCTGGGCGGTCCGTTCCTCGTCGGCGGTGGGGTCCAGCTCGACGAGGACGACGGCGCGCAGCTCACCACCCGGCACGTCCCAGCGCAGCACCCGGACCCGCACCAGGCCGCCGTCCGGGCGGACGAGCCGCGCGTCGCTGTCCGGCCCGACGACGAGTTGCGGCAGGCGCATGCCGAACAGCCCCGCGGCACCCTCGGCGGCGCGCCCGGCCAGGGCCAGCAGGGCCGGGTTGACCCGCACGATCCGGTCGGTGCCGTCGCAGACCAGGGCGGGCGCGCTCGGCAGCGGGACGCTCTCCGGGCCGGACGGCGCCGGCCCGTCCGGGATGCGCCCGGCCCGGTCCCCGGGGCCGACGACCTCGTGCGGGGCCGGCAGCGGGCGGCGCACCGCGGGCAGGGGGGCCGAGCCGAGTGGCCCGCTCGGCGCGGGCACGAACGGCTCGCGGTCCCCGACCGCCGCCGCGACCCGGCCGGCGAACGCCGCCATCTCCGGCGCGGGGCCGTCGGCGCCGAACACGGCGTGCCGGGAACGGCGCAGCTCCGCGCGGGCCACGGCGTCCATCCCGGGCTCGGCGGGCCTGGTCGGCACGGGGGGCTCGGCAAGATCGGCGGGATCGGCGAGATCGCGGGCGGGCGGCGCACCGGCCGGGCGGGGCCGCGGGGCGCGGCGCGCACCGCCTGCGTACAGGCCGTCGGAACCCATGAGCGTCTCCCGCCTCGCGTGTGACCCGGTCCGTCACCCGGTTCAACGACGCGATGGGACGCACGACACGCCCAATTCTCCCGATCGGCTGAATCCGTGGCCGCAGTCGATAGACGCTGCGTTATCTTCTGGCGGTCACGGCCCTGCGCCGCACGTCAGCGGCGTGCAGATCATCACCCAACGTGATGGGCGGCGATCACCGCGGCGGCGACGGCGGGCGCCACCCGCGGATCGAACGGGCTGGGCACGATCCGGTCCGGGGCGAGGTCGTCGCGCGCCACCGCCAGGATCGCGTCGGCGGCGGCCAGCTTCATCGCCTCGGTGATCCGCCGCGCGCCCGCGTCCAGCGCGCCCCGGAACACCCCCGGGAACGCCAGCACGTTGTTGATCTGGTTGGGGAAGTCGCTGCGCCCGGTGGCGACGATCGCCGCGTACCGGGCCGCGACGTCGGGCGCCACCTCGGGATCGGGGTTGGACAGCGCGAACACCATCGACTCCGGTGCCATCGTGGCGAGCAGCTCCTCGGGCAGCCGGGCGCTCGACAGCCCGACGAACACGTCCGCGCCGGCCAGGGCCTGCGCGATCCCGCCCGTGACGCCGCGCGGGTTCGTCCGCGCCGCGAGCAGGGCCTTCTCCCCGCCACGGGCGGCGTCGAGCACGCCGCGCGAGTCGAGCACGACGACGTCGCAGGCGCCGGCCGCCAGCAGGATCCGCGCGCACGCCACCCCGGCCGCGCCCGCCCCCGAGACCACCACCCGTAGGTCGGCGAGCTCGCGACCGGTCACGGCGCACGCCCCGCGCAGGGCCGCGAGCAGCACGATCGCGGTGCCGTGCTGGTCGTCGTGCATCACCGGGCAGTCGAGCGCCTCCACCAACCGCCGCTCCAGCTCGAAGCAGCGCGGCGCCGAGACGTCCTCCAGGTTCACCGCGCCGAAGCTGGGCCGCAGCCGCACGAGGGTCTCGACGATCTCGTCGACGTCGGTGGTGTCGAGCACGATCGGGATCGAGTCGAGCCCGCCGAAGGTCTTGAACAGCGCCGACTTGCCCTCCATCACCGGCAGCGCCGCGCGCGGGCCGATGTCGCCCAGCCCGAGCACCGCGGTGCCGTCGCTCACCACCGCGACCAGCCGGTCCGCCCAGGTGTAGCGGGCGGCGAGGCCCGGGTCGGCGGCGATCGCGCGGCTCACCTCGGCGACGCCGGGGGTGTAGGCGATGGCCAGGTCGCGGGCGTCGGACAGCGGGGTCGCGAGCCCGGTGGAGAGCTTGCCGCCGCGGTGCGCCGCGAAGATCTCCGCGGACGTGGGCTCGGTGGCGGGGCGGTTCTCGACGGTCGTCATGGCAGACCACTTCCTCGTGCGCTGCGGGTGGGGCGCCCTCGCGGGCGCTGCATCGCCGTGCACCGGGTGGTCGCGGGTATCGGCCGTGCACGGTGCCGGACGGCCCCTCACCGGAAGCGCCGCGGGATGTCGCGACGACCGCCGACGAGGTGGGGCTGTCGGGTACGGCGATCAGCGTAGCGGCCACTGCCCCCGACAGCCGCGTCTCCTTCGTCACCCCACGCCCCCCACCCACCGCCCACCCCACCGCCCGCCCCACCCCCGGCCGCACCTTGGACCCTTGATGCGGTCTCTTGACGCTGGAATGGCGCGTCAAGGGTCCAAGGTGCGGTCGGGCGGTGCGGTCGGGCGGTGCGGGCGGCGGGGCGGGGTGGGGCGGGCGGGGCGGGTGGGGCGGGTGGGGTGGGGCCACAGGCGCAGGCGGACGACTCCCAGCACCTCGGCGGCGCCCAGCTCGCGCGAGTCCGTCGAGCCGAACGGGTTGTCCCCGCGCACCCACCAGCCGGCGCCGTCGGGGCGCACGGCCCGCTTCACCGACAGCTGCCCGGGCCGGGCGGCCCACCGCACGAGCACCACGTCACCCGGGCGGGCACGCGCACCGAACCGGACCAGCACGACGTCGCCGTCGGCCAGCGCGGGCGACATCGACGGGCCGCGCACCACCACCCGCCGCCAGCGCATGCCCACCTCCGGTGTGCGTTGAGTGCCGTCGGGGTACCGCGAGTAGTGTCGAAGCAGCCAGAACGATCACTTCAGGGAGGACCCATGGGGATTCTGTCCCGCTTCCGTCCGCAGCTGGAGGCCACCGCGCACTGCGACCTCCCCTGCGGGGTGTACGACCCGGCCCAGGCCCGCATCGAGGCGGAGTCGGTCAAGGCCGTCCAGGAGAAGTACCAGGGCAACGAGGACCCGGAGTTCCGGGCCCGTGCACTGATCATCAAGGAGCAGCGCTCCGACCTGGTCAAACACCACCTGTGGGTGCTGTGGACCGACTACTTCAAGCCGCCGCACTTCGAGAAGTACCCCGAGTTGAACGACCTGTTCAACAAGGCCACCAAGAAGGCAGGCGGCGGACCGGGCGGCACCAAGGCGTCGTCGGATCCGGCCACCGGCCAGGAACTGCTCGACCTCGTGGCCCAGATCGACAAGATCTTCTGGGAGACCAAGCAGGCCGCCTGAGTCCAGGCCCCGAAACGGCGCTGACCAGCGGGAACACCCTCCCGTTGATCAGCGCCGTTCTCGTTCGTGGACGATCAGGAGCCCGAAACCGCCTGATCCATCTGCGGCACGAGCCGGTCGACGGCGAACGGCAGGCTCGGCGCCGAGGGCTAGACCATCGAGGTGGACTGCCCGACAGGGAAGGTGAGGTACGCCCGTGATCGCCGACTCGGCGTCCGACACCAGCTGCCGGGCTTCCGTCGAGCGGCCGAGCGCCAGGCCGACCTGCGCGACGCTCTGTTGCCACGGGTGATCTGGGGTTGCCGGTCGCCGAGCGCCGCCCGCGTCCAGCCGTCCACGTAGGTGACCTCGGCCATTGCCGACCGGCATCACGCCGACGGCGTATCGGGGCGGCAACGCGCAAGTCCGGCTCCCATGAAGATAGGCCAGCCTTGCCTGAGGAGACGAGATCGTCAAGGCGGCCTGCCGGGCCGAGGGTGCACCGCGTCGATCGACCGCTGGCCGGCGACACCCTGCTCTAGCTAGACTAGCTAGATGCAACAGGCGAACGTGCACGAGGCGAAGACCAACCTCTCGAAGCTGCTCGACGCCGCTGCACGCGGCGAGGACGTCGTGATCACCCGTCGGGGCTCCGGGGTGACCCGGTTCGCGCTGGTTCCCATCCCGGCGCCGCGGCGGTCGGACCCGTTCGGCGCGTTGCGCGGGCAGATCGTCTTCGCCCCGGACTACGACGAGGCGGACGCCGAGATCACCGCGATGTTCGACGACGCGGTCTGACGTGCAGATCCTGTTCGACACGAACGCGCTGCTCTGGCTGCTCGCCGGCAGCGAGCGGCTCGGACCCGCCGGGCGGGACGTCGTGCGGCGAGCGGACCGGCTCGTTGTGTCCGTCGCGACGCTCTGGGAGGTCGCGATCAAGGTGTCGCTGCGGAAGCTGGCGCCGATACCGCGGCTCGGCGCCGCGGTCCAGGAACTGGGCTTCGACCGCCTCGACATCCGGGACGCACACCTGCACGCGCTGGAGGAACTGCCGTTGCTGCACCGCGACCCGTTCGACCGGCTGCTGATCAGCCAGGCACGCGTCGAGGGTTGCACCATCCTCACCTCGGACCGGGTGTTCGCCGACTACGGGGCGGCGGTCGTCGACGCCGCCCGCTGACCGGCGGAGAATTCCCTGGCCGGTCCGATTCAGCGTGGGCCGGGCGGGGCGATCGACTCCCGCGCGCGCAGCAGCATGCCGACCCGGTGCATCTCGGGGTGCCACTCGCCCTTGATGAGCAGGTCGGTGGCGAGGCGGCCCATCTCGTGGTGCGGCAACGCCACCGAGCTGAGGCCCGGACGCATCCAGCCGGCCAGCTCCGAGTCGTCGAAACTGACGAGCGAGACCTCGCGCGGCACCCGGAGCCCCGCCTCCTGCAGTGCCTGGGACGCGCCGAACGCGGTCCGGTCGTTGAGGCAGATCAGCGCCGTCGGGCGCGCCCGCCGCAGCAGCGCCCGCACCGCCCGGTAGGACGCGGGCGGCTGCCACGCGCAGTCGACCGTGCCGCCGAGCCGGGCGCCCGCCGCGGCCAGCTCCGCCCGGATCCCGCGGGAGCGGTGGCCCGCCGCATACACCGTCCGCGGCCGTTCGCCGACCAGCCAGATGCCGTCGCGGTGGCCGGCGTCGAGCAGCGCCCGCGCCGCGGCACGCCCGCCGCCGACCTCGTCCGGGATCACGGCGGGGCCCGGCAACGGGTCGGTCAGGCAGTTGAGCAGCACGACCGGGTACTGCGCGGCC